>JBBINO010000036.1:0-25408 GCA_037443845.1 Acidobacteriota bacterium
GCAACCCGCCCAGCAACCCTTAAGTTAGCGCCATTCGTGGCTGTCCCTAGTTTCCAATTAATAGGTGGCTGTCCCTAGTTTCCGAAGCCGCCGCCCAAGCGCCGCGCGCGGGTGCCACAGCGCACGCGCGCAACGGCTGTAGCTAGAGTGAAGCCATTTGAAGAACTGAACGCATCCAGCTCAAGTAGTCGCTTGCCAGAATGCGTATTGGTTCTGATGTACACGCGTCGTGCAACCACTCGACAATGGCGTACTCACCACTTAAAGTAGGGTGCATCAAGTCAATACAATCATAATTCCCTTGCCCATCTGTGCGAATAGGCAAGAGCCTTTTTCCGAAGATTGAACCTGCTGCACGATCCTGAAGTCTTCTTGTCAGCCACACTATGTTCAAGTATTGTGGTCCGCCTAAGCCGACAAAGCTTTCTGACCCAATGCCACCGCAGCCCAACACCCGTAGAAACTCACGGTATTGAGGTGAGAATGCAACGCCAAGTTCCTGCTCGGCATCTCTAATGACGGCTTCGCCAATCGGCCCATAGCAATCAACAGGTCCCACAGCAGAAAATTCTCTCAATATCTCTTGAATGCTCATTTTTGCCCCAACAGTTCTCTAACCCGCTGTCGCCAATATCGCGCGCGTTCGCCTGCAAATTGAGCGCGATTAATTTCCGATGGTGACAGCGGATGTGGAATTGTATCATGGGTGGTTGATGTCAGTTCATCAAGCGGTCCGAGGGGGGTTTGATTTTGTGTTATCTGGGGACACAATATCTATTGCTCCTCTTGGCCTTTCTTCCGGCCGGGCTTCTGTGGCTTGAGCGGGCGGCCAAGTGTTCGCTCCAGCCTCTCGATCAATTCTGCCGAGCCTAGGGGGCGTCCTGTTCTTTCGCCCCGGCGGATCGCCGCGTCACGTGATGAGGGTATCCTGAAGCAATCACCCACGCCAGTCTCGCCATAGCGCGATGCTATCCCTACTCCCGCTAGGCTGTCAAGATATAAGTATTGTTCCCGGAATTAGTCGGAATTTGGGAATTAAGAGCTTTTCACCGCGAAGGCACAGAGGACGCGAAGGAAGGAAAGCGCGCGGGCGGGGATTTTCAGGATTCGGCGGTGTCGCCGGCTCGCTCGCCGGCCTTGACCATGTCCCAGAGCGCGTCCATCTCTGGAAGCGTCATGGAGGAGAGATCTCGTCCCTGTTCGTGGGCCATCTGCTCGATCGCGGTGAAGCGGCGGATGAACTTTGCGTTGGCGGCCTGGAGCGCGTCCTCAGGGTCTAGCTTTAGAAACCGGGAGAGGTTGACAAGGGCGAATAGAAAGTCGCCAAGCTCCTCGCGCACGTGGGCGTTGTCCCCGGAGGCGATGGCCTCGTTCAGCTCGGCCCACTCCTCCTTGACCTTCTCTTCTACCTGGCGGCGCTCCTCCCAATCGAAGCCGACGCGGGCGGCCTTCTGTTGCAGGCGAAAAGCCTTGAGAAGAGCCGGGAGGACCTTGGGCACGCCGGAAAGCGCGCTGACGTCTTTTCCGTCGCCGTTCTTTTCGGCCTTCTCCGCCTTCTTGATGGCTTCCCAGTTTCTCAGGACCTTCTCCGGAGTGTCGGCGTCCACCTCGCCAAAGACGTGCGGGTGGCGGCGGATCAGCTTCTCGTTGATGGAGCGCGACACGTCCTCTATGCCGAAGGCGCCCTCTTCGCCGGAGATCTGGGCGTGAAAGACGACCTGCAGCAGAAGATCGCAGAGCTCCTCGCGAAGCATTTCCGGATTCTTCTGGTCAATGGCGTCGATCACCTCGTAGGTCTCCTCGACGAGGTAGGTCTTCAGGTCCTCGCGGCTCTGGGACCTGTCCCACGGACAGCCCCCGGGCGCGCGCAGGCGCGCCATGATCTCCACAAGCCTGGCGAATTCAGGATATTGCTCCCCTGCCGGTTTCAATGGCTCGCTCATGTTGGCTCTCCGCTATTTCTTTTCCAGCACAAGGACGGCCGGAGTCCCGCTCTTTGCCAGGACCGGCTCCGCTTCGAGGTCGCCTGGCGAGCTCGTGGCTACCGAGCCGCTTTCCGACAGTTTCGCCAAAAGCTCGGCTTCGCCGGGAAGCTGCGCCCCCGTCATCGAGTCGGCCTCGGTGATCGCGAAGCGCGCGGGAAAAGCCTCCGGCTTGAGCTTCACCGCCGCCAGCGGGACGGTCCTATCCTTCGGATCCCTGGCTATCACGAAAAGGGTGGCTCCCGATGGAAATCGTCCCCCCAAGGCCGGCGCCAGGCGGACCTCGCCGGCAAACGAAATGTCCGCCCGCGTCCCGACCGCCTGAGAGGCCGCGGCGCCGACCGTCTCGGGCGCCTGCATCTGGTTCATGCCCGAGCCCGACTTGGGGACCGGAACAGCAATTCTGGCTTCCGCGGGCGCTTTGGGCGCCGGACCTTTCGGATGTTCCTCGTTGCGGGAGCATCCCACGAGAAGAAGCACCGAAATCACCGAGAGAAACCATTTGGCCGTTTCCATTCCGCCGGAGTTCAGCTTCGTCATTTTGCCCCTTTCACTTTCCTCAGGAGGTAAAACAGCGCGTAATTGGCGGAAAGTTCCATCACCGATTCGCGGTCCATCGGGAAGAATATCCTGGAACTCTTCTCGACGCCTGGCCCCACGACGCCGATCCAGACCGTTCCAACGGGCTTCTCCGGCGTGCCTCCGTCCGGCCCGGCTACGCCAGTTGTCGCAACCGCCCAACCCGCGAGAAATCGCGCCCGCGCTCCTCTCGCCATCGCGAGGGCCGTCTCCGCGCTCACGGCCCCGTGCTTTTCGATCGTCTCTTTGGCGACGCCTAGGAGCCGGACTTTCGCCTCGTTCGAGTAGGCGGTCACTCCGCCGAGGAAATACCTCGATGCGCCCGCCGCCGAAACGATCTTCTGCGCGGCGAGCCCGCCGGTACAGGACTCGGCGACCGCCAGCGTTGAGCCGCCAGCTAGTAGCTCACGCCCGAGGACTTCCGGCAGCGAAGCCCCGTCCAGGCTCACCAGATTCTCCTTCAGTCCCTCCGCCAAAGCCCGCCTCGCCTCCTCCTCGATGGAGCGAAGGTCACCAGCCGGCGGCGAGGTGATGGTGAAGGTTATCTTGAGGACCCCCAAGGAAGGCAGTATCGAGACGGCTACGCCGGGCCGCTTGTACCACGGGCTCAGCGTCTCTTCCGCCTGTGCCTCGGGAATGCCGGCGGCCGTGGCCCGAATGACGCGCGTCTCGGGCCTCGCGGGGAAGAGCCTGGCCAGCCTCGGCAGGACTTGGTTGTCCAGGATGTCCTGAAACTCCCTCGGCACGCCCGGCAGCATCGCCACGGCCTTGCCGCCGCGCTCCATCCAGTTGCCGCAGGCCAGGCCGGCGTTGTTCGGTAGCGCCTCGGCCCCCTCGACGACCATCGCCTGCCTTCGGCCCAGCGCGGTCAGCGGGCGCCCGCGCTCGGAGAGCCGTTTCTCCAGAACGGACATCCAGCCTTCATCTTCGCGCACGCCGGTTGCGAAAAGGCTCGCGGCCGCCTCGCGCGTCACGTCGTCGCCCGTGGGACCGAGGCCGCCTGACGTGACGACGGCGTCGCAGGAGGCCAGCGCCGCTTTCAGCGCCGAGGCTATGGCCCGCTCGCGGTCCTCGACGCGGACGATCATGCCCAGCGGAATTCCCAACTGGGCGAGCTTGAGCATCGCGTAAGGCCCGTTGGCGTCCTTGCGGGCCGGATCCACCATCTCGGAGCCGATGATCAAAAGAGCCGCAGTGGCCATTTTTACGCCTCCCCCGCCTCCGGCTCGTAGCCGTTGGCTCTCATCAATCCCGCTATCGCCTCCCTGACCTTGCACGCCAGTTCCTCCGCCGACTCGCTCCCGCTCGGTGGCAGCGGCTCGCCGATGAAAATACGTATCTTCTTGGGCTTGGGGAAAAAAGCCCCCGGAGGCCACGCCTCGTTGGTGCCGAGGATGGCCAGCGGCACGACCGGCGCGCCGCTCTTTTTCGCGAAGAGTCCTACGCCGCGCTGCGCTGGCAGGAGCTCGCCCGTCCGCGAGCGCTGGCCCTCGGGGAAGATGGCAACGCAGTGGCCGTTATGCAAAAGCCTCATCACTTTTCTGACCGCGGCCGTCTGGAACGGCTGGCCCGCCGTCACAGGGATCACGTCCATAAGCCTGGAGAAGAGGTGCAGCAGTGGCTTGCGGAATATCCCCTCGGCCATGACGAAGCGGACGCGGCGCGGCAGCGCCACCCCGATCAGCGGCGGATCGGCGAACGAAAAATGGTTCGCCGCGAAGATGACCGCTCCCTTGCGGGGCACCAGCCTTCTTCCCTTCACGGCAAGCCTGAAGTATGGACGCATGACGGCGGCCGCGGCGGCCTTCGTGGCCTTGTAAGCGAACCCCTTGGCGATCTCTTTGAACCCGCGGGCCATAGAACGTCCCTAACCGGGAAAAACGGTCTCCGGATGAATCTGGCGGCCGCTGATCTTACCAATAGCGATGAATCGGCCGGACGGGCCGACGATCTTGAGAACCTGTCCCTGAGGAAGCATCTGCGGCGGGGCGGGTATGTTTTGTCCGTTGAAGAGCAGCCTCTCCTCGCGGTAGTTGGCCGAGTGGACGGGAAAACCCAGGTCCACGGCGTCGAAGCTAATGAAGCCGGGCGGCCGAAAAGGATCTTCAAGCTTGTTGGTGTCCTTGACGTTAAACGGGCCGACGGCGGTCCTTCTAAGTTCGAGGCAGTAGGCCGGGCTCTTCACGAGCGCACCAAGGTCCCTGGCTATGGCTCGCACGTAGGTCCCCGACGAGCAACGCAGGCGGAAGCGCAGGTCCGACTCCGAGATGGGCTCGACGAAAAAATCGAAGACCTGGATGTTCACCGGCTGAAGCTCGACCGCGACCCCTTCCCTGGCAAGCTCGTAGGCCCTCCGGTTCCCAAGCCTCTTGGCCGAGAAAGCAGGAGGAATCTGCTGCTGCGGCCCGACGAACTTGTTTGCGGCCTGCTGCCACTCCGCCGGGCCGAGCCCGGGAAGCGGCCCGGTCTCCGTCATCTTGCCGTCACAGTCGAAGCTGTCCGTCGCCGTGCCGAAGCGGATGACGCCTTCGTAGCTCTTGTCCATCTTCTGAAAGAGCGCCGAAAGGCGCGTTCCCTTGCCGAGCAGAAGAATGAGAAGGCCCGTGCAGAAAGGGTCAAGCGTCCCCCCGTGGCCCACCTTGAACTTGCGCGGCAGCAGCTTCCTCAAGGCGTCAACGCAGTCGTGGGAAGTCATTTGGGGCGGCTTGTCAAGCAGGATCAGCCCGTCCCTCGAAGTCCAGCGCTCAGTCTCCACCTGTAGTCTCCTTGTTGAGCGACGCCAGGAGCGACTCAATGCGGCGCGCGCTTTCCTGGGCCTGGTCATAGGTGAAAGCTAGGTCCGGAAGCTGCTTCAGCCTGAGGCGCGACGCGAGAAAACGCCTCAGTTCCTTCATGTTCTCCGAGATCGCATCCTCGGCGCTTTGAGGGGTGAGCGCCGGCTCCAGAACCGTGTAGTAAACCTTTGCGAGAGAAAGGTCCCTGTTGATGGAGACCTCGGTCACCGTGACCCATTTGAGCCGCTCGTCGCCAAGCCCGGTCAGCAGCGCGTTCGAGATGGCGTGTTTCAAAAGGTCGGCGACCTTGTCTGTTTTCGCGAAGCGGCGCATCGGTCATGCCCCTCGATGGTTGGAGCCGTCTCGCGAAAGGCAAGAGGCGGCCCCGGGTCCGAAATCGTCTTCCGCCGGGGCTTACACGCCCAGCGTCCGCGCCTCCATCTGCGTTTCAAAGGCCTCGATCACGTCGCCCGGCTTGATGTCGTTGTAATTCTCTATGCCGATACCGCACTCGGTGCCCTCTTTCACCTCGGAGGCGTCGTCCTTGAACCTCTTGAGCGACGCCAGCTTGCCGGTGTGGACGATCACGTTGTCCCTCAAGAGGCGAACCTGGGCCTGGCGCGTGACGTGCCCGTCGCTTACCAGGCAGCCCGCTATCGTCCCGACGCCCGAGACCTTGAATATCTGCTTGACGTCGGCGTGGCCCAGGACCACCTCCCTCTCTATCGGCTTGAGCATCCCGGTCAGCGCCTGCTTCAATTCGTCAACCAGGTCGTATATGACGGTGTAGAGCTTGATGTCCACGCCCTCGGACTTCGCCAGCTCGGCGGCCTTCCTGTCGGGACGTACGTTGAACCCGATGATCACGGCGCCGCTCGCCTCGGCGAGCAGGACGTCGCTCTCCGACACGGCGCCAACGCCGCTGTGGACGACCCTCACCTTTATCTCGTCGGTGGAACAATCGGCCACCTGCTTGGCAACCGCCTCAAGCGACCCCTGGACGTCGGCCTTGAGGATCAGGGCGAGCTCCTGCATCTCTCCCTGCTTGATCTGGCCGAAGACGTTGTCCAGGCTGACGCGCCCGGTCCTGAGGCTCCTGGCCTTCTCCTGCTCCTTGCGGTACTCGGCGACCTGCCGCGCCTTCGCCTCGTCGGCCATCCCCTGGAAGGTGGCGCCGACCGCCGGCACTTCCGAGAAGCCGAGAACCTCGGCAGGCGTCGAAGGCCCGGCCGTGTCGATCTTCGCCCCCTTGTCGTCGAAGAGCCCCCTGACGCGGCCGTACGTCGAGCCGCAGAGGAAAAAGTCGCCGACCTTCAACGTGCCGTCCTGCACGAGCACGGTCGCGACCGGCCCCCTCGAACGATCCAGCCGCGCTTCCAGAACCGTGCCGCTGCAAGGTTGTTCGAGCACGGATTGCAGGTTGAGCATGTCGGCCACGAGCGTGACCATTTCCAGAAGCTCTTCTATCCCTTGTTTCTTCTTGGCGGAAACGGGGCACCAGACGACGTCCCCGCCCCAGTCCTCCGTCAAAACGCCGTGCTGGCTCAGTTCGCGCTTCACCCTGTCGGGGTCGGCGCCCGGCTTGTCCATCTTGTTGATCGCAACCACCATCGGCACGTTCGCGGCCTTGCAGTGGTTGATCGCCTCTATGGTCTGGGGCATCACGCCGTCGTCGGCCGCCACCACCAGGATTACGATGTCGGTGACCTTCGCGCCCCTGGCCCTCATCAGCGTGAAGGCCGCGTGGCCTGGCGTGTCCAGGAAAACGTACGTGCGGTTCTTGTGGACAACCTTGTAGGCGCCGATGTGTTGGGTGATCCCGCCGAACTCCTTGCCCGTGATGTCAATGTGGTGGATCGCCTCCAGTAGAGACGACTTGCCGTGGTCAACGTGGCCCATCACCGTAACCACCGGCGCGCGAGTCACGCGCTCGGCGTCGCTCGGCGCCTCTTTGGTTAGGGTCAGCTCGTCCTCGAACGAGATGACCTCGGCTGCGAAGCCGAACATGTTCGATACCTGCACCGCGACGTCGGCCTCCAGCGGCTGGTTAATCGTGACCATGATGCCCTGCATCATCAGCTTGGCGATGACGTCCCTGACCTTCTGGTTGAGCTTTTCGGCCAGTTCCTTGACGGTGATCCCCTCCCGGATGAAGACGGCCTCGCCGGTCTCGGCGCTGGCCCTCGCGTCGGCCAGTTCCTGCTCGAGCCGCTCCCTCCTGTCCACGCGAGCCTGCTGCTTCTCGAACCGGCGTTCTCTCTTGGTCTTGCGCCTTGATTCGGAGGATGGCGGCGCGTACGGCGACGGGCGTTGCGATTGCGGCGGCGGGGCCGAAGGCGCCGGACGCAGCGACTGGAGCGCGGCGTCCTTAGCCGCGGCCTCCATAGCGGCGGCCGAAGGCGTCCTGTCGTAGACGTGTTTTGGGGCCGTCTTGCGCTCTATGTGGAGCGGTTCGAGAACAGGCTGCGACCCTGGCGGCGGCGCCTTGACGCCCGGCCCATAGTGCATTTTCGGGCCCCTCGGGCCCTGAGGCTGCGCCTGCCTGTGGACGAGGGGAACGCCTGCGGGCCTCACTACCGGCTGCGGCGGCATGGGCGTAGGAACCGGAGCGCTCTGCTTCTGGGCTTGCGGCTCCTTCTCTTCCTCGGGGGCTTCAGCTTGGGCGGGCGCTTCAGGCTTCGCTTCGGTTATTATCTCTTCGATCTTCGGCTTGGCTTTCTGCTGCGGCTCGCGTTTAGGCTTTTCCTTCGCTTCGGCGGCCGCCGCCGGGGCCTGAGGCTCCGCTTTGGCGGTCTTGGCGGCCGGCTCCTCGCTGGGCCTTTCCTTTTCCTTCCGTGGCGGCTCGAAAGCCTCTTCCGGCTTCTCTTCGGCGCGCTTCGGAACTGCCGCGGCGGCCGGCTCGGGCTTCGCGGCGACGGCCTGGCGCGGCATGGCCGAAAGCGGCCTAGTCGCCCTGAAGACCGTGTGGCCAGCCTGTTTCGACACCTCTTGAACAGCCGGCCCCGAAGCCGCGGGCCGTTCCTTCTTTTCAGGAACTTCCTCGGGAGGCTGGGGCGGCTCCTTCTGGGCCGACGCCGGCGCTTTGGAGGGCTGCGCCTTCACGGGCTGCGCCTTGGAGGGCTGCTCTTTCGCGGACGGCTCTTTTTTCTTGGAGGTGGAAGCCGCCGGCTTGGCTTTCTTCGCTCCGCCCTTGAGCGCCTCAAGCGCCGATTCTTCGACGGACGAGAAGTTCGATTTCACGTCAAAACCGGCGGCTTGAAGCTTCTCCAGAAGCTCTTGTGAATTCAAGCCGGCCTTCTTGGCCAGCTCGTGCACGCGGACTTTTGCCATGGCTTACCGTTGCCCCCCTTCCTCGGGACCGTCGCCGGGCTCCTCGCCGGGCGCGGGCGTCTGTTCTTCCGCGCCCCCGTCATCGGCCTGGCTTTGACACCATGCGCGCAGGTGCGCGAGAACGCGCGGCCCGATGCCGGGGATTTCCGACAGCACGTCATCGGAAACCTCGGCCAGCGCTTTCGGGGTTGCAAGGCCTTTCTTCGCGAGAGCCTCCACCACCTTCACGGGAACGCCGGGCACGTCCGGAAGAGTAACAAACTCCTCTCCGGCCTGCTGCGTTTCCTGCGTCGCGGCTTCCTCCGCGGGCTGGGACGGCGTCTCCTGGCCCATCATCGAGCCCATAGCCTGCAGCAGCTCGTCCTTCTTGGCGCCCTCGCTCTTTACGTCCAGTTCCCATCCGACGAGCTGTCCCGCGAGCCGGACGTTCTGGCCGCGCTTGCCGATGGTCAGCGAAAGCTGGTCCTCCGGGACTATCACTTCCATCCGCTTGGAATCGGGATCGGAGGTGACGACCCTCGTGACCTGGGCCGGCGCGAGCGCCGCCTTGACGAAATCCGACAGCTCTTCCTTGAAGGGGATGATGTCTATCTTCTCGCCCTTGAGTTCCCGGGTAACCGCTTGCACCCTCATGCCACGCATTCCGATGCACGCGCCTATCGGGTCAACGTCCCTGTCCTTTGAATAGACCGCGATCTTGGTGCGCTCGCCGGCTTCCCTGGCGAGGCACTTTATGCCCACCGTGCCGTCGTAGATTTCAGGCACCTCCTGCTCGAAGAGCTTCGCCACGAATTCAGGCGCCGCCCTGCTCAGGAGAACCTGGCTTCCCTTGGTGTTCTCACGCACTTCGAGAATCATCGCCCGAAGCCTGTCGCCCTGCGCGAAGCGCTCGCCCCTGCACTGCTCGGAGGCGGGCAGAAGGGCTTCCGTCCTGCCTACGTCCACTATGACGCTGCGCTTTTCTATGCGCTTCACCACGCCGTTTATGATGGTCCCGACGCGGTCCTTGAACTCGCTGTAGATTATGCCGCGCTCGGCTTCCCTGATCTTCTGCGTCAGCACCTGCTTCGCCTGCTGCGCCGCTATTCGTCCCATGTAAGGGGTCGTTTCGAGCGGGAACTCCAGGACGTCCCCCACTCCCACGCCGGGAGCTATCGTCTGGGCCTCGTCCAGCGAAAGCTGCGAGAGCGGGTCTTCCACCTCCGGCCCCTCGACGACGGTCTTCTTGTTAAAGACCTCGATCTCCCCCGCCTCCGCGTTGAAGTGGCCCACGAAGCTCTCTTGGGACCTAAGAACGCGCTTGGCCGCCGCGGCCATCGCTTCTTCGAGCGCCGAAATGACTATCTCCCTGTCAATTCCCTTTTCCCGGCCGAGCATCTCTATGGCCTGCAACAATTCGTTGGACATGAGTCTCTCCCCTGTTACTTGCTCTTCTTAGGAAATTCAAAGACCAGATGCGCTTTCTTGACCCGCTCTAGCGGGATGGCCCGCTCCGCGCCACCAACTTCGATCACCACGTCTCCGGACACGACGCCTTTCAACGTGCCCTCCACGGCCGCTCCGGGCTCGTCGCCCGAAGGCGCGAGAACGGCCTTCACCAGGTTTCCGGCGAACCTCACGAAATCTTCCTTTGTCCTCAACGGCCTTTCGAGGCCCGGGGAGGAAACCTCCAGGTCGTAGGCGTGAGGAACGACGTCCTCGGCTTCGAGCATCGCGGCCAGGTCCTTGGAAACCCTTTCGCAGTCTTCGATTCCGACCGGCGTGGCCACGCGGTCTATCGTGGCGCGGAACCACCACCTTTTGCCTGAAAGCCGTTCCTCGAAATCGAACAGTTCAAGGCCGTGCGCGTTCGCGGCCTCTTCCGCCCTGGCCCTCATCTTTTCGAGCCACCTCGTGTCTCTCACGGCCAACCTCGCCTAGAAAGAAAAAAGTGGGCGAACCGCCCACTCATTGCGGATAATATACGACACAAATGCCAAAATTGCAACCCCAGGTGACTTTAGCGTGAAACTGGCGTAAAATACGCTGCTTAGGGAGGTCCCATGATTAAGGAAATGCCGCCCATCGCCCTTACATTCGACGACATTTCTCTCGTTCCGGCCTACTCCAGCGTGCATCCCCAGCAGGTTTCGACCGAGACGGCCCTCACAAAACGGATTTCGTTGCAGATTCCGCTGATCTCGGCCGCCATGGACACGGTCACCGAGGCGCCGCTGGCGATCGCGATGGCGCGCCAGGGGGGGATCGGGATCATCCACAAGAATCTTTCGATAGAGCGCCAGGCCGAGGAGGTTGACAGGGTCAAGCGCTCCGAGGCCGGCATGATCACCAACCCGATCACCGTCGGCCCGGAACAGAAGGTGGCCGACGCGCTCGACTTGATGCGGAAGTTCAGAATCTCCGGAGTGCCCGTCACCGACCCGGGGGGCAGGCTGCTCGGAATTCTCACGAACAGGGATCTGAGGTTCGAGGAGCGGACCGACCTTCCCGTCTCCGCGCTGATGACCAAGGAGAACCTGCGCACCGTCCCGGTCGGGACGACGCTGGAAGAGGCCAAGTCGCTGCTTCAGCGATACAAAATAGAGAAGCTCCTCGTCGTTGACGACGACTTCCACATCAAGGGGCTCATAACCGTCAAGGACATCCAGAAGAAGATCAAGTTCCCCAACGCCTCCAAGGACGAGCTCGGCCGCCTTCGCTGCGGCGCCGCGGTCGGCGCCGGGCCGGACCTACTCACCCGCGCGAAGGCGCTGGTTGACGCCCACGTGGACGTGCTCGTCCTCGATTCGTCCCACGGTCATTCCGAGGGAGTCCTTGAGGCCGCGTCGAAGCTGAAGGAAGCTTTCCCCGAGGTTGACCTCATAGCCGGCAACGTCGCGACGGCGGAGGGCACCAGGGCGCTCATACAGCGTGGAGCCGACGCTGTAAAGATAGGCATCGGCCCGGGTTCCATCTGCACGACGCGGGTCGTCACGGGCGCTGGAGTGCCGCAGGTCACGGCAATAGCGGAATCGGCCGGCGCCGCCCTCGAAAAGGGAATACCGGTCATCGCCGACGGCGGCATCCGCTATTCGGGCGAGATCGTAAAGGCGATAGCCTCCGGAGCTCACTCCGTGATGGTGGGAAGCCTCCTGGCCGGGACGGAGGAGGCACCGGGCGAGACGATCCTATACCAGGGCAGAACCTTCAAGGCATATCGCGGAATGGGTTCGCTTGGCGCGATGAAATCGGGGTCGGCCGACCGCTATTTCCAGGATGGCGAGGCGCCGCTCTCTAAACTCGTGCCGGAGGGCATCGAAGGGATGGTCCCGTTCAAGGGAAGCCTCGAAAGCGTGGTCACGCAACTCATCGGCGGGATGCGCTCGGGCATGGGGCTCTGCGGGTGCGCCAACATCGAAGAGCTTCGCACCAAGGCCAGGTTTGTCAGGGTCACGCTCGCTGGCCTGAGGGAGAGCCATCCCCACGACGTAATGATCACCAAAGAGGCGCCCAACTACCAGAAAGACGAGGAGTTCTAACAGTGCTCTCCGAGGAAAGCAAGCAGGCGTTCAAGGCTTTGCGCTCGAAGGCGATCGAGCTACGGGGGTGCCTTTGACGAAGAGGCCGTCAACGCGCGCCTTCAGGAGATAGAGAAGCTCTCCTCCGGCAGCGGGTTCTGGAACGATCCCAGGCAGGCCGCCACGGTCTTGAAGGAACAGCGCGTCCTCAAGGTAAAGAACGACGAGCTGAAGAGGCTCGACAGGTACGTGGGCGATATGGACACGCTGCTGGAGTTCGAGGCGTCCGGAGAGGACGTGGCTCCCGAATTCGACAAGAACCTCGGCGAGCTGAGGCCCTTCCTCGAAGACCTCGAGATCAAGGTGCTTCTCTCCGGCGAGCAGGACATTTCCAACGCCATCCTCACGATCCACCCGGGCGCCGGCGGCACCGAGAGCCAGGACTGGGCCTTCATGCTCTACCGCATGTACACGAGGTGGGCGGAACGACATGGCTACGCCGTGGAGTTGATGGACTTCCAGGATGGCGACACGGCCGGGCTCAAGTCGGTGACGGCCATCATCAAAGGGGAATACGCCTACGGATACATGAAGACCGAAAGCGGCGTCCACAGGCTGGTCCGCATCTCTCCATTCGACGCGGCCTCCAGGCGCCACACGTCGTTCACGTCGGTCTTCGTCTCGCCTGAGATCAACGACGACATCGAGATAGAGATAGACGAGAAGGACATTCGCATAGACATCTACCGCTCGGGAGGCAAGGGCGGCCAGAACGTCAACAAGGTCTCCACCGCCGTCCGAATAACCCACTTCCCCTCCGGCCTCGTCGTCACGTGCCAGAACGAGCGCAGCCAGCTTCAGAACCGGGAGATGGCCTGGAAGATACTCAAGTCGAGGCTCTACCAGCTCGAGATGGAAAAGCGCGCGAAGGAGAGGCAGGCGCTCGAAGATACCAAGAAGGACATCTCTTGGGGAAGCCAGATCCGGTCCTACGTCCTCCATCCGTACAGGATGGTCAAGGACCACAGGACGGACGTCGAGACGGGCAACGCCGACGCCGTGCTCGACGGGGCGCTCGACCCGTTTATCAAGGCGGCGCTGATGGAGAAGATCGGGGCCTGACGGCGGCGCGAATTTTCAGGAGGTCTCTGGTGCCAGACTATTACGGCGTGATCGGAGTGGCGCGGGACGCCTCGATGGAAGAGATCGAGCGGGCTTGCGACAGGGCGCTGGCGCACCTTGAAAAGAGCGGCCAGTTCGAGCCCTACCAGAGCCAGCTCCGCAAAGTGCGCGAGACGCTGCTCAACCCAGACCTGCGCCAGGAGTACGACAAGAAGCTGCGATCGCGGCCATTGCCGGCGGCAACTGCCTCGTCAAAACCCGCACCGAGCGCGACGTCTCCGCTGGCTGCCAAGGGCGGCGCGCGCAAGCCGGTCATTTACGGAGGCGTCGCGATCCTGGCGCTATGCGCAGCATATCTGCTGTGGCATTTCGTTCTCGGCGTCCCGGCGCCCCCAGCCACCGGGCGCTACCTGCTGCCGCTAAACGGAGGCAGCCCAGTCGCAGTGGTAATCGCTCACGACAAGAACCACCTATTCGAAGGCAAGAGCTCGCCCTCTCCCGCCGTGCTCGTCTTCAAGCTATCGGACAAACGGGCGTCTTGGCTAGGCGACTCCGTCGTCGGCCTCATCTACAAGACCGGCGAGCCCGCTCCCCAGGACGTGATGGACGCCGCGCTGAAGGCCACGGACCAGAACAAACCGTAGGTGATTGGTTTACACAACCTGATGGTGCCAAAAGGGGGCGGGGCCCCCACCTGGGTGATGGTGCCGAAGGGGGGACTCGAACCTACGCGCCGTAACGTGCTCGCGGGCGTCGGAGTCCGCCCGCTTGCGCGCGTAACGGCGCCTGCGGTTCCCGGGGCGGGTCTCTCCTTCTCGGCGGCGTAACTGCGCGCGCTCCCTCTTAGGTCGCTCGCTCGTAATCGCCGCCGGAGGGTTTCCCGCCCTTCTCGTTCCCCACGAGCGCCGTGAATCTCTCGGTTGTGCTGTATTAGCCTGCGGTGAGAGGTTTCTAGGTGGTGCCGAAGGGGGGACTCGAACCCCCATGACCTTGCGATCACTGGACCCTGAACCCAGCGCGTCTACCAATTCCGCCACTTCGGCCCGGTTTGTAATGGTAGCAACAAACCGTCTTGCTGTCAAACGGCCCTGCGCCCTCTATTCTATATTCCGAGGCCGCTCAGAGCGTCCACGACCCTCGCGATGGCATACGCGAGGTCGGGGTGGCTCTCCTCGAAACGTTCGAGCGCGCCGATGAACCCGGTGTGGAGGCTCACCCTCGCCTCTTCGTCGGGGCCGCCCTCTTTCAAGGCAAGGCGTGCCTCGGAAAGAAGCGCCTCGAGATCGGACCTCGCCGCTGGCGGAAGGTCGGCCGAGTCGCGAAGAACGCCATCAAGCCGCTCCACCAGCTTCTCAAGCTCCGCCTTCGATCCTCCTTGAACGTCCCGGCCTTCCATTGATCGCCTCCCCTTCGGTCCTTGTGCCGGCCTCTTCCCGCCCGGCTGAAGGCTCCTCAGCCCGCAAGGTCTTTCAAGAGTTCCTTGAGGTACGCGTAGGTCTTCTCGACCGAGGCAATCGAGACTGCCTCGTCCGGAGAATGGGCGTTTTTGATGTCAGGCCCCATCGAGACCATGTCCATGCCGGGGTACTTGGCGCCGATGATTCCGCACTCGAGCCCGGCGTGGATCGCCTTGGGTTCTGGCGTGACCCCGTGGAGCCTCGCATACGTCGCTTGCGCCCGTTTCAATATCGGCGATTCTAGGTTCGGCTTCCAGCCTGGGTAGGCGGACGAATGCTCGACCTTCGCTCCAACCGAGAGGCCGGCGCTCTCGACCCACTTGGCCGCCCACATCAGGCGCGACCAGACGCTGGAACGCTGGGAGGTGCAGACCTCCACTTCTCCCTTCTTGGTGGTGACGATCGCGAAGTTGGTGGAGGTCTGGACTAGGCCGTGGATTTCCCGGCTGTACTCGACGTAGCCGTGAGGCAACGTCCCCAGGAGGTTCATCAGCTTCTCCTGGCTTCCGGCAGCCATGGGCGCCAGGTCATTCTTGGCCACAGACAGAACGATGGCCAGCCCTTCGTCAACTCCCTTGAGCTCCGCGCGGGCCTCGGCCTCGAAAGATTTCAGCGCCTTCTTGCCCTTGGCGGCGGCCGTCCCGGCGAGCACTATCGTGGCGAAAGCTTCGCGCGGTATCGCGTTGCGCTTCGAGCCGCCGTCGAACGAGATCAGGCGGAAATTGGCGCCGGCGCCTTCGAGCGCCCAGAGCGCCCGGACGAGTAACTGGTTGGCGTTGCCCCTTCCCTCGTGGATGTCGCCGCCGGAGTGGCCGCCCCTGAGCCCCTTGACCGCCAGCCTGTACACGTTCTTCCTCGGTACCGCCTTCTCCCTCTTGACTTTGAGCGTGATGACCGTGTCTATTCCGCCAGCGCAGCCGACGTAAAGCTCGCCGTCCTCCTCGGTGTCGAGGTTGAGGAGCCTTCGCCCTTTCAGGAAGCCCGGCTTGAGCCCGTTCGCGCCGTTGAGCCCAGTCTCCTCGTCAATGGTGAAGAGCAGTTCCAAAGGCGGATGGACGATGTCCTTCTCGTCCAGCAGGGCCAGCGCCATCGCGACGCCGATTCCGTTGTCGGCGCCCAGCGTCGTGCCGGCCGCCTTCACCCATTCCCCATCAACGCGCGGTTTTATGGGATCCTTCATGAAGTCGTGCCGCGTGTCGCTGTTCTTCTCGCAGACCATGTCGGTGTGGCCTTGCAGCACCGTGACAGGCGCCGACTGTTTGCCGGGGCTCGCCGGTACGCGTATTACGATGTTGCCGACGGCGTCCTTTTGCCAGGAGAGGCCGTGTTTTTGAGCAACTGAAGCGACGTACTTGCCGGCCGCCTCCTCGTGGCCCGAGGGGCGTGGAATGTTGCAAAGGTTCTCGAAATACTCCCAGACGCTTTTCGGTTCTAGCTTCAACATCTTCTCCTCCTCGGGCTGGCCGAGGGCGAGCCGCCGGCCGCCCCGGGTCATTGTCGTTCGCGGACCCAATTCTCCTCGATCGTGCCGTAAAGCCCCTTCTGGTCCGCGCCGTAACGGGGAAGGAGCTTTTGAGTGTACCAGAGCTGGAACTCGGGGTTGGTCATCCTGGAAAGATACTCCTTAAAATCGTTGTAGGCGCCCTGCGCGTCGCCCTCTTTCAGCCTGATTTGCGCCATGTAGAACCAGGCGTCAACCATCGTATATGGAGACGGAGTGAGAAAGTAGCCGCTCTTGCCGGCCATGGCGATGGCTTCTTCAAAATCGGCCTGCGCCTCTTTCAGCTTGCCCTCCTCGTAGAGGACTCTCCCCTTGAGGTAGGCCGACGCCTTGGCGCCGTCCACCGCTTTGAGCTTTTCGATGCTCGATGCCATCGCGAGAGCTTCGTCGTACTTGCCGCAGAGGCGCATCATCGTCGCCTCGGCGATCATGTAGCCGAAAGGCTTGTCCGTCCTCTTGGCGGCCTCTTCGTAAGCGGCCAGCGCGTTGGCGTAGTCGCCGCCCTCCCAATACGAGAGGCCGATCGATGCATAGGGCTCCGGCGCGTCCGGCTTCAGCGCCTTGGCTTTCTCCAAATAGAAGCGCTTCGCCGCCTCGCGGTCGTTAAGCTCTTTGGGCAGCTTCTCGCAGCACTGGTAGCCGTGGTGCAGTATCTCGATTGATTTGTCGGAAGTGAGCCGCTCGGCGCACTCCATGTACTTGTTGTACCTGTCCTCCTTCGTCTCCAGAAACCCGCAGCAGGAGGCCATGATCGCGATGGCCGAGGCCGCGGCCGCAATGGCAGGCATGCGGCGGGATGCTCGATCGTAGTTCAAGGCTCCTCCTGCCGGGACCTCCGCCCAGGCCCAGCCAGCTTAGCCCGTAATGGAGGCGAATGCAACCCGTGCAGGGGCGGGAAGATGACGCCGTGAGCCCGTGGCATTTGCGGAGATTTTCAGTCCTGGAACGAGAACGGCATTGGATGGAAGCAGAGGACGAAGATCACGAGCGCCGCCGCCCCCAGCGCCATTTGGCGGCGATTCAGAGGGCGCTCCTCCCACACGCAAGCGGGATGGCCGTACCCCAGGACCAGAAGCAGGACCGCCCAAACGCCGAAGTGCAGTCCCCAAGGCATGAGGGCGAAGAGACCGATTCCCAAGGCCCTGCTTATGTAGAAGTGGCGCCTTTTGGCGAAGGCATAGAGCACGTGGCCGCCGTCCAATTGCCCCGCGGGCAGGAGGTTCAACCCCTGGACGAAGAAGCCGATCCAGCTTGCCGCCAGGATTGGGTTCTCGAAGAAGATCGCGGTGTGTTCCCACCTCCCCAGAAAAATTCCGTTGAGCAGCCAGTAGCCTATCGGCAAGTTCACGTTCGCGCCAAGGTCGGTCGGCACCCTGTACCCGAGCGCGAGCGCCCCGTAGCCGGCCAGCGTTACGCCCACGGAAGCGATGAAGCCGGCCACCGGTCCCAAGGCGCCGATCTCCATCAGGCTCCCTCGGTCCGGTATCGCGCCCTTGAGCTTTATGAAGGCGCCGAACGTTCCGATGGATACGTATGGCGGCCCGGGAAGAAAGTATGGCCACGTCGCCCTGACTCCAAGCCGCCTTGCGGAGCCGAAGTGGCCGAATTCGTGAACCCCCAGGATGAGAAGGAGAGCCAGCGAAAAAGGCGCCCCCTGCGCCAGGATGAGCGGGTGTGAGATGACGGCGAAGAAGTGCTCCGAGACCGAGGCCTCGGCGAAACGGGGCAGAAGCTCCGTGCCGCTATAAAGCGTGGCTAGGAGCGTACAGCAAAAGAGCGCCAGGTGCAGAAGCCCTGGGCGCTCGCGGCCATTCTCCAGCCTTTCAAAAACCGGGCCGTCCAACGTCTTACTGGAAGAACCGGATGGAAGGCTTGAACTTGACGGTCTTGCCGGGGGAAATCGGGACCGGCGCGCCAGTCTTCAAGTTGCGGCCCAGCCCTTTCTTCCTCTCCTTAACCCTGAAAACGCCGAAGCCACGGAACTCGACCTTCTCTCCCTGGTTGAGCGCCTCCCGAATGGCCTCGAAAAACTGTTCGACCGAATCCTCCGCCTTCAGGCGCGAGATGTCCGACACCCTGGCCACTTCGGAGACGATGTCCGCCTTGATCATTCCTTCCTCCGGTCAGTTCCCCTCGAGGAGAACATTGAAAGCAACGGGCGAATCAAAAGGACTTCACCGCCTCGTCAACGCTCTGGTAAGTGTCGAAGACGGAAGCCAGCCTCGTGATCTCCATGAGATCGTCAATCTTCTTGGTGAGGTTGGCCAGCTTGAGCGTGACGTTCTGGCGGCGCGCCGTGGTGTAGGCAGCGACCAACTCGCCGAGGCCGGACGAATCTATGAACGAGACCCCGCCCAAATCGAGCACCATTTTCTTTTTGCCGGCTTCGAGCTGCGCCTTGATGAGGTCGCGCATCTTGACGTCGGTGCCGCCCAGCGTTATGCGGCCTTGAAGCTCCAACACGGTGACGCCGCCCTTGTCATAGGTCTTGAACGCCATTTTGTTCCTCCTCTTCTAACGATTGGCCTTGCCTGTTGAGGTCAACGCGCATCTCCATTCCAAAATGGCCGGGGCGGTCCGGCAGGAACCGCACGCCGTCCACGAACTGCCTGATCAAGAATATACCACGGCCGCTTGGCCTTAGAAGGTTCTCCGGCGCCGTCGGGTCGGAAAGAATGCCCTGGTCGAAGCCACCGCCCTCGTCCCACACCGTGAGCAATACCGCCCCTTCGTTTCTTACGATCTCGAACTCGACCCACTTTGACGGGTCCTTTTTGTTTCCGTGGAGCACGGCGTTGTTGACGGCCTCCCGGACCGAGAGGCAGAGCCAGTCCACGCGCTCCGGCGGAATACCGAATTCCGGAAAGACGGTCTTGCAGAGTGACTCGAAGAGGTCGGTGTAGCGCAGGTAGGAGTGGACCCTGAAACGAAGGCTGATGTCTTTGTGCTCTTCCTCGGCCATCGTGCCGTCTCCCATCGCCGCCTGCCGCGCCGCTCGCTGATAGCGCCTCCACCCCAGGCGCAATCCTATCATGGAACCGGGAGGGGAAGAAAGCAACCGCCTCCGCACGCAAGGATGCCCGGGCGGCGCCGGGACGGCCGGCGCGTTCGGGCCGGTGAAGTCAGAGGGCGAGAAAGGCGTAAACGCGCGTCAAACCTTTCCCTGGTGCTTGATGGTTTCGCCTTCGGCCATGAAGACTACGTCCTCGGCGAGGTTGGTGCACAGGTCGGCGATGCGTTCGAGTTCTTTCGCGGCGAGGACGATGCTGATGGCCGACTCCATTTCGGGGCGGTGCGCCCCATCGGGCTTGAGCATCTCCTGGATCGTTTCCCGCAGCAGCTCGTCGGCTTCGTCGTCGCGCGAGATGACGTTCTTGGCGAGCGCGGTGTCTCTCGCGACGAACGCGGTGAGCGCGTCCGAAAGCATCCCCAGCGAAAGGTGCCCCATTCTTTCGATCCGGCTCTTGTATGCCTGCGGCGGCGGAGCCTGAAGGCTCTCGGCCCGCTCGGCGACGTTAATAGCGTGGTCTCCGATGCGCTCCAGGTCGTTGTTGATCTTCAGCGCCATGAAGACGGTCCTGAGGTCGTCGGCCTCGGGCTGGTAGAGCGCAAGTATCCGGAGGCACTTGGCGTCGTGGACGTTCTCCATCCTGTTGATGCGCTTGTCCTTCTCCCTTAGCTTTACGGCCGCTCCGGGCTCGGGGCTCGCGAAAGCCTGAATGGCCATGTTCAGCATCACGCCCGCCTCGTCGGCCATGGCCACGAGCGATTCCATGAGGCTTCTTATCTCTTCCCGTTCCTTGCCCATCTTGATCTCCTTCGCGTATCAGCCAAACCGGCCGGTCAGGTAGTCTCGCGTTCTCGCCTCTCTAGGCCTCGTGAAAATCTGCTCGGTCTCGCCGAACTCGACGAGCTCGCCTAGGTACATGAAGGCCGTGTAGCCCGAGACCCGCGCCGCCTGCTGCATGTTGTGGGTGACGATGACGATCGTGTAGCGCTCCTTGAGCTGGTCAACGAGCTCCTCTATCCTCGCGGTGGCTATCGGGTCGAGGGCGGAGGCCGGCTCGTCCATGAGGACGACTTCCGGCTCGACGGCGATCGCCCTGGCGATGCAGAGCCGCTGCTGCTGGCCGCCCGAGAGGCTCATACCCGAATGGTTGAGCTTGTCCTTCACCTCCTCCCAGAGCGCGGCGCGCCTGAGCGCGATCTCGACGCGCTCCCTGAGCACCGACTTGGGGAGCTTCTCGTAGAGCCTGATGCCGAAGGCGATGTTGTCGTAGATAGTCATGGGAAAAGGCGTCGGCTTCTGGAAGACCATCCCTACCCGCGCCCTGAGCGCCGTCACGTCAACGTCGGGGCCCAGGATGTTCATGCCGTCAAGGAGCACTTCTCCTTCGGCGCGGTGGCCGTGGTAGAGGTCGAACATCCTGTTGAACGTCCTCAAAAGGGTCGTCTTGCCGCAGCCGGACGGGCCGATGATCGAAGTCACCTCGTTGGCGTAGACCGGCAGCGAAACGTTCTTGAGGGCGTGCTGCGAGCCGTAGAAGAAGTTGAGCCCCTTGACCTCGATGCGGACGCTGCGGTCCTCCGGAGCGAGTTGAGGCGCCTGGGCTTCTGCGGCCTTGCCGGCCGCGGCGTTTTCGGCGTTCATATCTTGATCCTCCCGACTACTATTCTAGCGAGAATGGTGGCGGCGAGCACCCCGAGCGTTATGAGGAGCGCCGCCCCCCAGGCGAGGCTTCGCCAATCGTCGTAAGGCGACATGGCGTAGTTGAAGAGCGTGACGTTCAGCGTGGCCACCGGCTTCGTGATGCTCGGGCTCCAGAAGGGCGAGTTGAGGGAAGTGAAAAGCAGCGGCGCCGTTTCGCCGCTGACCCTCGCGACGGCGAGCAGGATGCCCGTGGTCATTCCCGCCAGCGCCCGCCTGTAGCAGACCTGCAAGACCACGCGCCAGTAAGGCGCGCCGAGCGCCAGCGCCGCCTCCCTGAGCGAATCGGGGACGAGGAGGAGTATCTCTTCCGTCGTCCTGATGACGACCGGCACCATGATGATAGCGAGAGCTATGGAGCCGGCGAGCCCCGAAAAGCCGTGCATCGGCATGACGACGATGCTGTAGACGAAGACGCCGACCACGATGCTCGGCGCGCTTACAAGGACGTCCGCTACGAACCTTACGGTCTTCGCGAGCACGCTCTTCCGCCCGAACTCGGCGAGGTAGGTTCCAGCCATCACGCCCGCCGGGACGCCAATGGCGGTGGCGAGGGCGGTGATCATGAGGGTGCCCATTATGGCGTTGGCGAGCCCTCCGCCCGCAGTTCCGGGTGGCGCCGGCAGCTTCGTGAAAAAGTCCCAGTTGATGGCCGGGATCCCCTTCCGCAGAAGCTCCGCCAGAATCCAGAAAAGCCACACGAGACCGAACAGGGCGCTGAGGAACGCGGCGGCGTGCATCAGCACGTTGTAAGCGCGGCGCCTCATATAGAGCCATTTCGAGCGCGCCATCGCCTATCTCCCTCTGATCCTGGATTCAATGCGCCAGAGGAGAATCTTCGCCGACGCGAGGATCACGGTCGTTATGAGGAACAGGACGAACCCCATCTCGATAAGGCTCGAAACGTGCATGTCGCTCACGGCTTCGGAGAATTCGTTGGCGAGGGTCGAAGCTATCGTGCAGCCCGGAGCTAATAGCGAGGCCGAAATCTGGTGGGTGTTCCCGATGACGAAGGTGACGGCCATCGTCTCGCCCAGCGCCCTCCCGAGGCCGAGGAAAATCGCGCCGATGATTCCGGTCCTGGTCTGGGGAATGACCACGCTCCTGACCATCTCCCACGTCGTCGCTCCCACGCCGTAGGCCGACTCCTTCGACATCGCGGGGACGAGCGAGAACAAGTCCCTCATCACCGAAGCGATGAACGGAAGGATCATCACCGCCAGAATGAGGGCGGCCGGCAGCATCCCTATGCCCATCGGCGGCCCCTGGAAAAACGGCGTTGACCCGCCGATCTTCTTGAGAAAAGGCTCGACGTGGTTTGCGAGGAATGGCGCGAAGACGAATAGCCCCCACATGCCATAAATTATGGACGGAATCGCCGCCAGCATTTCGATGGCAAGCCCCACCGGGCGCGCCAGGGCCTGCGGCGCCATCTCGGTCAGAAAAATCGCGACGCCTAGGGCGACGGGCGTGGCTATGGCTATCGCGATGAGAGACGACGCCACCGTGCCATACATCGCCGGCAGCGCCCCGAAGAGGCCCCTGACCGGGTCCCACTCGCTCGACCAGAGAAAGCCGAGGCCGAAAGTCCTGATCGAAAGCTGCCCTCTTTCGTAAAGGACGGCCGCCATCGCGGCGACAAGAAGGAGGACGAGGCAGGCGAAAGCGGCCGTCGCGTAGCGGAAGAGCGGGTCGGCCCACGCCGAGGGCCTTCGCCTTTGCAACGCGCGAGGCGGGACGGCGCTTGTGCCGTCCCGCCCGCTCGAACCGCCTTCAACGATATTGTCCGATGGCCCTTGCATGTGCGCTTCGTCCAGGTTTACGGCCACACCGGCTTTCCGTCGGAGCCCTTTACCTCGCTCTTCCATGTCTTTTCGACGAGAGAGACGACGTTCTGAGGCATCGGGATATAGTCCAGCGACTCGGCCATGCTCCCGCCGTTATGGTAGCACCAGTCGAAGAACTTTAGCACCGCCTTGCCGGTTGCCGGCTTCGTTTGGTCCTTGTAGATGATGATGAAGGTCGCCCCGGCGATCGGCCAGCTCGCTGCACCCGGCTGGTCCGTCAGCACGACGTAGAAGTGGTCCGCCTTCTGCCAGTCGGCGTTCGCCGCCGCCGCCTGAAAAGCGGCGGCCTCGGGCTTCACGAAGTTTCCGGCCCTGTTCTTCAACTGAAGCGTCGTCAGGTTGTTCTGTTTCGCGTAGGCGTACTCGACGTACCCGATCGCTCCCGGCACCTGTTTCACGTACGACGCGACGCCTTCGTTGCCCTTCCCGCCCAGCCCCACGGGCCAGCTCACGGCGGTGTCGCTTCCCACCCTGTCGTGCCACGCCTTCGAGACCTTGTCGAGGAAGTTGGTGAATATCCACGTCGTGCCGGAGCCGTCGGCCCTGTGGACCACGGTGATGTCCGAGGAAGGAAGGCTAAGTCCTGGATTGAGGGCCACGATCTTCGGGTCGTTCCACTTGGTGACCTGGCCGAGGTAAATCTCCGCCAGCACTTCGTTGGAGAGCTTCATCTCGTTCGGCTTCACCCCGTCAATGTTCACGACGGGCACCACCCCACCCATTACCATCGGGAACTGAATCTGGCCCCGTTCGGAAAGCTCTTCGCCCTTGCGCGGAGCGTCCGAGGCGCCGAAGTCAACGGTCTTGTTCTTGATCTGCTGAATGCCGCCGCCCGAGCCGATGGACTGGTAATTCAGCCCGACTCCCGTGACCTTCTGGTACTCGTAAGCCCACTTGGAATAGATCGGGTAGGGGAAGGTCGCCCCGGCCCCCGTGATGCTCTTGACTTCCTGAGCGAAACCCGCCACCGCCGTGGAGATGGCCAGCGTGATGATTCCGAGCTTTGCTAGTCTCATCTGTTTTCTCCTTCTCTAAGCCGAGGGGCGCCTCCCCTCTACCGCAATCGTACCTTCCCACGATTGCCCCCCTGTGACGCAATTGTTGCGGAAAGGAAATGATTGAAGGCCGCCGCGCTGGCGGCGCGAAAAGCATTCTCACCACAAAGGCCACGAAGGACATGAAGGGAAGGATTGAACCGCGCCGAGACACGGAGGCGCGCAAGTATGGCGTTTTCCGTAGGGGCGGGTCTCTGCGCCCGCCCGCTTGTTTGCAACGTCCAAGCATCGCGCAAGACCGACGGGAAAAGAATGTTCACCACAGAGATCACAAAGAACACGAAGGAAAAGATAGAACCACTGAGGCGCCGAGGCACGGAGGGAAGATTCTGGTTACGTTACATGCGCGAAGGTCACGGAGGAAAAGAAACCTTCCTTGAAGAGAGCGCCCGTCGGTGGTTTGCGCCGCCCGTAGTTCGCGTGGTGCGCGGGCAACAGAGGCACGCAAGGCGCGGGCAAACGGTCGCACTTCGTGCGGCTTGTCTTGGACTTGCGCCGGTAAAAATAACGCCCGCGTTTAGCGGCCGGGCACAGGGTTGGAAACGGGCAGCAGAGTAAAGTTCCCGGGGAAGCGGACCGCGTCCCGCAGGGACCGGTCCGCTGCAACGCGATGTTAGGGGGGCCTTGTCTTGAGGCGATCATAGCGGTCCTGGACCTCTTCTATAAACCACGTTTTCAGGTCTTCGGCAGGACGAAACCACTTCAGCATTTCGCGAGTTGCTCCGAGCTGAAAGGATGCCGCCAAACTGGCCACCTGACGAAGTCTTGATTGATCACGCAAACGCCCGAGCGACGGTCGGCCGGGCTTACTGTCTTTTAGAAGCTGCACCAAGTCTTGGGCATGCGCAAATCTTGACCATGGGCGGTAGAGAAAGTCATAAAGGCCCATGCTTTTAAGGTGTCTAGCAAGCTGTTCGAGGTTGACTGGCCCACCAAAGAAGTGATGCCACTGATGGCTTTTGGCCCGCAAGTACTCTGCCTCAATTGGCGCAAGATGGGGTTTGATCAAGAGGCTTCGGAGGTTATTGGCTGCTTTCTGAACGTCGGAAATCGGAATCACAGTCAGATCTGGCAGAAATGCATCATCCTTATGCGTGGCCTTAACTTGTTTGCCCCGCTGGGTAGCCGGATCGAGCATTTCATAGGTTGCTAACCTTTGATGAATGTAACAGACGAACCAAGCAAGTGACCGCTTCTCATAATCAGATCGATTCTCGAACAGATATTGAATGGACAGGAGAGCTTCGAAAGAACTGCGAAGCAGAGGTATTGCTGGAACCGGGCAACAACTCGAAATAAGGACTTCAATTCCATCAGTGGCTTCAACTATGTGGCGGTAAAGAGCAAGAGGAGCTACGTCAATGTCCTCAGTGGCCGTCGAAGAGATGGCGCATCGGGAAAGCGCATTTGTCGCGTGGTTCACGAGTTCCTGCAACAGTGGCGAGGCAAGCGAAATTGAGTCCTTAGCTTCTACGAAAGAGAGATCACGATATAGTATGGATCACTGCTGTCCAAAATAATTTTCTGACCGCATAGCGGCCCTTGTGGGGCGGTGA
>JBBINO010000037.1:0-23863 GCA_037443845.1 Acidobacteriota bacterium
AGGGCTTGACAAGGGGTCCGCGTTTTGATAGTATGCAACCGCACACCTCAACAAATGGTTTGTTGAAGTGGAGTGAAGAACAAGGAGTGTCAAGTGGTAAACGGTATTGTAAAGTGGTTTGACGAGAAGAAGGGTTATGGTTTCATCACGGTCGAGGGCGGCAAGGACGCTTTCGTCCATCACAGCAACATTGAGGGCACGGGCTTCAAGACCCTCTCCGAGGGACAGAAAGTCACCCTCGAGGTTACCCAGGGCGCCAAGGGCCCCCAGGCGGAGCAGGTCCGCGTGGTTAAGGACTGACCGCCGTTTAAAGGCGATCGCTTGGAAAAGGGGCCGAAAGGCCCCTTTTTTTATTTCGCCGAGACTCTTCTTCCGTTTTGTTGTAAACTATAAAAGTTGGTGAAAGATCGCGCCCGTGAAGGCGGGGAATTTTGGTCACGCATTTCCCGATAGGAGCAGTCATGGTTCATCCAGGAGCCTACCGCGGCAACAAGCGGCAGAAGGAGTTGAAGCGCCTTCAGAAGCAAGAGGAAAAGCGCCAGAAGCGCCTCCAAAAGAAGACCGGAGAGCCTGAAGAGCCGGGCATCTCTCCTGACGAAGCCGTGCCCTTTCAAGGCGAACCCGGAGCCGAGCCGCCAGCCGCAGAGGCGACGGATGAGGAGGGCGGGGTTCACCAGCCCGAATAGCCCGTGCCGGGAAGTTTCTCTTTTCTGATCCGCCGGGTATCTCTTTCGAGGAGCGGGGATGGGGAAGCTTATGAAGCGTTGGGGAGGCGGATGGGCGTTCTTCGGCCTTTTCCTGGCTCTGGCCATGGGCACCCTCGCCATATTCGGCGCCTACTACCGGGCGACATCCGAACGAAGGATCCAGAACGGCAGGCAGGAGCTTGTCGCCGTCGCTAACATCACGGCAGGCTTCCTGGCGAGGTGGCGCTCGGACAGAATAGCCGACGCCCAGGCCATGCTGGCCGACCCCGACACCAACAGGCGGCTGGCCAATGTGATAAAAGGATCGGCGACCGAAAGCGAGAAAAGCGAAGTCCATGCCTGGCTCGGCAACGCCAGCCGCTTGTATGAATTCAAGAGCGCGACGCTGACCGACTCGGAGGGGAACCCCGTGGTTGGGGTCGGCGAGGAGGGCGGAAAGACTGGCGAGCCGGCGAAGCGCCGAGTTCTCGCGGCTATCGCCTCCGGACAGCCCATCCTCTCAGACCTCCATTTCAACAAGACGGTGGACTTCATCCACCTCGACCTCGTCGTCCCGATAAAGACTCCCGGCCCAGAATTTCCTGGTGGCGAGGGAGCCGTTCTCTTCAGGATTGACCCCGAGCGCTCGCTCTACCGCGAGCTTGAAATTTGGCCCGGCGCGGGTTTGAGCGCCGAACGATTCATAGCGAGGAAGGAGGGCGGCAGCGTCACCTACCTCAGCCCCCTGAAATTCAAGGAGGGGGCCCCGCTCAAGCTCTCCCAGCCATGCAATTCATCCAGCCTTCTCTTTCCGGAAACCGCCGGAGGCGAAACCGAGTCGCTCCAGGGGCTCGATTACAGGGGCGAGCTGGTGATCGGCGCGGCGCGAACGGTGCCAGGCACCGAGTGGATAGTCGTGGCCCAGAAGGACATGTCCGAAGTAATGGCGCCGGTGAGGCACCTCGGGATGGCGCTGGGCGCCGGAGTCATGCTTCTTATTCTCGCGACCGGCGGCGTGGGATGGTCTCAATGGCGCTCTCACCGCTTGCAGAACCGGCTCGAAGAGGCGGGCGCGCTGGACAATGAGAGAAAAAGGTTCCAGGGCCTGGCCGAATGCGCCCCGTTCGGGTTTGCCATCATCGAGCCAGATGGCGGGATAAGCTATATTAACCCAGCCTTCACGGCGCTTTTCGGCTATAGGGCGGAGGATGTCCCCACCCAGGAGGCCTGGCGAGAGAAGGCTTACCCAGACGCAAGCTACAGAAGAATCATCGGCGATTCGTGGCGGACGGACTCCAATTCGACTCCGAAGGGCGGTTTGCGCAGCAGGGTTTTTGAAGTCACCTGCAAGAACGGCGCGCAAAAAACAGTGAGATTCTACTCGGCGCTGCTGCCAACGAACCAGGTCCTCATGACCTTGAATGACATTACCGAACAGGCCGCTTCCAGGGCGAAGCTGCAAGCCAGCGAAGAGCGCTTCAGGCGCTTTTTTGAAGACACGCCGGCGGCCTGCTACGTCGCGTCGGCGGAGGGCGAGCTTCTGGCCTGCAACGCCGCCTACCGTGAGCTTCTCGGCTTTGCCTCGGACAAGGAGGCTTTCTTGGCGCCCGCCGGCTCCGTCTTTTGCTCCAGCACTGAAAGAGAGGCGCTAATCCAGGAGATGAAAAGGAGCGGCCGCCTGGCGCTGATGGAGCGCTCCTACCAGAAAGGCGGAGGAGGAGAGATCACCGTCCTCGAATCGGTCTCCCCCATTCCAGACGAAGCCGGAGAGGTAAATTCCGTCGCCGGCTTCATGGTTGACGTGACGAAGCACAAGGAACTGGAAAAGCAGCTCAGGCTGGCCCAGCGAATGGAGTCCATCGGACAACTGTCCGGCGGGGTCGCCCACGATTTCAACAACCTTTTGCAGGCAATCCTGGGTTCGACGGAGATACTCCAGAGGGGCCTGGGGCCACAAAGCCAGTGGCAGCATGAACTGGAGACTATCCAGCGCACGAGCGGAAGGGCCGCCGCGCTGACCAAGCAGCTTCTGGCATTTTCTCGGCAGACCCTGATAACGCCGCAGGTTTGCGATCCAAACCCGCTGGTGGAGGACCTTCTGCCGATCGTCAAGCGCCTCTTGCCCGAATCCATCCAACTGGATTTCATCCCTGGCCAGGGAGCTGGGTTGGTTTTCGTGGACAAGATCCAGTTCGAGCAGGTGATCCTCAACCTCTGCGTGAACGCAAGAGATGCGATGCCTCTGGGCGGAGCCATAACGGTTGAAACTACCCAGGTCGTCGTGAACGGCGCCTACGTCGAGACGCATCCGTGGGCGAAAAAGGGCAGATACGTTCTTCTCACGGTGACCGACAGCGGCGTGGGGATGACGCCTGATGTGATGGCCCGCGCCTTCGAGCCGTTCTTCACGACCAAAGGTCCTGGCAAGGGAACTGGCCTTGGCCTGTCCACAGTTTACGGAATCGTCAAACAGCACGGCGGCATGGTAAACCTTTATAGCGAGCCCGGGAAGGGCACGGCCGTAAAGCTTTATCTGCCGGTGGCCGAACAGAGGGCCGCCGAAATAGGCGCCAGAGTGGCAGGCCCGGTACGGGGCGGATCGGAAAAGCTCCTCGTGGTCGAAGACGACCGCGAAGTGCTCCACGTGGTCACGGACGTGCTTCGCTCCTTGGGCTACGAGGTGATTAGCGCGAGCGACGGCCGAGAGGCCCTCGATATAATCAGGGAGTCGCCGTCGGTCCAGCTCGTCCTCTCTGACGTCGTAATGCCTCGCATGGGCGGGAGAGAGCTGATGGAGCAGGCGCGCGTCCTGAGGCCGGGCCTGCGCTTTCTGCTGACGTCAGGCTATTCGGAAAACGCCGTCCACCACGGATTCGTTCTCGACCCGCGGATCAACTTCATATCCAAGCCGTACGGCATGGATTCGCTCGCTAGAAAAGTCAGGGAGACTTTGGATGCCCGGCCGGCCGATTAGCGGCCAGCCCCCTCCTGAGATTCCGAGGCCTGAATCTCCTGGACTATCTCCTCGACCTGCTTTCTCGTCTTGGCGTCCAGGTCGCATTTGAGCGCGCGCTTGTAAAGAGGCAACGCCTTGTCGGGAGCATCCGCCTGCACGAGGTAGCTCGCTAGAGTGAGGTAGTTCGGGGCGTAGTTGGGATAGCGCGCCATACCTTCCTGGTAAAGCGCGACGCCCTCGGGGATTTTCTTCAGGATCATGTATATGTTGGCCTCGTCGTAGAGAGTGGCGGGAGGGTCAGCGGTATAGAGCATCGCGCTCGTAAAGTCCTTCTTCGCCTCTTCGTCCTTGCCCTGAACGAGGCGCACGCGGCCTCGCAGTATGTAGGTGCGGGAGTTCGCCGTCCCAGACGCGACGGCCCGTTCCAGAAGGGGAATGGCTTCCAACGGCAGGTTTTTGTCCAGCAGGTATGCCGACAACGAGTTCACCGCCTCGATGGATTGAGGATCAATTTCGAGGGCCTTCCTGAAGCACTGCGCCGCTTCGTCCGCCTTTCCCAGGGGGACGAGCGCGAGTCCCTTGGAGCTCCAAGCCTCTTCCATTTTAGGGGCGAGATTGATCGCCTCATCCAGCGTCTTAAGCGCGAGGCCGAATTGCCCCAGGCGCCTCTGGGTTTCTCCGAGGTCGAATCTGGCCGAAGGGTCTGACTGGTCGTTAGCCACGGCCTGGCCGTAGAGCTGGGCCGCCTGCTCGAAATCTCCCGCCGTGCGCAGCTTCTGCGCGCGCCTCAACATGGAGAGGACTTCAAGCCGCGTCTCCGGGTCCGGAAGATTCTTCACTGAAAATTTGCCTCCTGGAACCGGAGCGTACCCCAGGCCCCTCAGGCTGGAATCAACCGAATCGGGCGCGTTGGCGCTTTCGATTCCGGGCAGAGCCGCGCGCAGCGCCTCGGCCGCCGGGGGGGCGTTCTTTGCCAGGTCTTTGGTTTCGCCGGGGTCGGCGCTTAGGTCGTACAGGTGGTCGGCCGCGCCGCGGACCCACTTGTACCTGCCGTCGGTCACGCCGAAGAGCGGCAGCCACCGGTAGATGTCGAAGGGGAGCATGGTTTCGAGCGGAAATCGCCTTGGCGGCAGCTCCTTCGCGGAAAGAAGGTCGCTTCCGTCGCACTTCTTGAAAGGCCGCAACCCGGCGATAGCGGTGAGCGTGGGCGCGAGGTCGCAGAGAGTGCAGGGGTTCGAATCCATGCCGGCGGGGACATTCGGGCCGCTGAACATTAGTAGGGCGTGGACCGTTGGCTGGTAGAGGAGCACGCCGTGCGTCTCCTCCCCGTGTTCGCCGAGCGCCTCGCCGTGGTCCGAGGCGACCGCCACGATCGTTCCCTTCGGCAGCGCTGAAAGAAGACGGGCCACTTCGGAATCGAGGTAGGCCACCGCGTGGTCGTATTCGTTGCGGCCGCGGCCTGAAAAGGCTGGCGGAAAAGCGTAGGGCTCATGGGCGTCGAAGTAGTGCACCCAGAGGAAAAGGGGGCGCTGGTCCTTGGCGCCCACTGCTTCAAGGGCCCGGTCGGTAACCTGTGCTCCGGAGCGGAAATGCGAAGGGCCGATCGAGTCGTCGTAATAATCGAAGCCCCGGGCAAGCCCGTACCTTGAAGCCAGGACGGACGAGGCCACAACCGCCTGCGTCCTGTACCCCGCTGCGGAAAATAGTTCGGCCAGCGTCGCCGTGCCCGAAGAGAGCCGGCCGATGCCGTTGTCCCTGAGTCCGGTGCGGTTTGGGAAGCAGCCGGTCATCATGGAGGCGTGCGCCGGGAGAGTCAAGGGTGCGAGCGTGAAGCAATCGGTTTGAACGCGGCCTTTGGCAGCCAAGGCGTTCAACGCTGGAGCAAGGGTGGGGTCTCCCCCAAAGGCGGCAAGCCTGTCAGCCCGAAAGGTGTCGAGCGTTACCAGAACGACATCCGGTCTTTGCGCGAAAATGGATATCGTTCCCAACAAAAGCACCGCGGCCGACAAAGACTTCAGTCTCATGTCAATCCTCCTTTGGAAGTATATAGGAGCTGCCCACGATTTTGAAGACGCGGCTTGACAGGCAACGGGGGAAGCCGCTAAAATAACCCTCCAGGTTGGGGAGTAGTTCAATGGTGGAACGCCTGGCTCTGGACCAGGATGTTGGGGGTTCGAGTCCTCCCTCCCCAGCCAAGAACGTGGCCCGTTCGTTCAGCGGTTAGGACACCGGCCTCTCACGTCGGGAACAGGGGTTCGATTCCCCTACGGGCTACCAAACGCAGGTAAGGGGAGCTTCGGCTCCCCTTTTTCGTTGGGCCGCCTCCGAACCTGCAAAGGGGAATCGAAGGGCGGGAGACGGCGTGGCCGCGCCTACCATCTGGCCCCCAGGCCTCTTACGCTCGGCTTGTGTGGTTTTCTCAACCGCCCGCTAGCGCTGTCCGCCGGAATCGGGCGCCTTTTCGTAGAGGACGGCGCTAGAGGAGTCGCCGAGCGAAAGGCCCTCTTTCACTAAGCCGGTCACGGTAAGGCTGGTCCCCTTCTTAGGGAGCATCCGATCGGTTACGACCCTGATCTGGCCTGAGCCGTCATCCAGAGTGAAAGACTTGTAGATCATCAAATTGGTCACTTCAGTGACGGTCCCGCTGACCGTGACCTGCTTGCCTTCGTAATCCCTCGGATTGTCCAGAATGCTTTTGATCCTCGTGCTGAAAAGGCGGTCGCAGCCGAACCCGGCAAGAAGCGCCGTGAGCAGAACAGCCATCATCGCAGTTCGTCTTAGCATCGTAAACCTCCAGGCCCGGAGGGCCGTTTGAATAGCGGGCCGGCCGAAATGACGCCGCGCCTTGCCGCGAACTCCCTCACAGATCATAGTACAACTCAATCTCGTATGGGTGCGGGCGGTTGCGCACCTCCCTGTCCTCGGCGCGCTTTTTCAAGACCCAGCGTTCGATCAGGTCTTCGCAGAAGACGCCTCCTTCCAGAAGAAACTGGTGATCCTCTTCCAGCGCGTTCATGGCCTCGTCGAGTGAAGTGGGCAGCCCCTTGATCGCAGCCCGCTTCTCCTCCGGCCAGGCAAAGATGTCCTCGTCAACCGGGCCGAAGCCGAGCGCGGACGGATCTATTTGTTTCTTTATCCCGTCTATGCCCGCCATCAGTTGGGCGGCCATCGCCAGATAGCTGTTCGAGGTGGCGTCGGGAGGACGAAACTCGATTCTGGCGTCTTCCGGCCTGTTGGCGTATTTCGGAATTCGTATCGCCGCGCTTCTGTTGCCCAGCGAAAAGATCGCGCTGACGGGGGCCTCGAATCCAGGAATCAACCGGCGGTATGAGTTCGTGCTCGGATTGGTGAAGCCCATCACCGCGCCCCCATGATGGAGGAGTCCTCCCACGTACCACCTGGCCAATTCGGATAATGCTCCGTAGCCTTTGGCGTCGTAAAAGGCGTTTCTGCCTCCGGTTTCAAGGCGCTGGTGGAAATGGAGCCCGGAGCCGGCTTCGCCATAGAGCGGCTTCGGCATAAAAGTGGCGGTCATCTTTTCGCGCGAAGCGGCCATGCGCGCGATGTACTTGATCAGGAAGGCGGCGTCCGCCGCTTTCAGCAGCGGGAGCATAGGCGTTTCAATCTCGCACTGTCCGGGGCCACCGACCTCGTGATGGTGGTACTTCACTTCGACCCCGACGTCGGCCATCAACATGCAGATTCTTGTGCGCAGGTTGTAGAGCCGGTCTTTTGGGGGTATGGCATGGTAGCCCCCGTGAAGCGGGATCGTGTATCCGGAACCGAGCTGGGGGCTGTTCCATCCCCCCTCGGAGGACTCGACCCTGTATGACGCCGCGTTGACGCCGTTTTCGCACGCCACGCCGTCGAAGAGATAGAACTCGAATTCCGGCCCCCAGAAGCTCTGGTCGGCCACTGCGCTTTTCTTGAGGTAGGCCTCGGCCTGCTGGGCTATCGCCCGCGGGTCATACCGAAACGGCTGGCGCGTGTCGGCCTCTAACGTGCGGCATATGAAGCTAACGGTAGGCACCTCCCAGAAGGGATCGAGAAAGGCGGACTTCAGGTCAGGCACCAACACCATGTCGCCGCCCGAGACCGGCTTGAACCCGACGCTAGATCCGTCGAAGCCAACCCCCTTCTCCATGAGGGCGTGAGTGAACTGCTTGGAAGGAAGAGTGAGGTGGTGCCATCGTCCCCAGAGGTCACTGAACTTCAGGTCCAGCATGGCCATGCCGCGCTCGCGTACGTAAACTTCGGCCTCGTCGAAAGTCTGAAACATCTGCCGCCTCCTCATGGCTCCGGCGCGAGCAGGAACCCTCCGCTCCCGGCAGTAAAGTATGCCACGGATAGCCGCGACGTGCAGAGAGCAGGCAGTGGCGCCATTCGGCCAAAAGCTTTATGCTAGTGGCATGGGGGATTTTCTCTGGATACATCCCGGTTGCGAGCCTGGCCTGGCGAAGGAGATCGCTAGCCTCGACGCCGCAAGGGCGTATGAAAACTTGGAACGGGGAGCCTTGCCTGGCCGGGGAACGACCGGATGCCTTGATATGAACGGGCGGAAGATGCTGCTGAAGCGCGAAGAAAGAGGCGGCATCTCAAGATTCCTGTTGCCTGGAAGATATCTCCGCCGGGAGCCGTTCATCGTGGAATTGCACCTTTCGGCAGCCATGGAAGGCAATGGCCTCGCGCCTCGCGTGGTGGCAAGGTGGTTTTTCACAAGGATGGGGATGGCGCGAGTTTATACTCTAATCGAGCCAATAGAGGGGGCGGTCTCCCTGTTGGAGGTTCTGGCCGCGCGCAAGCAAGGGTGCGGGTATTTCTCCGCGGCCGGAGACCTTGTCGGAAGGCTTCACGCCCTTGGCGTGCTCCATGGCGACTTGAACGCCGGCAATATTCTGTTCGACGGCAGCGGCAAGGCCTGGGCGATAGACTGGAGGCATTCCTTTTTTTTCACTCCCGTGCCCGATGCCATGAGGCTATCGAACCTCCTGCGGCTGGAAAGGTCAATCACCAAAATCGCGGCCTCGGCCGTCGGAACATTGCCGATGGAGTGCTGGCGCGCTTTTGCCGACGGGTACGATCAAGGCTTTGGGGGAGAGCCGGATGGTCTCAGCGATCAATGGCTGAGCCGAGCCGGGCACAGGTTCGTTTTGAGAAGGGCCTTATGGACGCTGGCCGGGCGCTCGGGTCCACGCGGGCAGGGGCTGCCTGCCTGACAGGATATGGCGCATCAGCTTTTCCAGCGCCTTGCTTTCAATCTGCCGGACTCGCTCGCGGCTCAGCCTGAGCCTCCTCCCGATTTGCTGAAGCGTCATTGGCTCAGAGCCGTAAAGGCCGAAGCGAAGGGCAATGACGGTCTTCTCCCTTTCGTTCAGGCAACCGAGCGCGCAATTCAACAGGTCCAGCGACTCGGAGCGAAGTGCCTGGGCCGCGGGATCAAGGCTCTTGTCGTCCCGCAGGACGTCCTTCCAAGGCGTTTCGGAGCCAAACGCTTCGTCGAGCGATACTTCACCCCTCGATATCTGGGCGCAATCCAAGGCCTTCAAATGGCACGGTTCCCCAGAGCCCATTTTTTCGGGCCGCCGCTGCTCGCTTTCATTCTGCTCTTGAAAGCCCTGTCTGGCCGAAAAGATGGTCGGCCAGCGGTAAGCAGGTATCTTTATGTTCTGGCTCTGCTCCGTTATGAGCTTCAAGATGGGCTTTCTTATCCACCAGGAGGCATAAGTGACGAACTTGAACCCCCGCTCCGGCTTGAACCTTTCCGCGGCCTCCAAAAGTCCAGTGAAACCCTCTTGAATCAGGTCGTCGAAGCTTATTCCCGTGCTTGGATGATAATATTCTCTCGCTATGGCATGGACAAAGGGGGCGTGCCTTTTTACCAGATCGTCGCGGTCCAGCGTGAAGCCATTGCCGCTCCAGTATTTGGCGCTGTTCACGTTTTCTTGAAAGGTCTTCAGCATCCGTATAGGCGCCCGCCGCGCGGCCTGTCATTAAGCAACTCTCGTGCCGGGAAGGAATCCTTCCATGGGGATGAAAGAAAATTGGCATAAACATCAAGGTGTTATGCCTAGATTTTGGTTGGCGTCTGGCCAGCCAATGCTAAAATAGTGGGGCTCAAATTATTGCGAATCAATATGAGACGCCAAGATATTTATTTATATTATCAACTGTTATAGTGCATGATAATGTTTCGTATTATAGCGACAACTTGTGGCCAGCTTCCATTCATATACTCCTGCCCCGCTCCGGCTAAATATAGTGGTGTAGTGTAAGTGGCAATGCGCATATTGCCGTCGTATTGTTTTCAGACTACAATATCTCCGAGGGAGGTTTGAGATGAAGAACCAAGCCGGCCAGGGGCTCTACCGCAACAGCACGAGCTACTTTGGCGTCATCGTAGTGGCTATCAACGCGGGACTCATCCTGGCCTCGCTCATTTGGCAATTCAGCATCAGGCAGCCCAGCCCTTACGCCGGCATTTTCACCTACATGATTTTCCCGGCGTTCTTGACGTTGGGCCTTCTGATCTTCTTCTACGGCATGAGGCGCGAAAGCCTGCGAAGGAGAAGGCTGGGCACGACTGAAGCGCTCCCATATCCCCGCCTCGACTTGAACGATCCGCGCCAGCGGAAGAAATTCGCCATTATAGCGATAGGCGGCTCCTTGCTCGGCGTGCTGATGGCGTTCGTCGGTTACAACGCGTTCTTGTTTACCGAATCTGTAACCTTTTGCGGGAAGATCTGCCACACGGTAATGGAGCCCGAGTACGTCGGCTATCTGCACTCTCCCCACGCCCGCGTCAAGTGCGTCGAATGTCACGTCGGCGCCGGCGTCTCGTGGTACGTGAAATCGAAGTTGTCCGGGGCATACCAGGTTTGGGCGGTTCTGACCAACAGCTATGAACGGCCTATCCCGGTGCCGGTCACCAACCTGCGTCCGGCCAGAGAGACTTGCGAAGAGTGCCATTGGCCTCAGAAATTTTTCGGCGCGCAGCTCATACAGATCCCCCACTTCCGCTACAACGAGGGAAACACCGCGGAGCAGATAAGCCTTCTAGTCAAGACGGGCGGCGGCAGCCCGAAGCTCGGGCTCAACGCCGGAATTCACTGGCACATGATAATCAACAATACCGTCACCTTCGCCCCTCAGGACAGGCAGTACGAGAAGATCCCCTGGATAGAAGTGCGCGACCGCGACGGGCGCGTCACCGATTACGAGGACAGCAGCGTCAAGCTCTCCCCCGAGGAGTTGGCCAAGCTTCCCCGCCACGTCATGGACTGCATGGATTGCCACAACAGGCCCTCCCACATCTTTCCTGCCCCGGACTCCGCCGTTGACCAGGCCCTTTTCGGAGGCTCGATATCCCGTACACTTCCGTGGATAAAGAAGGTCGCGGTGGACAACCTGGTAAAGGAGTACACCAGCCGCGATGAGGCGCACTCGGAAATAACGAAGGCGATAGAGGGCTATTACGAAAAACAGTACCCCGGCATCTATTCGTCGAGGAGAGGCGATATAGATGACGCCGTCAACACGGTTAACGCGCTCTACGACAGGTCCGTATTCCCCAAGATGCACGTCAACTGGAAAACTTACGCCACCAACATTGGCCACCGCAACTGGCCGGGCTGCTTCCGCTGCCACGACGGCAAGCATGTCACCAGGGAAGGAAAGGTTCTCAGCAATTCTTGCACGCTCTGCCATACCATGCCCCAAAGGGGCCCGCTCGAACAGATAGGCACGGCCGTTCCCGTCAGCAGCGAGGAGTGGCACCCGCTGGCCCTCAGTGGCAAACACGGGGAGATCCCCTGCACCTCCTGCCACGCCGCCGGGGCAAGGCCGGAGACGACTTGCGCTGGATGCCACAAACTCGACACCTCCGCGCCCATGATGGATGACTGCACGAATTGTCATAGCGCGCCGGGGGTGAAGCTGCCTATAGCCGACTGCAAGAGCTGCCACGACTCCCTCTCGGGGCTCCACAAGAAGGGAGGCCACCCAGACGCCGCCTGCACCGACTGCCACAAGCCACACTTATGGAAAGTGACCGAGCGCTCGACTTGCCTCGCCTGCCATGATGACAAGAAGGATCATAACGCTCCCAAGTTCTGCGGCGACTGCCATGATTTTAAAGGGAAGGGCTGAGGGCAGCGGAGAAACGCTGGTCGGATCAAACGATTCGAGGAGGGCCTCTTATGAGCCGTTGGCTGAAAGACCGGGAGCACTTCGTGCGAATGGCCGTCATCTTCGCCGGCGCGCTGGCGCTGTTTCTGGTAGCGCGCGCTGTCATGGTACCAAATGGGTTCGGGACCTACGGCCATTTCAGGTCAGGGGCCTTGAAGGACAACGCCTCGCGCCCCCTTTCATACGCGGGCAGGCAGGCTTGTGGCGACTGCCACGACGACATCGTGGCTTCGCGCAAGGGCAGCAAACACGAGCGCATAGGCTGCGAGGCGTGCCACGGGCCATTGGCCGTTCATGCCGCCGATCCCGACAAAATGCAGCCGGTCCTGCCCGACACCAAGACCATCTGCCTGGTATGCCACCTTGAAAACGTGACGAAACCTAAGTGGTTCCCCCAAGTAAATCCCATGGAGCACGGGGATGGTGGCCCGTGCACCTCCTGTCATAAACCGCACCACCCCGAAATTTCCTAGGAGGCCGGCCGTGGAAAATGACCGCCGCGAGTTCATGAAGGCCGCTGGTGCTTACATAGTTCTGACCGGGGCCGCTTCGCTGGCATGGGATCACCTCATGGCCGGAGAGCCGGAAAAGGCTCCTGGTTATAGCCTGCAGGACCACTGGTGGGCCATGGCGATAGACATAGACAAGTGCATAGGCTGCGGAAATTGCGTGCGGGCGTGCAAGGCGGAGAACGGCGTGCTGTTGGAGCCCGATTGTTTCCGGACCTGGGTCGAGAGATACCACGTCCACCCAGAAGACCCGGAGCACCCGCAGGTTGACTCGCCGAACGGCGGGTACGACGGCTTCAAGGAGAAATACAAGGCGGGCGACGGCTCAAAGAACTTCTTCGTGCCGAAGATGTGCAACCACTGCGCCCACAGCCCGTGCGTCCAGGTCTGTCCGGTAGGGGCCACGTTTGAAAGCCCGGACGGAGTGGTCCTGGTTGACAAAACATATTGCTTGGGCTGCCGCTACTGCGTCCAGGCATGTCCATACGGTTGCAGGTACATTGACCCGAGGACCGAGACGGTTGACAAATGCACGCTCTGCTATCATCGCATCACGAAGGGACTGACCACCGCCTGCTGCGAGACGTGCCCGACGGGGGCGCGAAAGCTTGGCGATCTCAAGAATCCCAAGGATCCGATACACGATTTTCTCAAAGCGCACATGATCCACGTGCTGAAGCCGGAAATGGCCACCGGAGCCAAAGCGTACTACAACGGCCTTGACGGGTCGGTCCGATAGGAGGGCGCCATGGAAAGCTTGCTGCACTCAGTACAGGGGTTCATCTATCCGGACGAGCTCCAGCTTCAGTGGAGCATTCTGATCGTGCTCTATCCTTTCATCACGGGGCTGGTGGCCGGAGCATTCATCCTCGCGTCCTTGGAGCGCGTGTTCAACGTCGAGGCCGTCAAGCCGACCTACCGCCTCGCGCTGCTGACGGCGCTTGCCTTCATGATCGTGGCCCCACTCCCTCTTCAGTTGCACCTCGGCCACCCGGAACGCTCCTTCGAAATGTACCTGACGCCCCACACCACATCGGCAATGGCGATGTTCGGTTTTGTCTACCTATGGTATCTCATGGCGGTCCTCGTCCTCGAAATCTGGCTCGACTTCCGCAAGGACATCGTCTTGACCGCGCGCGCTTCCAAAGGCGCCAAGCGAGCTCTCTACCGGGCGATGGCGCTCTGGTCGGACAACATAAGCGAGCGCTCCCTCAGGATGGACGACAAGGCGGGAAAATTCATAACGATCGTCGGCATACCGTCGGCCTTCCTGTTGCACGGCTACGTCGGGTTCATCTTCGGCTCCGTCAAGGCGAACCCGTGGTGGTCTTCTCCGCTGATGCCCGTGGTCTTCATATTTTCCGCCATGGTCTCGGGCATCGCGCTCGTGATGCTCATGTACCAGGCGGTCAGTTGGTACCGGAAGACCGCCGTGGACATGCCATGCCTTGACACCATAGCACGCTACCTGCTCTACGCGTTCATCATTGATTTCTCCCTCGAAATGCTGGACCTCGTTCACCGCATTTACGAAGCGGACGAATCGTTCAAGACCCTCGATTTCATGGTTCACACCAAGCTCTATTTCTCGCAGATCATTCTCCAGATATTCGTGGGCACCCTTGTGCCGATAGGGCTTCTGGCGCTCGTGCAGATCGTAAAGGCCGGCGAGCGGGCGCGCCGCATCATCTACGGCGCGGCGGGAGTCCTGACACTCGTGGGGATTTTCGCGATGAGGTGGAACGTCGTCATCGGGGGCCAGCTCTTCTCCAAGAGCCTTTTGGGGTACACGACCTACAAGATGGCATTCGCGACGCGCGAAGGGCTCCTGCCCGCGATCATTCTGCTGCTTCTGCCGTTCGCGATTCTCTACCTCCTCGTGAAGCTGTTGCCTCCCTGGCCTGAGAGTGACCCGGCCCGGAGATAGCCCACAGGGGCAGGCCAGCCGCGCCGCTCAGACTGGCCGCCATCCGGCTGCGCCGCTGCGGCCTATTCAAACGCCGCGCGGTTCTTAGAATCAGCGTGCTTCTTGTGTTAAACTCAGGGCGCCGTGAATGGTACGCCGGCGGTCCACTGGGAGGACACGTGTACAAGCACCGGCCGGGCCACTACACTTTGCTGGCGCTCTTTGTTGCCGCCATGGCGGCGATGGCGTGGGCTTACGGACTGTCCGCCCAGCGCCTTTGGGCCGTCCCACTCGGACTTCTCGCGTTCACGCTTGCCTACATCTTCGATGTTCCGCTCCCCGGAGTCGGAAGAATAAACGCCGATCACGTCGTGGCATTTCCGGCCGCCATACTTATCGGCAATCCCTTTCTGACGGGGATTCTGGCTGGCTGGGGTTTTTTGGCCAGCCGTCTCATTAAGCCAGGAAAGGCCAAGCCGGGCCTGGCCTTCGCTTTCGATTTTTTTCACACCGGCCTTTCCACCGTGTTCGGTACCGCGGTCATCCTGGCGTCGGGCGCTTTCTCCCCCAAGCACGGGCCGACGGTCATCGCGCTGGCGTGGCTCGTTGCCGGGGTCTGGCTCCAGTTCGGCTCCAGCATGGTCATGGTGGCGGCCTACAGGTTTGTTGGCGGCGGCTTCGGGAATCTGCCGAAAAGCTTTTGGAGGAGCGCCGGGAAGACCCTGGTTTGGGTCACCCTGTCGATTCCGTACGTGGCGCTGGTGATGTTCGAGATTCAGCTCGGGAGCGTCCTGCCGGCGATTCTGAGCCTGCTGCCGCTCGCCGCCGTGGTGTGGGTTCTCGAGATGGCAGGCGAAAAGGAACGGCAGAACACCGCGCTGATCGAAGCGGCCCGGCGCCAGGAGTTTCTCCTCCAGATGCTCGCAAGCGAAAGCGGCTCGCTAGAAAACGAGTCCTTTCTGAAGATGCTGCTTTCCGGCCTCAACGAATTCGTCCCCTGGGACGCCGAGCTGCTTTTCGCGGTTGAGACGCCGTTCCTGCGCGAGCCGGTCCTCTACTCCAGGGTCGCGCTGCCTTACGACCCGTATGCCGCCAAATCGAGGCTGGAAGCGATGCTAGAGAGCGGTTCCCTGAAAGCGTCGAGGACCGCGAGCGGAGCGGAATGCTCGCCGCTTCTCATCCCCGAAGCGAGCCACCAGCTCCTTGTCCCGCTGGCAACGCGCGAGGTCGCCTTCGGGGTGCTCGTCGCCGAGAGGCGGGGAGATCCTCCGTTCGCTGAGGCAGAGATACAATTCGTCAACCTCGCCATGGCGCAAATCGCCAGATACATCCAGGATGAAATCCTGAAGCGCCAGATACTTTCCACGAACAACCGGCTCACTCAGCAGACGCACTACCTGTCGGAGATACTCGACGTCTCCAACCTTCTCAAGATTCACATGGACCCGCGGGCGATCCTCGAAAAGGTGGCCCGCGGAATTCAGCAGAGCGTGGGCTTCCAGAGCGTCCTCATCAGCCTCTACAGGCAGGAGGAGGCCTGTTTCGAGCGGGTGGCCCAGGCCGGGGAGGACCAGCGGTGGGAGGATATCCGAAAAGTGCGGCCGCCGGCGAGAGAGATGCTCGACCTTCTCAAAGACAAGTACAGGGTCGGAAACTGCTACTACGTCCGCCACACCGAAAACGTTTCCATCCCCTTCGCCATCATGCCGCTTGAGGCCCAGCCGGCGGTTGAACTGGACGACTGGGATCCCATGGACGCCCTGTTTGTCCCCATGCTCAGCAAGGATAATCACCTCATCGGCGTCATCTCGGTCGACCAGCCCTCCGACGGGAAAGTCCCCTCTATGGAGGCCTTCAACGCCCTAGAGATCATCGCCAACCAGGCCGTCCAGGCTCTCGAAAGCTCCCAAGTCCATGCGAGCGTCCGCCACCAGGCATCGGTTGACGGGCTGACCAACCTTTACAACCACCGCCATTTTCACGAGGCGCTCGCCTTCATCGCCAGAGAGCACGACGCAGCCAAGCGCCCGTATTCGGTAATCATGATGGACCTTGACAATTTCAAGGAGATCAACGACATCTGGGGGCACCTCGCTGGAGACGCGGTCCTGCATGGCATCGGCGAGATAATACAGTCGGTGACCAGGCGGGAAGACGTCGCCGCCAGGTACGGCGGGGAAGAGTTCGCTATAATACTCCCGGGCCTTGACGCCAAGCTGGCTATGGCCGTGGGGGAGCGCGTGCGAAAACTGGTCGAGGAGAAACAGTTCACGGCGGAAGGCCTCGCCCGCCCCCTGTCGGTGACGCTCTCCGCTGGCGTAGCCTGCTATTCCGGTGGTGGCGAGGACAGGCGCGTTGTTCTCGACCGTGCCGACGCGGCGCTGTACCAGGCGAAGAAGTCGGGCAAGAACCGCGTTTGCGAGGTGCCGCAAAATGGCTGACGGGCAACAGGTGGTCGGGCGCTACCAGATCCTTAAGGAATTGGGCAAGGGGGCGATGGGGGTCGTTTACCTGGCCCAGGATCCACAAATAGGCCGCAAGGTAGCGGTGAAGACCATAAAGCCAAAAGAGGGCGCAAGGCCCGAAGAGGTCGCCGAAGGCAAGGCCCGCTTTTTGAGAGAGGCCCAGGCGGCGGGAAAATTGCTTCACCCCAACATCGTGACGATCTTCGACGTTTTCGAGGAACGCGAGACGATGTTCATCGTAATGGAGTACGTCGAAGGCGTACTGCTTGACAACTTCTGCGTGAAAGGAAGGCTTTTGAAACTGGAGACGGCGCTTTCGCTGGCCTGCCAGGGGCTTTCGGCGCTCGACTACGCTCACCGCCACGGGATCGTTCACCGCGACATCAAGCCTGGCAACATGATGGTCGTCAACGGTGAATCGCTGAAGGTGATGGATTTCGGCCTGGCAAAGGAGGCCGACGCGCACCTCACCCAGACCGGGATGGTCATAGGAACGCCGCACTACATGTCGCCTGAGCAAATACAGGGCAAGTTGCTCGACGGGAGGTCCGACCTCTTTTCGATGGGCGTCGTTCTCTACGAGCTCGTGACCGGAGAGCGGCCGTTTCGGGGCGAGGCGCTCTCGACGATAATCTACAAGATTCTCCACGAGACCCCGGTCGCGCCCAGGCAGATCAATCCCGACTTGCCAGAGGCGCTGAGCCGGATAATCCAGAAGGCGCTGAGCAAGAATCCCGAAGAACGTTTCATGACCGGGCAGGCCTTCATTGACGCGCTGATGCACTATTCCGAGATGGACCTCGGGCAGTCCATGGTGGGCAATCTCTACACGCCCACCCCCACGCAGGAGGTTCTTCCTCCGCCGCCGTCCGGCATCCAGCGCATAAGGCGAGCCTCCAAACGAAGCGGCAAGAAATACCTTATCGGCGGCTTGGCCGCGGCGGTGGTCGCGGCGGCTTCGGTCGGAGGCTGGCTGCTTCTGGCCAAATCGTCCGGCAGCGACGGTCCGGCGCACCCGGCGGTGCCGGCCTACGAAGAGAAGATGCCGAGGCCTATAGGCGTGACGACGGAGCCGCCTCAGGCCAGGCTCTATCTCGACGGAAAAGCGGTCGCGGCGGTGACGCTGCCGCCAGGCGACACCTCGGTGCATCAGGTGGAAGCCCGCTTCGGGTGTCTAAGCGCCAAGGCGGAGGTGAGCAACACGCCCTCCCAGAAAGACCTGCGCCTCGTACTAAAGCCTCAAGGCCCGTACGCCTACGACGTCGAATCGGACCCTCCAGGCGCCTCGATATCGGTGGACGGAAAGGATACGGGGCTGAAAACCCCTGCCGGCGTTCCCAGGGGCGATTGTTCCCCCTTCACGGTCGCGCTCTCGATGGCCGGCAAGGAGCCATTGGAGCAGAAGGTTGATCCGTCCAAGGAACCCTCCTTCAAGGCCGAGATGGTCCCACAGAAGCCTCGCGGAACGTTGCGGCTCGAGGCCTCCTCTGCTACCATGAGGTTCTACCTTGGCGACCGCCTCTTGGGCTCGCAGGGCCAGGAGGTTCAACTGCCAGAAGGGCAGCAGGTCATCAGGGTCGTTGATCCGAGCGTGCGCGGAGAGCGGTCCGAAAGGGTGACGATAGAAGCCGGCCGCGCCGCTAAATTGAAGGCCGCGCCCTTCGCCACGGGCCGGGTTTTTCTGCACGGAAAGCCGGTGGACGATGGCAAGGTTTTCGTGGACGGCTCCTACTTGGGCGAGTTGCCGATCATCGGAGACGCGCCGCTCGCCGTGGGCCAGCACCAGTTCCGCGTTGAAGACCGATCCGGCCACGCGGTTTCTTTTGGCTGGGATGTCCATGACGGCGAACAGACGAAGGTGGTGAACTTTGATACGCGAAAGGTGGAGGACATTTAGCGTAGTTTCCATGCTGCTGGTCGCGGAGGCGATCGGCGCCGTAGCCGCTGCTCCGGCTATTTTTCCTCCGCTTCCCGGCGAGAGGCCGGCCGCCAGCGACGCATTGGAGCAGGCGAGGGCGGCCCTTTACGCTGGCGACGCCGACAAGGCCTTCCGCTTGCTCCAAGAGGCGCGCCCGGCGCTCGAAGGAGATCCTTCCTGGATTTGGTGCAGCGCCTTGGACGCGGCGGCGCTTGGCCGCCCTTTCAGGTCCGCCGAGCTGCTCGCCTCCGCGCCATCGGGCAAGAATTTTCCGAAGCTGGCGCGCGCCGTTCTCGACCGCCTCGCCGCGCCCCTGCCAACCGCTTCTTTCAAGCCGGAGGGGGCTTCGTGGCCGGGGCTCGGCCCTCAGTCACTCAAGGGGCTGGTCGCTCTAAGACCCTCCAATGACGGCGGGCTGATAGTCGCGATGAGGGACCAGGTCCAACTCTTCTCGTCTTCCGGGCAGTTGCTGGCCAACCAGCCGCTGCCATCCATCGAGGACTTGAACCTCGATCCGGCGGGGCTTCCGGTGGCGCTTGGAAAAGGGCAGTTCTTCCTGGCCGATCATCTAGTGACCCTGCCGCCATCGGTCACGAACGGCTCATCCATCGCCGTGACCCCCGGCTCAAAGGTACTGGTCCTGGAACCGAAGGCCGGCGCCTTCTTTATCCTTGACGCGCGCGGAACGCTCGTGGACAGGAAGCTCGTGGCTGTTGACGAGCCGGGGAAAATCCGTACGGACGCCATTGGGCGGATATACATCACGTCAAAGCGCGAGCGGTCGGTAACCATCCTCAACGGAGACATGAGCCCGCTGAAGGTTTTCAGGCCCAAGGAAGCCGGATTCGACGTCAGAAGGCTGGACGATCTTCAGGTTGATCCCTTCGGGGACATGCTCCTTGTGGACGAACGCCACGGTGATCTTTTCCTCTTCTCGTACGACGGGAAGCTGCTCGCGAGGAACGGCGAAGGGGGAGGCTACAACATTTCCGCCGCCGGGTGGGACGGCCTCTCCGGCCTTCTCTATTACGACGAGCGCCTGGGCGCGGCGGGGAGGCTCTCTTGGTGAAGCGCGCCGCCTCGGTGTTAGCCGCCGCCATCCTTGCCTCGTCCGTGCTTCTGGCCCAGGTCGTCGTGGAAGAGGTCGGAGCCATTCAGGAAGCATTCGCCAAGGCCCAGCAGGACATGCAGGCCTACCGTTTCCCGCAGGCCATGCAGGAGCTGGACCCCGTCGTCAAAACCCTGAGCGGTTGGGAGGAATCGGGGCGCCTTCAGCCTTCGGACGAAATCCTTTTGGAGAAGGCGCTCGAGCTGCACGGCGTCGCCTCCTTCAATCTGGGAAAGCTGGACGCCGCGAAGGAGGACTTCGGCCACCTTGTGCGGCTGCGCCCGGACTATTCGCTCACCGCGACGCAGACACCGAAGCTGCTGAAGCTTTTCGAGGAGACGAGGAGTTCGCTGACGGGCCTCGTCTCACTGTCGGTAGAGCCTCCAGAAGCATCCGTGTCAATTGACGGGCGAGCCCTCAAGAATCCCGTCGCGCCGCAGATACCGCTTCTCAAGGGACTCCACGTCATCAAGGCATCGAGGCCGGGCTACGACAGCCAGGAGGTCGAAGCGAGCGTGGAGATCGGCGGCACGAAGACCGTGTCAATAACGCTGGTTCCCAACGCCCGCACGATTGATTTCTTCGTCCAGCCGCAAGGAACGGAACTGACGGTGGACGGGCACAAGGCCGGCGCGGCTTCGCTTCCTGCAAGCACGCGCGCCGAATGGGCCGCCTTCGTTTCCGATGCCGGCTTTTCGCCCTCCGACTATTACACGATAGAGGCCCTCAACCTGCCGCCGGGCGACCACCGCGTCGAGCTGGGCCATCCCTGCTACGGCCAGAAAAAGTTTCTCCTCAACGTCGTTTTGGACAAGGAGAACAACAGGCCGGGCCTTATCCGCCCAATATCGCTCGAGAGAAAGACGCTCTCTTTCACCCTCGACTCTAAACCGGAGGGAGCCGACGTCACTATTGACGGCAGCGCGGCTGGCAAGACGCCCCTCGCCATAGCTGACTTCTGTATCGGCGAGCACGATCTGTTGCTTCAGAAGAACCAGGTGGGCGAATACAGGGCCAGTGTGGTAGTGCCGGAGGGGCAATCGTTTCACTTGACGGCCAACCTCCGCCCGACGATAGTTTGGGTTGGAGTTACGAGGGACCAGGAGACGACGCCCGAACAGCTCGCCGCTTTCGGCTCGGCCATGGACGAGGCCGTGGGGAAGGCCAACAATTTCAATGGGACGGTTGCCCATGAAAACAACCCGATGCTCCCCGACACGTTTTTCGCGCCTGGAGTTGACGCCAGCCAGATAGCTTCCTCCGTCTCATCCCTATGCGAAAAGTACAAGGCGCAGGCGCTTCTGGCAGGAAGGCTGCTCAAGACAGGCGGCGGATTCAAGGCCGAGTTCAGGCTGTTTCTGCCGCAGGTAAGCGGATTCGACGAGTACCAAGCCGGCGTCGAGCCGGCCGGCGTGGCGGATGCGTCTCTTGCGGTGGTTGACCGCGCTCAGGAAACAGGCGCGTGGCAGTACGGCTTCGCCTCTTTCGACGCCCTCAACGGCCCGGTGGTCGTGAGGGCGCCGTCAGGCGGCGATGAGATGCAGTGCGGGGACGTAGTCCTCTCGATAGACGGAACGAAAACCGGCTCCGCGGCGCAAGCGATGGCGGCGCTGTCGGGGAAAGAGAGAGTGCTGGCCAAGGTGAGCCGAGGCGGGGTGGAAAGAACGCTGGCGATCTCTCCCGTGCAAGCTCCGCGGATCACCCCGTACGGGGGGGGCGACTTCGGTTACAGGCGGCTCTTCCTCCTCTCCAGACAGGAAATCGTGATAGAGGGCGACACGACGGCAGGTCTTGCGGGGCGCTTCAACGCCGCCCTTGCCGCGCTCAACCTGGGCCTTCCCGCCGAGGCGCTGAAGCAGATCGGCGACGTGCAGGGTGGATTCTACGGGCCGCTGAGGCAGGCGTCGGTTGCCTACCTGCGGGGCGTTTGCCTTCTTGAACTTTCCAGGCTTGAAGAGGCACGGCCGCTTTTGCAGCAGGCCGCCGGCGACGATATCGCGGCGCTGGACTTGGGCGGCGAATACCCAGTCGCCCCGCTCGCGAGGGACCTGATCAAGCAGCTTCCGCCGCCTCCGCCGCCTCCGCCGCCGCCGCAGGCGACCACGCCGCCGGGGAAGTAGGAGGCGTCTCCTGACGGCGATTTGCCGGGCACGGGGAAAGACATTTTCACCACAGAGGTCACAAAGGACACGAAGGGTAAAAGATGCAAGGCAGAAGCGCCGAGAACACGGAGGAAACCGAGGGACGAAATCGTTGCCCCTATGAACTCATCAACTTATCACCCAATTGATGGAGCACGAATGACCGATCCGCCAAAGCCGAAAGTCGGGCGGCTGACGGCTCTAAGCCACGGCAGTGGCTGAGCCTGTAAAATCAGTCCGCTGGACCTGGCGGAGGTTCTCCGCCGGCTGCCGCAAACGAAGGATGAAAAGCTCCTCACGCCCACGAACGTGGCGGAGGACGCCGCCGCGTACTTGTTGGACGAGGGCAGGGCACTTCTCTTCACCGCGGATTATTTCACGCCGGTGGTTGACGACCCATTCACCTACGGCCAGATCGCCGCCGCGAACGCTTTCTCCGACATCTACGCCATGGGCGGAAGACCCGCGCTGGCGCTCAACTTGACGAGCTTTCCGTCGCGCCAATTCAGGGTTGACGAGATGGAGGACATTTTGAGGGGTGGCGCGGAGAAGGCCAAAGAGGCCGGCTGTCTTGTCGTCGGCGGCCACACGATTGACGACGCCGAGCCGAAGTACGGAATGGCCGTCGTCGGCTTCGCCGATCCAAGAAAGATCATTTCCAAGGGCGGCGCGCGCCCCGGCGATTTTCTCTACCTGACGAAACCTCTGGGGACTGGAATTCTTGCGACGGCGTTCAAGAACGACGCCATTACCGAGAAACAGATCGCCCCGGCGGCCGCGATAATGGCCAAGCTCAACAGGGAGGCGTCGGAAGCGGCGGTCGAAGCGGGAGTCATCGCCGGGACGGACGTGACCGGCTTCGGCCTTTTAGGCCACCTCTGGGAGATGGTTCAGCAGGCGGGCGTCTCGGCGGCGCTCTACTTTTCCGCGCTGCCTTTCATTGATGGCGCCGAAGCGTTGGCGAGGGAAGGGTGGATTCCCGGGGGAACCTATGCCAACCGCGACCTGGTTTCAGGCCACGTCGAACTAGCGAAAAACTTCGCGGATCACCATTTCTTGATGGCCGCCGACGCACAAACCTCCGGCGGCCTGCTGCTCTCTATCCCGAGAGAGAAACAGCCGGCCTTCGCGGTCGCGATGAGATCGAGAAGCCAGGAGTACTGGATCATCGGCGAAGTGGCGGAAGGCCCCCCCAAGATTACGCTTCTTGATTAAAGGTGACGCTACAAAAGGAAGGTGGGTAAGGCGGCCGGCCCTGAAGAGCCGGCCGCGCTTTTCCATGGATCAAGGACAAGTCTGCGAGGTATCCTTGTAGATATTCTGGCACTGGTTCGAGGCGTTGGATCCGTTGCGCTCTTGCAGGGAGCTGTTCTTGCCCCACGAGCTTTCGGTTTGGCCCTGGCCGCCGGTATGGACCAGGACGAACCAGATGAACTTTTCGCCGGAAGGCACCGGGGGAAATGGAGTGGAGAGGCTGTTGGTATAGGTGCCCGTGATTCCGATGTCGCACAGGCTTCCGACCAGCCCATAAGTGGAGAGCGTGCTCCCAACTCCAAACAGGGCGCTGTAATTCTCGTTGGACTGTGGATGGCAGGTTGTGACGTCCCAAGTGGCGGTGACCTGGCTTGCATCGGAGTTGAGCTTGGTTATTTTGGCGGCGGTGCTGCTTACACCGTTGGGCACGGGGTATAATGGATTAACGGTCCATAGCGGGATGTTTATCCCCGAAGTCACCGAGCCGGCCACCGGAGTGACCGCCGTGTAATCCGGGAATATCTTGTTCAAGTAGGAGCCGTGGGAATAACCAGCGGGCTGGTTCCCAACCCAGACCCTCGAACTCATGATTGGCAGGTGGTCGAACTGGTAGTTGCCGCCGGAGTCGGTCGGAGGCCAGCCGCCGAGGGTGCAGTTGTGCGAGTTCCCGTCGTCAACCTGCACGTTCATGTTGGGGACGGGCGCCCCGCCGAGGTAATAAGTGACCTGCCCGCTG
>JBBINO010000038.1:0-16194 GCA_037443845.1 Acidobacteriota bacterium
CGCAGCAGAACGACCTGTCCCAGAAGCGTCGCCAGCCCCGTCGCGAAGAGCCAGGTGGCCGAGGCGGTTTTTTCCCTCGCGCCGTGAGACAAGGGCGGCCCCCTGCGCGGTCGGCCTGGCCGCTGATCAGTTGCCGTAATCGGCAAGGCAGGCGTGGCCGGCGTCCACCGTCACCTTGCTGGGTTTGAACGGCAAAGGATACTCCTGTCTGGATGATCCCGGCTTGGCAAAGAACAGGTACTCATGGACCCGCTCGCCCTGAAAAGCCTGAATGGGAATCGGCAGGGTCAAGGTCGTCGCCTGCGTGCTCTCCACGACCAGCTTCATCGAGGCGCCCGATCCGTCGACCGTCGTCTTGACCTTGACCTTCGGTATCCCCACGCACTCCAGCCACTGTTTGAAAAACCATCCGAGCGAGACGCCGGTCCCGTGTTCGATACACCGCTGCAGGTCCGCCACGGTGACCCTCCGATCCTTGGCGTAATCGGCGAATTCCTTCAAGCCGTCGAAGAAGCCCTTTTCACCCGCTTTGGTGAACGCGGTCATGCGGCTGAGATCGAGAAGAACCCACGCCGCCTTGTAATAGATCACCGTGTCGTAGCCGGAATCGGGATCGAGCGTCGTCGAGAGGCGCGAGCCCATGCAGATGGGGCCTTCGTCGACATAAGGCACTTTGTGAATGGCGGAAAGCTTGTTCATCGTGTTGTAGTCATGCGAGAGGTACTTGTTCATCTCATCCGGGCCGTGGTTCTCCTTCATGTAGAGGTAGGAGGCGAACTCGGCAAGCGCCTCGGGAAGCCATACATCCCTGTAGGTCAACGCGGCGGAGTGCCCGCCCAGCCACCATTGGTGGGCCACCTCATGTGCCACCGCCTGTTCCGGCCAGGAGGAGCCGGTGCGGGTGAAGACGTCCTCTGAAAGGAGGATGAGCCCCGAGAAACTCAAGTTGAGGCCCCAGCTGTGCAACCCGACCTTCAGGCTTTTGATCGGCAGCTTGCCAAAGAGCTTCGTGTAAGTCTCGATGGAGGCGCCCACCTCCTTCATGACTTCCTTCACGTTCTGGTTGATCAGGATCGTCCGCACGTTGTCCGGAACCGCGATGTCGACATCGATGCCTTCGAACGTCTTGTGGGTATGCTTGAGCTTACCCATCACCATGCTGGAATTGTAGATGTTCGATTTCATGTCGTAGGCCCAGAACTCCCGGCCGTCCGCGAGGCCCTCCTTGTGCTCGACGAGGTCGCCCACCGTCATGACCTCGTATCCCTTCGGGACCGTGGCACGCAGTCCGAACTGGTAACCGTCCCAATCGTAGATCACCGGAAACCACACCGTGTCGTCACGGAGGATCTTGAACCCCGGCTCCTTGTCGAAAAGATCCCCCCCGTAGCGCAGGGTGAGCTCAAACTCGCCCTGCGTCTCTTTCGGCAGGAGCACGACGAAGCCGTAATCCATGTGGAACGCCCTCAGGGAGAACTCCTCCTTGATGAACGGGACGGCCTCCTTCCCGTTGAGGGTGACCGATTGGACGTTCAAGAGGGGACTGCAATTGAAATAGACGGCTCTCACGGGCCTCGCCGAGCTGAGCTTGGCCTCGGTGAAGCTTCCTTCGCCGAGGTTGCCTTCGACGTCGAGCGACATGTTCACGTCGAAGCGGATGGCGTCCAGAAAGATCTTGGCGCGGCCCTCCTCGTCGGTCAGCGACGGTTTCAAAAGACCCGAAGGCTCCCGGTGCAGGCTGACGACCCTGTCCCACCACCAGGCGTCGGTATGCGGGGGGTTGCCGAGCCTTCGCAGGGAGACCTCCTCCATGTCGAGCGAGTTGAGCACATACGCCCACAAATCGCCTTTCATCCTGAAAACGACGACGATGTCCGGGTCGGCCTGAAGCCCCCTGTTGAGAAGAGAAGAGAGCCACGACATGCCGCCCGCATGAAAGCCGTTCTTCAAGGCGGTGTAGTCGCCGGCTGGAAAGACCATGTTCACGGCGCCGCTGGCCTGCGGCGGCCGCGGAATGTCTTTGCACGTCCCCAGGGGAAGGATGTAAAGGCTCTGAAAGGGGAAGCTTTGAACCGCCTCCGAGCCGATGTATTTCTTCAGGTTGGCCCTTTCGATCGGGTCGGCCACCTCGAACGAGAGCGTTCCCGAACCTTCGTAGTAGAGCCCGTTGACGATGCCCCCGTCGCCCTGCTCCAACCAGGTCTTCCCGTCGGCAAGCACGGCGCTGAAACCGGGCCGGGTGATTGAAAAACCTGGGGTATCGGATAGGACACACGGGGTCTGCTCCGTCATCTGGCGGTAAAGGCTGCTCAGATTGGGATCGGAGCCCGGCTGGAGCTTTCGGCCCCATTTCATATCCACCGCCATCAACTGAACGCCGATAAGGCCAACCGCCAGTACGACCCAGAACCTGCATAGCAACTTCATCGCACCCCTCCTTTTATCAGGCCAAGCCCCGGCTCGATTCCCCTTGGATCGGGCCGGCGCAGATGCCACTTTGGCGAAGCCGTTGAGGACTTTCCCCCTGTCCATGGCCCCGGCGTGCACGGGGCTCCGTCGCAATCCTCTTGTGCCCTGTACCTCCGACTTCAACGAACACCGCTTCATTCCATGAGCGTTCATTCTGCAGCTTGCCGCCCCGCGTGTCAAGGTCTTCCAAGCGGCGCTCTTTGGCGCTGCAGCCGCCCTCACGTCGGACGGCCGCCGGCGCGGTGTCCGCTCTCAGCGGTGGCCTTCCTCCGAAAAGACGATTGCCTGGAAGGTGGAGAGCTTCGCGCCGCTGCGCCAGCAGTCGCCCCCGAGGCCAGCCTTGCGGCAGAGGTTTTCGAGCATCTCGTCGCGGCCCCAGCCCTGTTCCGGCGCCACCTGCGGAAGAAAGACGGCGCTCGCGCCCCCCTTCTGCAAAAGGACGCCGTCCACGCCGACGCGGATCTGCTGCGGGCCGGAAACCGGGGCGAAAGGGGTCAGCACTGAAATCTCGGCGTGCAGCAGGGGCAACTCCGAGCTGGTCACTGGGCGGAACCTCGGGTCGTTGAGCGCCGCTTCGAGCGCCATTCGCGCTACCGTGAGGCAGAGTGGCGAGCCGGAGACCATGTGGCCGATGCAGCCGCGAAGCTCCCCGTGCTCGGTCCACGTGACGAACGCGCCGCGGTGCTGGAGCAGGCCCGGCGACGATGCGCGCGGCAACGGAACCGTCTCCGTCAAGAGATAACGCGAGACGGTTTTTTTCGCGAGGGAGAGCAGGTACGACTTGTCGGCGTCCGTCAGGGGGGCGCTCTCCGGCTCGCTTCTCGGCTCGAGGGCCGCCGTGTCGGTCGTCCCGTGTCCCTGGAAGAAGGCGACGGCGCCGTAGCCGACGACCTTGCCAGGCTCCCCGAACGTCGTCTCGCCCGAGTTCGCGTAGCTGAGAACGGCGGCGTGCGTCGCGCCGAACGCCTTGGCGGCGGCCATCGCCACGATTATCGCCCCCTCGCCGCAGGCGCAGGTCCCGAGATCGGGCGTCTTCGATGCCATCGAGTTTTCGATCGTGGCGGTCAGGGAGGCCGGGTCCAATGAAGCCACGGCCTTGAGCGTCATCCTGTCTATCCTTGGCGCGTCCTCCATTGATGGATAATGCGAGAGATCGGAGGATGCCACGATCAGGGCCTTCTTCCCGGAAAGGAGCTTGGCGAGGGCCTGGCCGAAGCGGATCAGCAGCGACGGGTCGTCGGCCGCCACGACGGCGCCGACGAGCTTCGCCCGGGGACAAGCGTTCTGGAGAAAGGGGATTTGTACCTCGACGGAATGTTCGCGAAGCTCGATCTCCGGCTTCCACGCCGCGCCCGGCGCCGTGTCGAGCAGCGCCTTCGCCAAGGCCTGGTCGCAGGGCATGACGCCCAAAGGCGTCTTGAAGCCCGTTCCCTGAAAGACCGAAATGCCGGCGAAACCGGCGAGCGTATGGTTAGTCCCCAGGACGACGACCACGTCCCAGTCGTAACCGGCCGCCTGCTTGAAGGCGTCGGCCGCGATCTGGCCGGAGAAGAGATAGCCGGCGTGCGGGACGACGAGCGCGACGGGACGCTCCCCCCTCGCCGGAACTGCGTCCTCCAAAAAGCCTTTCACGGCTCCTTCGAGCTTAACCGGATCGGCTGGATAGAACTTGCCAGCGACGGCCGGTTCTCTGAGGCCCGCTTGCCCGGCCTGCGTGGGGAAGCTCTTGCCCAAGAAGCCTAAGATCGCGAATAGAGTTATGGCCAACAACCATTTGCAGCACATCCTCTCCTCCCGCGGCGGCTATTTCCAGACGCCCGCGATCGCATGGCCGCAGGCGGCGCACTTGCCGTCCTTCATTCTTATGGACGTCACGAAGAATCCTTCGCGCTCAATGCAGACAGCTTTGCACGAAGGGCAGTAGGTGTTGTTGCCCGGGTCTCCTGGAACGTTCCCGACGTAAACGTACTTGAGCCCCGCGCTCATCGCGACGCTCCTGGCGTGGTCGAGGGTCTCGACCGGCGTTGGGGGAAGGTTGAGAAGCTGGAAGTCGGGATGAAACCTCGTGAAGTGGAGCGGCACCTCAGTTCCAACTTCCGAGGCCATCCACTTGACGAGCCCCGACAGCATCTTCTCCGAATCGTTGAGCGTGGGGACGACGAGGTTGACGATTTCCAAATGGCGGCCCGACTTTGCCACCTGCTGGATGCTTCGGAGGACCGGCTCCAGCCGCGCCGAGGAGACGTCCCTGTAAAATTCCGGGGAAAATCCCTTCAGGTCTATTTTGATCGCGTCGAGAACTTCGATCATCTCTCGAAGCGGCGCCTCGTTCATGAAGCCGCAGGAGACGAGGACGCACCGAAGGCCCGCCTTGCGCGCCGCCCGCGCCGTGTCGCACAGGTATTCGGTGAAGACCGTGGGCTCGTTGTAGGTGAAGGCTATCACCGGCGCCTTCCGCTCGGAAGCCCTCTTGACGAGCGCTCCCGGAGGCGTGAAGGGGACGGAGTAATCCTCCGGCCTCGCCTGCGAAATCTGCCAGTTCTGGCAGAACCGGCACCTTAGCGCGCAACCCGACGTGGCGAGAGAGTAAGCCTGGCTTCCCGGCAGGAAGTGGAAGAATGGCTTCTTCTCGATCGGATCAACGTGTTCGGTGATCGGCCTTCCGTAGACGAGGCTAAGGAGCGTTCCTCGCACGTTCAGGCGCGCCTGGCAGCGGCCCCTTCCGCCCTCTGGTATGACGCAGCGGTTGGCGCAGAGCAGGCATTGCACGACGTCGGCCTGATGCTTGTGCGCCTTCGCTCCGGGCGGCGCCTCGTGGCAGGCCGAACAGGAAGCGGCGGTCTTCACGGAGGCCCAGTAACGCGCGACCGGGGCTTGCCGGATGAGCTCGCCAAGGGAACAAGCCTCTTCCGCCCTCGGTTCGTTCGGTTCAAGCAGCCTGGAAAACGGCGGCAGGCTTTCGGCCAGCGCCGCTGCGCCGAGAGCCGCGCCCAACTTGGCGGCGCTTTCCAGAAAATCGCGGCGGGAGGATTTTCCCTCCTTCATAGCCAGATCCCTCCGCTCCATATATGGGCCTGATTCGGTACCGGTGTCAAGCGGGCCGCGCCTAGCGTGAGCCGCGCGTGACGAAGAAGAGGACCAGCGCCACCAACAGGCCCACCGGCACGAAGAACCACCCGCTGAGCTTCCCGCCCGAAAGGTTGGCCGAGATGATGAACTGGTTGGTTACGACGAGAAAGGCTAGGATGCAGGCCGCGAACCAGAGGGGCACCGCCGGGCTCGCCGCGAAGAGAACCCCAGCCATGAATGCCATGTAAAGCGCCCACAATGCCAGAAAGAGGTTCTTCGGCATGGTGGCGTTGGGCTCGAAGGAGGCATTGAAGTGATAGGCGACGCGGCCGGGAAGCCTTGGGGCGTAGAGCGCTATTTGAAGGGCGGCCAGAACGAGGACCATCACGTAAAGAGCCAGTCCCGTGTCTACCATGTCATTCCTCTCGGGGCTTGACCTGGATTTCCATAGTCGTCGCTTCTCCGGCCTTGACCTCGACCGGCTTTCGGATGACCGTGGAGAATCCCGAAAGCGTGGCATAAACCCTGTAGTCGGCGGCGGGAGCGAGCGGTGCAAACGAGAAAATCCCGTCGGCGCCGGTAGTGGCGTGCAGCGGCTCCCGTAGGTCGCCGCCTTCGAGGATGACGTCCGCCCCCTCAACCGGCGCGCATAGGGCGTCAACGGCGAGGCCGCAAATCGCGCCCGAGGGGTCGCCCGCCTTGGCCAGCGATGCTGCCTTTGACGCGTAGGCCTTTTCGAGACGGAAAGAAATTCGTTCCATCGGCCCGTTCGCGTCAGGACTCGCCGTGATTTTCAAAGGGGTGTAGCCGCAAGCGCTGGCGGTCACGCCGTAAGTGACGCCGGAAAGAAGCCCCGAAGCGATGCAGGAGCCCTTCTCCGTGGTCGCGATGATCCTGGCCACTTTTCCGCTCTTGTCGTGAAAGACGATGGAGACGCCCGCCATCGGGCGTCCCGATGCGTCGCTCACTTCGACGAAGCACGAAGCGTAAGACGGCGTTCGCCCCAAAGGCGAGACCGAAAAGAGGATCGTTCCACCCAAGCCCGCCGCCACCGCCACAAAGCTCAACAAGCGTCTCATCATCTGCGCCTCCCCGGTGAATGGTGAACCATCTGGGGCGCGAATGCAATACCGATCGGGCCAGCAGAGTATGGTGCGCGGCTCGGCAAGATGCTGGCTGGGAAATAGGCGGTCCGGGAACATCCCAGGGGCCAGCGGCGGCCGGACAGAACGGACGGAAGGCTCTACCTGCCCCTGAACATGTGCCGCGAGGACCGGGTCAAGCGTGGCGAAGCAATATGCTGGACTCTCATGTTGGTTCTTCAAGGCGCTTTCGCTTTCCGTCGCGCGGCCTAAGCCATTCTTTTTAAAAACGCTTCATAGTTCCATCAGCAAAGGGGCGATATTCTTTGGGAACGTCCTCCAGCTCCATGTATATGAAAAGGTACTGCGGCAAGTAAGTGGGCGGATTAGATTCGACATAGGGTTGGGATAGCCTGCAGTAGAATAGGCGTCGGACCCCTGGTTTGCACACTTCGCCTGGATCCTCTTTGTACCAGATGAAGTATTTCCCGGTAGAGTAGACCTCCACTTCCTTTTCAGGCAGCGGCTTTGCGTAGAGGGTGCCGCTATCCCATGGCTTCTTGCTCTCGAAAATGTGTATGACGCGGTATACGTGCAGGGTTGCTACGACACCCTTGTCTTCGGCGGCCGTGTTCTTGATACTCTCATCGTCCTTTTGCCAACCGGGCCTAAAACAAAAAGCAATACCCTTGCGCTCCTCATCGAGCCAGCGCGCCTTTGCTTGAGATATCAAAGCGCTGGGTTGTTCGCACGAGAGAATCTCAGCGTCCAGAATCTCCGCGTGAAGGCGATCCTCCCATCTGGGTGAAGCGGCCCAGAGCAATGTGAGCAGCCCGATGAGGATGGCGGAGGTGAAGAAAACACGGACGATGGTCTTAGATGTGGCGTGGCGCGCAAGAAGCAGCCCGGCGAGGACAAGTCCCACCAGAACGGCCAAAGGTCCTGTTATAAAGATGCCCAAAAGCGGACCTTGGTTCGCGTTTGGCGTCAAGACGATCGGCCCGAGAAAACCGCAGAAGAATCCTATGCCACCCAATACTACCGGGAAAAGCAGCGCAACAAGACAACCACTGAAGCCGGCGGCTTCTTTATCCAACTTGGGTGCCATCCCAACCTCCGCTCATAATAATACATGTACTCGGACTGCGGCGCAATCTTGGCTCACCGCTGTGAACGCGGATTGTTCACCGAGAGAAAAGGAAGGCCCCGATACCCGCCGCGAAGCGCGGGCGCCCACCGGCCTTGCGCGCCTCCGTTACTTACGTGGATCATTCACCGCTGAGACGCAGAGGCACCGAGGTGTTTAGAAGAATCTCCGCGCTCTGGTACCAAGCAAACTACTGGCCGTGCAAACCAACGACGAAAGCTCTCTTCAAGGAAGGCTGCTTTTCCTCCGTGACCTACGCGCATGTTACGCAACCATAATCCTTCCTCCGCGCCTCGGCGACTCCGTGGTTCAATTTCTTTCCCTGTCGCAAGGCGGCCTCTCACGCGCAATCGGCATCTGGAGATGCCTCCTACAGGGGCGGGGGCGGCGTAACCGAATGGCCATCGTCGGTAGGAGGGTTCTCCAGAACCCGATAGCGCCCATCACCGCGCCGCGCGAGCCCCGCTCAACTCAAAACTCAAAACTCATAACTCAAAACCCTCTTCCGTCCGCCGTCCGCCGTCTTTCTCTCGCCACGCGAGCCTTGCCCAACTCAAAACTCAAAACTCATAACTCAAAACCCTCTTCCGTCTTCCGTCTGCCGTCGGTCGTCTATCGTCTGTCGTCGGTCGTCTCACGTCTCACTTCTTCCCGCGGCTGCTCTTTACAAAACACCAGACACCAAACACCAAACACCGTTTTCTCCGTGCCGGCGGCACGCACTTCTGGTACAATGCCCTTGGAGGAGAGATGTTCCTGACCTTTGAGGGGATCGAGGGTTGCGGCAAGAGCACGCAGATCGAGCGGCTGGCGGCGCATCTTGAGTCGCGTGGCGTCAAGGTGACGCTCACGCGCGAGCCCGGAGGTTCCCCGATTGGCAAAGGCCTTCGCTCCATCCTTCTTTCCGAATCGTACGCCGTCGCGGCCGAAACGGAGCTTCTTCTCTACGCGGCCGAGCGCGCCGAGCACGTCGCGAAGGTGATCAGGCCAGCCCTCGCGCGTGGTGAGCGGGTTCTTTGCGACAGGTACGGAGACGCGACGCGCGCTTACCAGTGCTGGGGACGCGGCCTTTCCCGAGAGGCCGTCGAGGCGGCCCACGCCATCGCCACCGGCGGCCTGGAGCCTGACCTCACTATATGGCTGAAGCTGGACCCGGAGGAGGCGCTCGCCAGGGCGAAGTCGCGAAACCTCCAGCTCTCCAACGGCGAGGGGCGCTTCGAGGCCGAGAAGCTGGATTTCCACCGGCGCGTCGCCGAGGGCTACGCGCGGCTGGCCGAGGAATTCCCCGGGAGGATCGTCGCCGTGGACGGCCGCGGCGAAGCCGGCGCCGTCTTCGCGCGCGTGACCGCCGCGCTGGAGTCGCGTCATGCCCTCTGAAAGGCGGCATCCGGTCCGGTGGGTGGTCGAGCTGTGGGCGGTCAAGGCGGTCCACGCCCTCCTCTTCATCACCCCCTTTCAAATGCGGCTCTGGCTGGGGAGGGCGCTGGGAAGGCTCGCCTACCGCCTCGATTCCCGCCACCGCCAGGTCGCGCTCAAGAATCTGGAACGGGCGTGGCCTTCAAAGGACGAGGCGTGGCGCGAGTCGGTCGCCAGAAAGTCTTTCGAGCACCTGGGCAGGCTCCTCTGCGAAATCCTCATGCAGCGCGCGGAGGCGAGCAAGGCGCTCGGCCGCACGAAGATCGAAGGCTGGGACTATTTGCAGGAGGCCGCGCGGAATCCGGGAGGCTACTTCCTCGTCTCGGGCCACTTCGGAAACTGGGAGTGGGTGGCGCACCTCCAGGCGGCGCTGGGCTATCCCCTCTGGATGGTCACGAGGCCTCTCGACAACCCGTACCTTGAGGAGTACCTTGCAAAGCTCAGGGAGAGCACCGGCAACAAGGTCGTCCATAAGCACAACGCGGCCAAGGAAATTCTTAAGGGGCTCAAAGAGGGAAGAGGGATCGCCTTCATCATAGACCAGAACATGGGGGAGCCCGGCCACGTCTTCGTGGATTTCTTCGGAAGGCCGGCCGCGACGACTCCGGTTCTGGGCTCGCTGGCCGTGAGGCGCGGCGCTTCGGTGCTCCCCGTCTTCGCGACTCCTTCGGATGACGGAGGGTACCGCGTGGTATACGGCCCGCCGGTGCCGGTCCCCGCGAGCGGCGACCGTGAGGCGGACGCGCTCGTGGTGACGGCCGAGGCGACGAAAAGGCTTGAAGCAGCGGTAAGCGCCTGCCCGGGGGCCTGGTTCTGGATGCACCGCCGCTGGCGCACGAGGCCCGAGGGGCCGGACGAATGATGGGAACCGCCTTGAGCCGGTGGCGTTCATTGGGGCTCGGGCGGCACTGACGACGGAGAAGAGAATGGTTGCGCGCGGCTTCAAGCATAACTGGGGCGTGTTTCTGGACAGGGACGGGACGGTGACCGAGGAGGCCGGCTACGTCAACCACGTTTCCCGCCTCCACCTGATTCCCGGCGCGGCCGAGGGGATCCGCCTCCTCAACGACGCTGGCGTGCCGGTCATCCTGGCCACGAATCAGGCCGGCGTCGCGAGGGGTTATTTCGACGAGAACCTCGTCAAGGCCGTCCTCGAAAGGCTCGGCTCGATGCTGGGCGCTCTGGGCGCGAGGCTCGACGCCGTATATTATTGTCCCCATCACCCAACGGCGGGCGAGCCGCCGTACAGGGCCGATTGCGACTGCCGCAAGCCGAAGCCGGGGATGCTCCTGCGCGGCGCAAGGGAATTCGGACTCGACCTTTCCAGGTCGTACGTCATAGGCGACAAGATCAGCGACGTCTATTTCGCCGGCGCCGCCGGGGCGAAGGGGCTTCTCGTCACGACCGGTTACGGCTTGGGCGAGTTGGTTCACCAGCGTGCCGGCTGGCGCCGCGAGCCTCATGCGATAGTCCCTGACGTTTACGCCGCTTCGAGGTGGATCATCGAGAAGGAGGGGCTTTAGATGCGAGGCGAATGGCGTGAGCTGGTGCGGGCCGTAAGCCGCTTCTCGGGCCGCCGGGTGGCCGTGGCCGGGGACCTCGTCCTGGACCGTTACTGGTACGGCGCCGTGCAGAGAATGTCCAGGGAAGCGCCCGTGCCCGTCGTCAGGCTCGAGGATACGAAGCTCATGGGCGGCTGCGCCGCCAACACCGTCCTCAACCTCAAGGCGCTCGGCGCCGAGGTGCTCCCCGTCGGAATCGTAGGCAGGGATAGGGAAGGGGACGCCCTCGTCTCTATCTTCGAGAAGGAGGGGATTGACTGCTCCTTGATCATACGGGCGAAGGGATGGGTGACGCCCACCAAGACCCGCCTTTTGGCCGGCAGCGCCCACGCGCCGCGCCAGCAGCTCGTGAGGGTTGATTCCGGAGAGGGCAACCTCTTCACGCCAACCGTCGCTGGCGCCGCAAGGAGGGCGCTCGCGAAGGCGGTCAAAGGCGCGCAGGCGCTCATTATTTCCGACTACGGCTACGGGCTGGCCGAGGCGGCGGACGCGGCGAGCCAGGCTGGCGCCGTCAAGGTCTCCGCGCTCGACTCGCGCTTCGGCCTGAAGCGCTTTTATGGGCTGACGACCGCCACGCCGAACGAGGAGGAGTTCGAGGAGGCCCGGGGCGCGATCCAGGGCGGAGGCGCGTCGTTTGAAAAAGCCGGCGAATCATTGAGGGAAGAGATGGGCCTCGCCGCGCTCCTCGTGACGCGGGGAAGCAAGGGAATGTGTCTCTTCGAGCACAAGAAAAAGCCCCTCTGCATACCGATTGCCGGCAGCGACCAGGCCGTGGACGTCACTGGAGCTGGCGACACCGTGATCAGCGCTTACGTTCTCGCCCTATGCTCTGGCGCCACGTTCGGCCAGGCGGCGAACATAGCCAATGTGGCCGGGGGCATAGTCGTTGAGCGCCACGGCCCGGCGACGACTAGCCAGCGAGAATTGGCCTCGCGCATCGAGGCGTGGGGCAAGGGGCGCTTGTAGTGGGCGCCGTGCGCTGTGCCGGAGAAAAGATCCTCGGCCGGGCCGAAGCGGCGGCCAGGCTGGCGAGAGCCGCGCGGGGCAACATGACGCTGGCGCTGGCCAACGGCTGCTTCGACATTCTTCACGTCGGCCACGTCCGCTACTTGCAGGCCGCCAAGCGCGAGGCCGGCTTGCTGCTGGTTGCCGTCAACGGCGACGAGTCGGTCAGGGCGCTGAAGGGGAAAGGCCGCCCCGTCCAGCCCGAGGAGGACAGGGCGGAAGTCATCGCTTCTCTCGGCTGCGTTGACTTCGTCGTGATCTTCGGAGAGAGGACCGTTGCGCCGCTCATCCGCGAGCTTCAGCCCGACGTTCAGTGCAAGGGGACCGACTACACGGCGGATTCGGTTCCGGAAAGGGAGGCGATGGCCGAGGTGAACGGGCGCGTGGCCATCGTCGGAGACCCGAAGGACCACGATTCGAGCGCCCTCGTGGTCAAGCTTCGATCGTGACCGCTCCGGTTGGACAGTTCTGGACGCAGAGCCAGCACTCGGTGCAGGACTCCGGCCTCGCCACGATGATCTTCCCCTGCCTCAGCTCGAAGACGTCGTCCGGGCAGACTTCGCGGCAGAACTGGCTGTTCTCGCAGGTTTCGTAGTCAATGACGACTTCAATCATGGCCCTATTCTAGCTCCGGCCGGCAACCCGGTCAAGCCTGGTGATCAATCATTGGAGGGCGCGTAGGACGCGGGGTTCGACGCGTCCACGGCGACCGGCCTCGCGGCCATCTTCTTTCTAAAGAGGGGCGAGGCGGCGCGCTTGATGAACGACCGCTTGAGCTCGTACCACCGCTTTCCCATCGAATCGGGAGAGAGAAACTGCGCGTCGTCCGGGTTGACGATGAGCGATACCTCGATGTTGGGGGCGAGGCCCGTCGGTATCCCGGCTTTCATGCAGGCTTCATAGACGTGCCGGAAGACGACGCGCATCTCTTCGTACCCTGGGGATGGAAGGTTTTGCGACGCGGCGCCGTGGAGGGGCCTGAAAATGCAGACGGTGGGAAAGGCCCCCACGGAGGTGATGTAGTCAATGGCCTTGAGCGTGTCCTCGATTGGCTCGATGCCGGCGATGATCTCGCCGCTGTTGCTCCCTTTGACCATCTTCCTGGAGACGTATTCGAGGGCGTCGAAGAAGGCCCGCTGGCCGACCTCTTCCTCTTTTCCCGGCAGGTATTCGGCGAAGTACCGGGGGTTGTGGAACTCGTAACAGAAGCTGAAGTGGTTGACGCCGATGTCAATCAGCCAGTCGTACTTCCACAGTTCCCGCGAAGGCAGCGCCTGGAAGCCAACGAGGACGCCGACCCTTTCTTTCAGCGCTTTGACGTAAGGGGCCGCCATCTCCAGAGCGTCCCTTGTCTGCTTGCCGGTGTTGAAGTGGACGAAGGTGATCCCGCACTCCTCCTTCGCCGCCAGCGCCGTCTCGACGACGTCCTCGACGCTCTTCTCGGCCGCTTCGTTGGTTCCTACATTCAGGCCCGTCGTGCAGAACTTGCACGCCTTGCTCGGGCTCTGCCGCCAGAAGTGGCAGGTCTCGCCGAAGTATATTCCGAGGTAGGTGCCCTGCATGACGCCAACCTGGGTCATGGGCGTCCCGGAGGAACACTTTCGGTCGTACCACTTCGGCTGGGGCGGGATCTTCACGGGGTATAGAAGCGACGCGTCCCGCCGGTCGCGCACCAGGTAGGCGCCGTCCTCCTTGGAGATGGAATAGGGCGACTTCTTTGCGAAGGGCTCGAAAACCGGCGCGTTCATCCAGATGTCCTTGCGGGAGGAGGGAATGATTAGTTCGAGGCCGGAGCCCAGTCCGGCGCGGGTGCGCGAGAAAGAGCGGGCGTCCGCTTCAAGCGTGCACGTGGGGCCTATCACGAGCCCTTTGCAGAAGAGGTCTATTTCCAATTCGGCTGGATTCAGCTTGGCCATCTCCGGACCGTCACCCTTTCTTCCACCTGACGCCTTGCGGCGTGTCTTCGAGTACGATGCCGCGCGCCTTCAGCTCGTCCCTGATGCGGTCGGCCTCGGCGAACCGTTTCGCCTTGCGCGCCTCCTGGCGGCGGGCGATGAGCCCCTCGATCTCCTTGTCTAGCGACAGATTCGGGAGCGCTTCAAGGCCGAAGACCTTTTCAAAGTCCTCTATCAGCATCGCCACTTCCCGCCTCGCGTCTTCGGTGAGGCCGCCCGAGTCCATCGCGCTGTTGGCGGCGCGAATGCCGTCGAAAAGGGCCGCCAGCGCCAGGGCCGTGTTCAAGTCCTCTTCCAGCGTCTCCTTTAAGGCCTTTCGGTAGCCCGAAAGGGTTCTGGCCAGTTCCGGGTTTTCCCCCTTCGCGGTGGTCCTGTCGGCGAAGCGGGCGGCGAAGTCCCTTATGCGACGGAGCGATGCCTTGGCGGCATCGAGCCCGTCCATCGTGAAGTTCAACTGGCGCCTGTATGGCACGGACAGGAGGAGGTAGCGGATCGCCTCGGCGTCCTGTCCCTTTTCGAGAAGCTCCCTGAGGGTGTGGAAGTTTCCCTTGGACTTCGACATCTTTTCGCCGTTGACAAGAAGGTGCTCGACGTGGAACCAGTAGCGGACCGGCTCTTTGCCGGTGGCGCCACGGCTCTGCGCTATTTCGTTCTCGTGGTGCGGGAAGATCAGGTCCACCCCGCCGGCGTGAATGTCGAAGGTGTCGCCGAGGTAGCGGCGGCTCATGGCCGAGCATTCGAGGTGCCAGCCGGGACGTCCCTTGCCCCACGGGCTCTCCCAGAAAGGCTCGCCCTCCTTCATCCCTTTCCAGAGGACGAAGTCTCGCGCCGACTCCTTCTCGTACCCGTCGGAGTCAACCCGCGCGCCGTCGAGAATCTCCCTAGAGTCGAGGCGGCTCAATTCGCCGTAAGACGGGAAGCTGCGGATGCGGAAGTAGAGCGAGCCTCCGGAGGAGTAAGCGTGTCCTTTGGCTTCCAGCGCCTCAAGGATATCGAACATCTCTTTCATGTGCTCGGTGGCCCGGGGGAAAACGTCCGCCGGCAGGCACTTCAACGCGGCCATGTCCTCGAAGAACGCCTTCGCGAAACGGCCGGTGACGTCGTCGAGCGGGACGCCCTCGGCCTGGGAGCGCGCGATGGTCCGGTCGTCAATGTCGGTCAGGTTGCAGACGTGGCGGACCTCCAAGCCCTCCCACGCGAGAAAGCGCTTCAGAAGGTCAACGGCGCAGAAGGTCCGGAAGTTGCCGATGTGGGCGAAATCGTAGACCGTCGGGCCGCAACTGTAGAGGCCGGCCCGTCCCTCCACGAGTGGCTTGAACTCCTCGACCCGCCTTGTCATCGTGTTCGTCAGGCGGATCATTCTTCCTCCCCGAACGACTTGCCTGCGACCGGCAGGATGCGTTCCAGGTCGGCCTTCAGGACCATCAACTCTCCGGGAAGGAGCGCCTGAGGCCCATCAGAAAGCGCGTTCGCGGGGTCTGGGTGGATTTCGAGCATGAGCCCATCGGCCCCGGCCGCGGCCGCTGCCCTTGCCATGGGAAGGACCAGCTCGCGGCGCCCCGAGGCGTGCGAAGGATCAACGAGGACCGGCAAGTGGGTCATCTGCTTCAAAAGGACGACCGAGCCCAGGTCGAGGGTGTGCCTCAGCGCCGGGTCGAACGAGCGCACGCCTCGTTCGCAGAGCATGATTCGCGCGTTGCCCCCGGCGAGGACGTACTCGGCGGCGAGAAGGAACTCCTCCCTGGTCGCAGCGAGGCCACGCTTGAGAAGCACAGGCTTCTTCTGTTTTCCAAGTTCCTTCAGGAGGGGGAAGTTCTGCATGTTCCTGCTGCCCACCTGGAGGATATCGGCGATTTCGCCGACCGCTGGGAGGTCCTGCCTGTCGAGAACCTCGCTCATCATCAGAAGCCCGTGGCCGTCCGCGGCCTTCCTATGAATCATAAGCCCTTCGGCGCCCAGCCCCTGAAACGAGTAGGGGCTCGTCCTCGGTTTGAAGGAGCCACCCCTGAGCACGGCGGCGCCCGCGGCCTTGGCGGCCGCGGCGCAAATCTCCATCTGCTCTTTCGATTCGACTGCGCAGGGGCCGGCGGCCAGCAGGAACCTTTTGCCTCCGGCGACGGACCCGCCGAGGGCAAACTCCGTGGAAGCCGGATGGAAGGCCCGCGAAGCGAGCAGGTAACTTTCGCCCGGCGGAACGGCGCGCTCCACCCCCGGCAGCCCAGCGCACTCTTCCATGGGTGGAACCTTCCCGTGCAGCGACCAAACCTCTCGCCCGCCGTGGTTTTCAATATTGTAAGCCGCCCCTATGGCGTGGAGCCGCGCCTTCAGCGCCGCTCTCTCTTCGTCACCGGTGGAAAGTTTCAGAACCAGGAGCATCTCGCCTCCCAAAGCCGATCATTTTAGCGCACCTGGCCGCCTGGGCGCAAAGAGTTCCCGGAAAAAACTCGAAGGCTTGACCAAAGAAAGACGGCGGGATAAGCTTTCAAGGG
>JBBINO010000038.1:16294-20917 GCA_037443845.1 Acidobacteriota bacterium
CGGAAAAAACTCGAAGGCTTGACCAAAGAAAGACGGCGGGATAAGCTTTCAAGGGAGGAGCGACCGGATGAATCTCCGCTCGACCCGCTTAGGAAAAGGGCTGGAATACTTGGGAGGAATGGTCTTGCTGACGGCGAGAACGGGCAAGGCGCTCTTCTCGCCGCCGTGGGAGTGGGACCTCGTCATTTACCAGATGAACCTCCTGGGCGTGCAGTCGCTCTCGATCGTGCTTATCACGGCCGTCTTCATCGGGATGGTGCTGGCCCTTCAGACCGCCTACGCGCTTCAGGCTTTCGGCGCGAAGCTCTACGTAGGCGAAGTCGTCGCCATTTCGATGGTCAGGGAGCTAGGCCCCGTCCTGATCTCGCTGATGGTGGGAGGCCGGGTGGGGGCTGGCATAACGGCCGAGATCGGTTCCATGAAAGTTACCGAGCAGATTGACGCGCTGAGGGCGATGGGGGCTGACCCGGTCAGGAAGCTCGTCGTGCCCAGGTTCATGGCGTTCTTTCTGATGCTGCCCACCCTGGTGCTCATCGCCGACGCGATGGGCGTGCTGGGGGGCTGGATCATCTCCTCCTTTCAGCTTCAGATAGCCGGGCGCTTCTACATCAACCACGCCTTCAGGCTGATGAAGTTCCATGACATATTTTCCGGGCTCGGCAAGACCTTCGTCTTCGCCGCGCTCATCGTGCTGATCGGGTGTTACAACGGGATGAAGACGGAGGGCGGAGCCGACGGCGTAGGCCGCTCAACCACCGACACCGTCGTCTTCAGCTCGATCGTCATCCTGATTTCGAACTTCTTCCTGACGAAGCTCTTTCTGGTCTTCTGACATGCGGCCGTTCATAGAGTACAGGGGCGTCAAAAAATCATTCGGCGGCAACGAGGTCCTCAAAGGGGTTGACCTGTCGGTCGCGCAAGGCGAATCGCTCGTGATACTGGGTGGATCAGGCTCTGGCAAGTCGGTCCTCTTGAAGCTGACGATCGGCCTCTTGGAAGCGGACGGAGGCTCGCTCCACGTCGAGGGCCAGGAGGTGACCTCCTTCACGGAGGCCCAGTGGATGGATGTCCGAAAAAAAATAACCTACGTCTTCCAGTGGGGGGCGCTTTTCGACTCGATGACGGTTTTCGATAACGTGGCGTTTCCTCTGCGTGAGCAGCGCCTCTGCGGCGAGGAGGAAGTGAAGCGGCGAGTCATGGAGAAGCTGGAGGTCGTTGGCCTTCAGGGCACGGAGCGCCTCGCCCCGGCCGACCTTTCCGGCGGGATGCGCAAGCGCGTCGCGCTCGCCAGGGCCATCGTGGCTGAGCCCAGGTGCATCCTCTACGACGAGCCGACCTCCGGCCTCGACCCGGTGACGGCGGACACGATAAACAGGCTGATAATCAGGCTTCAAAAAATGCTCGGCGTGACCTCAGTCGTGGTCACTCATGATATACAATCAATGTTCAGGGTGGGAGACCGGGTGGCCTTTCTTTACGATGGCCGCATGGCCTTCGTTGGCACCCCCGAAGAGGCCCGGAAGACGGAACACCCCGTCCTTCGCGGCTTCATAGAGGGAAGGAGCCTCGATGAACGAGAACCGTGAAGGAGTGCTGTTCCGTATCGGCGTGGTGGCGGCGCTCGCCCTTCTCGTGGCGGCGCTCGCCATAGTAGGAATCACGAGCCGCCAGAAGCTCTTCGAGCGAAAGGTGGATTACTACAGCCTCTTCCCGGACGCGGCCGGACTGAAAGAGGGCAGCGGCGTCTGGTTCCAGGGGGTCGAAGTGGGCTACGTCTCGCGGCTCCAATTCAGCAGCGACCAGGAGTCGCCGAAGGTGGTGGTCCGCTACAAGATCAGCGCCGGCCTCGTTCCGAGAATACGGTCGGACACGAGAGCCTCCATCAAGAGCCTGGGGCTTCTGGGCGACAAGTACCTGGCGCTGCTCACTCCTCAAAAGGAAAACCCGGCCGCGGTGAACATTTTGCCGGACCACGAAATTCCCATTGACCCGGCCATCAACCTCGAAGCACTGGGCCGTGGCGCGCAGGACGTGATCCAGGGAGTTCAGGATTTGAGCGACAACCTGAACAAGCTGCTCATGAACATTAACGAGGGCAACGGAGTGGTGGCGCGGCTTTTGAGGGACCCGCAGCTCGGCCAGGAGACGGTGAACCAGATCAGCAGCATAGCCAAGAGCCTCGACACCGTCAGCAAGGCGATCGCGAAAGGAGACAGCTTCGCCGGAAAGATGCTGGCCGACAGGGCTTACGGCGAAAGAACGGCGCAGGATTTCGCGCAATCGCTCAGCCGGCTCAACGAGCTGCTGGCCGACGTGCAGGCGGGGCGGGGCGGAGCTGGGGCGCTCATTTCGAAAAAGGGGCAAGGCGAGGCGATGGTCGCCAACTTGGCGCGCGCTTCGGAGGGGCTCGCGAAAGTGGCCGCCTCGCTCCAGAAGCCGGGCACTTTGGGCAACAAGCTTCTGTTGGACGACCAGTACGGCGAGCGCGTGGCCCAGAACCTTCTGAGCATGAGCGATTCGATGGCTTCCATCCTCAAGAAAATAGACAACGGCCAGGGGACGCTGGGAGCGCTCGTCAACGACAGGTCGGTCTACGACACGCTTTCCGCCGTGGCGGAAGGAATCCGGAAGTCCACCCTCGTGCAGTGGTACCTCCGAAAAAAGGCGGAGGACGCCGCGAAGAGCGCGAAGGCACAGGAGAAGCAGCAGCCATGAATATCCTCGTCACCGGCGCCGCGGGCTTCATAGGCTCGCACCTTTGCGACGCTCTTCTCGCCTCTGGCCACGATGTCACGGGGGTTGACAACTTCGACCCGTACTATGGCCGGGATATCAAGGAGCGAAACATCCGGGCGGCGCGTCGTTCCGCTTCGTTCACTTTCGTTGAAGGCGACTTGAGGGACGCTGGCTTCACGGGCGCCCTGGCCGGGAGGGGATTCGACGCCGTTGCCCACCTTGCCGGGCGCGGTGGCGTGCGGCGCTCGATCGCCGAGCCCAAAGCCTACGCCGAGCTCAACTACCTGGCGACCTTGAACCTGCTGGAGGCCATGAGAGAGCAGAAGGCGAAGAAGCTCGTCTTCGCGTCCACTTCGAGCGTGTACGGCGGCAGAAACACGGCGCCGTTTCGGGAGGATGACCCCGCATCAATGCCGCTTTCGCCTTACGCCGCCACGAAGCTCGCTTGCGAGGCGCTCTGCCACGCCTACCACCACGTCCACGGGTTCGACGTTTGGGCGCTCCGGTTCTTCACTGTCTACGGTCCCAGGCAACGGCCTGACATGGCCATCCACAAGTTCGTCAAGGCGATCGAGTCCGGCGAACCGATCGAGCGGTTCGGCGACGGAACGGCGCAGCGGGACTACACCTACGTCTCGGACATCGTGGCGGGAGTGGAGCGGGCGCTGGAGAGGGTTTCCGGGTACGAAATAATCAACATTGGCGGCGCCAAGACCACGACGCTGTCGCGCCTCATCTCGGCGATCGAGGAGGTCCTGGGAAAGAAAGCCTTGATAGTGGAGAAACCGATGCAGCCGGGCGACGTGCCGCTCACGTCGGCTGACGTGGCCAAAGCGGCGCGGCTTCTCGATTTCTCGCCCTCCGTGACGCTCATGGAGGGCCTGCGGGAATTCGCCGGCTGGTACAGGAAGGAGAACCGAGCATGAAAGTCACGGTCATTGGAACCGGATACGTCGGGCTTGTCACTGGTACATGCCTCGCCCACTTTGGGCTCGACGTCACCTGCGCCGATATTGACAAGGAGAAGATTAGGAAGCTTAGGGGCGGGGAGTGCCCGATATACGAGCCGGGCCTTCTGGAGTTGATTCACAAGGGGGTCGCGGCCGGCCGGCTGCACTTTTCGGACGAGACCGAGGCGGCCATTCCCGGGGCCGAGGTGATATTTCTCGCCGTCGGCACTCCTCCGGCGCCCGACGGCAGCGCCGACATGACCTACGTCTTCGAAGCAGTCAAGACCATTTCCAAGTGCCACAAGGGATACCAGGTGATCGTCACGAAGAGCACGGTGCCGGTCGGCACCGGCTTGAAGATAGAGGCGATCATGGCGAAGGGCCACTCGAAGGAGACATTCGCCGTCGCGAGCAATCCGGAGTTTCTTCGAGAGGGCTGCGCCGTCGGGGACTTCTTGAATCCGGACCGGATCGTTCTCGGGTGCGACGACCCGAAGGGGCTCGACGTCCTCCTGAAGCTCTACAAGCCAATGCGCGAGAACGAGGCTCCGATCGTCGTCACGAACAGGGCGACTGCGGAGCTGATCAAGTACGCGAGCAACGGTTTCCTCGCCGTGAAGATAACCTTCATCAATGAAATCTCGAAGCTCTGCGAGGAGGTCGGGGCCGACGTGATGATGGTCTCGAAGGGCATGGGGATGGACGGCAGAATAGGCCCGAAGTTCCTTCAGCCCGGCCCGGGCTACGGTGGCTCGTGTTTTCCGAAGGACACGAGGGCGCTTCTCGACGTCGCGAAGGCGAACGGCGTCAAGCTGAAGGTGGTCGAGGCCGCGGTCGAAGCCAATGAGGACCAGGTGGAGCGGGCCGTGGCGAAAATAAGCGAAGCCGCCGGTCCCCTGAAAGGGCTGGACGTCGCGATGCTTGGCCTGGCGTTCAA
>JBBINO010000038.1:21017-22972 GCA_037443845.1 Acidobacteriota bacterium
AGGCTGGACCTGGGCGACTGGTGGAAGGAGGAAGACCTCCCCATTGACTGGGGCCGCTTTCTGAAGCCCGGTCCCACGAAGCTTGAAATAGGTTATGGCGGAGGGGATTTCCTCCTGGACATGGCCAAGCGAGAGCCCGAGGCCCGGTTCATAGGGATCGAGAAGTTCGGCGAAGGCCACAGAAGGCTGGTCAAGAGGATGAAGCGGGAGGAGGTGCTGAACGTGCTCCCGGTGATGGGCGACGCGTACATCCTGCTGAACCTGCTTTTCGCCGGCGGCTCGGTGGATTCAATCTATATCAATTGTCCCGACCCGTGGCCCAAGACCCGCCACGCTTCGAGAAGGCTGCTGACAGAAGAGCTTTTCTCGATAGCGGCGAAGAAGCTGGCCCCGTCGGGGCGCCTCCACGTGGCGACCGACGACGCTCCGTACTCCAGCCAGGCGGCCGGGGCCTTTTCAAGAACGCCGGCGCTGGAGAGCCTCCACCCGGAACAGCCGTGGCGCCTTGTCTCGCCATATCCCGCGGAGACGCGCTACGAGCGGAAGTGGAAGATGGAGGGCCGCGAAATGCGCTACTTCGTTTATCAAAGGAGGCCGTGAGTGCCCCACGTGAGGCTTCAGGGGAAGATCGAACCGCGCGCCGTTTGGACGGCACCTCCCTCGCTGGCCTTCTCGGTTCCCGAGGATGACACGCACGTAAAGTTTCGCGAGGCCTTTCTGGCGGCAAGCGAAGAGGTGCTTCTCTTGAGGTTCGTGGTGACCGAGGGGCGGCTCGTGCAGAACGTCCAACTTCTGCTCGTCAGAGAGGAAGGCGGAGCGCTGTTGAAGCTCGACAGGGCGGCGCCGGTGCTTAAGTCCCCCGGGGTGAAGCTTCTTCTGGCGGCCGTCGCCGGCTGGCTGTGCCAGAGTGGCGCCGCCGTGGGGTCAACCAACCTCCAGAACTTCATGAGCCGTGGCGCCTTTTACGCCGCCCACGCGAAGGCAAATATGAAGGATGAATGATGAAGGATGAAGTAAAAAGGGAGGTGCTTCCACTCTTTCGCCGCTCTTTCAAGCACAAGGCCGCGGTGCCCCGTCTTCCCCTCAATTCAGCCTTCCAAATTCAACTTCCATGCTTGCCCTTGTGGGGGGCTTGACAAGCCACTCATTAGTTGCTAATTTAGAGCCGTTAGGGAAAGGAGGTGAGGGATAGAGAGGAAGGACAATCCTAGTCGAATCAAGCGGTTAGTGTGGTTTTCAGGAGGTTATGGAGGTGACAAGATGAGAAATGCACTCAAATGGAGTGCCCTGTTTTTGCTATGCGCCGCCATCGCGGCGGTGGCGGTCTTCGCCCAGACGGGCGGCGGCCTTCAGGGCAAGGTGACCGACCAGTCCGGCCAGCCGGTGATCGGCGCCACGATCAAAGTGACCGGCCCAGCCGTTCAGGGATTCCTCGGCGCGGCCACCGACATCAACGGCGAATACCGCATCCCCTTCGTCCCCGTCGGCAAGGGTTATACCGTGCAGGTGGAGGCCCAGGGCTTCAACTCGGTCGTCCGCAGCGGCATTGATATTCCGCTCGGCATGACGATCTCCCTGCCCTTCCAGCTTGGTGCTGGAACCTCGACCATCACGGTCGTGGGCGCGGCGCCCATCATTGACGAGAAGAAGGCAACCACGGGCGCGACCATCTCCGATACCATGATCAATGCCATTCCGATGGGACGAGGTTCCTCCAACATTGCGTACTTGTCTCCAGGTGCCGTAGGGTCAGGTCTGGCAGGTGCTCCGTCAATAAATGGCGCATCGGGCCCCGAAAATAGTTACCTCGTTAACGGAATCGAAGTCGTTGGCGCGGCCGATGGTCTTAACAACATGGGCCTCAACTTCGACTTCATCGAGGCGACGGAAGTCAAGACCGGCGGCCTCGACGCGGAGTACGGCGGCCTCATGGGCGGCCAGATCAACTCCATCAC
>JBBINO010000039.1:0-22606 GCA_037443845.1 Acidobacteriota bacterium
CGCGAGACACAAGACACAAGACACCAAACACTTTCTTTTCTCCGCGCCTGGGGGGCAATTATAAATTTTGAATGCTAAATTTTGAATGGTGGTGCTTTTTATCTATCGGCGATTCCAGCATCCATTCAAAAATCAAAATTTAAAATTCGCAATTCAAAAATGCCCCGCGCCTTTCTGGCGCTCCTCACCCTTTCTTTGTCTTCTTCGCGCTGCCGTTGCCGACGAGGCGGCGGGTCTCGCGGGCGATCATCAGCTCCTCGTTCGTCGGGACGACCATTATGGTGACCTTGCTCTTGTCCGTGGAAATGATCTTCTCTCTCTCCGGTGATTCGTTGCGCTTTTTGTCCAGTTCCATTCCGATGAAGTCGAAGTTGGAGCAGGCTATCTCGCGGACGTACGGGTCGTTTTCGCCGATGCCGGCCGTGAAGACGAGCACGTCGAGGCCGTTCATGGAGGCGGTGTAGGTGCCGATGTATTTGCGGATGCGGTAGCAGAACATCTTGAGGGCGAGCTGCGCGCGCTCGTTGCCAGCGTCGGCCGCCTTGTGGACGTCGCGCATGTCGTTGGAGACGCCGGAAACGCCAAGGAGCCCGCTCTTCTTGTTGAGGATGGCGACGACGCCGTTTGCGTCCTGCTTTTCGATGTCGCCCATGGCCGCGACGACCGCCGGGTCAATGTCGCCGCTTCTTTGCCCCATCATGAGCCCGTTCAGGGGAGTGAGCCCCATCGAGGTTTCGAGCGACTTGCCGTCCTTGATGGCGGTGATGCTGCACCCGTTTCCGAGGTGGGCGGTGATCATGCGCAGCTCCTTCAAGGGCTTTTTCAGGAGGGCCGCGGCGCGGTTGGCGACGAACTGGTGCGACGTTCCGTGGAAGCCGTAGCGCCGGACGCCGTGCTTCTCGTAGTACTCGTACGGAATCGCGTAGAGGTAGACGTGCTTGGGCATCGTCTGGTGGAACGCCGTGTCGAAGACCGCGACCTGCGGGATGCCTGGGCAGAGCTTGTCGCAGGATTCTATCCCCATTATGTTGCTCGGGTTGTGGAGCGGCGCGTAAACCACGCAGTCCTTGACGGCAGCCATGACGCTGGCGTCAATGACGACCGAGTCGGAGAACTTTTCGCCGCCGTGAACGACGCGGTGGCCCACCGCCGCGATCTCGTCCACCGACTTCATCACTCCGTACTCGGGGTCGGTCAGCGCGCCGATCATGTCCGCGACGGCCTTGGAATGGTCGGGGATGCCGGACCGGATGGTTATTCGCCCGATGCCGACGGAGTCGTGCTTCAGGCTGGCGTTCTCCTGGCCGATTCTGTCCACGAGCCCTTTCGCGATGACGGTTTCGTCCTCCATGTTGAAGAGCTGGTACTTCAGCGACGAGCTTCCGCAATTGACCACTAGCGTTTTCACGTCTTCCTCCAAAGGCCCCTGCGCTCGCTGCGGGCTCGCGCGGGGCGGGTTGTCTTTCTATCCTATCGCCTGGACCGCCGTGAAGGCGGTTACGTTCACTATGTCGTCCACGCTGCATCCGCGCGAGAGGTCGTTCGCGGGCTTCGCGAGCCCCTGGAGGACGGGCCCGATGGCCTGTGCCCCGCCCAGCCTCTCGACCGCCTTGTAGCAGATGTTTCCGGCGTTGAGGTCGGGGAAGATGAATACATTGGCCTGTCCAGCAACCTTGCTTCCCGGGGCCTTCTTTGCCCCAATCGCCGGGATCAGCGCCGCGTCGAACTGCAACTCGCCGTCAATGACGAGGCCGGGCGATTTCTGCTTCGCCAGCTCCACGGCCTTGAGCACCTTGTCGAGGTTCTCGTGCTTGGCGCTTCCCTTCGTCGAAAAGGCGAGCATGGCGACCTTCGGCTCGAACCCGCAGAACGCCTTGGCGCTCTGCGCCGAGGCGACGGCGATGTCGGCGAGCTGGTTTTCGTCCGGGTAGGGGTTGACCGCGCAGTCGGCGAAGACCATGAGCCCGTCCTGTCCGAACTCCTTGTTGGGGTGGACCATTATGAAGAAGGAGGAGACGGTCTTGATGCCGGGGGCCGTGCCCAGGATGTGAAGCGCCGACTTTATGACGAGCCCGGTGGTGTTGTAGGCGCCGGAGACGCACCCGTCAACGTAGCCCTTGCGCACCATCATGTCGCCGAAGAAGACGTTGTCGCGGATCGCCTTCGCGGCTTCGCCGGGCGTCATCCCCTTCGCCTTTCTCAGATCGTAGTACTCGTTGGCGAAAGGTTCCAGCCAGGGGGACTGGAAATGGTCTATGACGCGGACCCTTTCTATGCCCTTCGCGCCGGCGCCGAGCGCCTCCTTCACTTGGGACTCCGTGGCCAGAAGCGTGATCTCGCCGAGCCCTTCGGCCGCGGCCCTCACGGCGGCCTGGACCATCCGCTTGTCCATCCCCTCCGAGAGGACGATCTTTTTCTTGCCCGCTTTAGCCTTGGCCTTGATGGCCTCCATGACGTGCATCTCTACCTCCTGGTATGAACGAGCCTCGCCGGCGGCTCCTCCGAAGCTGACGAATTCGGCGGTGAAGCCTCGGCTCTCAAGCTGAAGTATAATATTCACCTTGAGGAGGGCTCAAGAATTGATGGGCCTAATAGCTCGGCGGTGGGTCATATGCACCATTGCGGCGCTTGTGGTCGTTGGCGCGCCGCGCGCGCAAAAGCCCGCGGCGGCTGGGGTTGAAAAGCCAAGGCCGAAGATAGGCCTAGTGCTCTCCGGCGGCGGCGCGAAAGGGGCATTTCACGTAGCAGTTCTCAGAGCCCTGGAGGAGATGCACATCCCGGTTGATTGCATCGCCGGGACGAGCGCCGGCGCCCTAGTCGGCGGGCTCTACGCGGCGGGCGTCTCGCCTGACGAAATCGCCTCGCTCGTCAACCAGAGATCGTTCGAGAGGCTCTTCAGCGACAACCCTCCGAGGCGGGAGATACCGTTCAGGCGCAAGGAGGAGGACCGCCGCTACCTCTCGGAGTTCGAGCTTGGAGTCAAGGCGGGAAGAATCAAAGTCCCGAGAGGGCTGATCTCGGGGCAGAACTTCATCGCCACGCTGGACGGCATGATGCTGAAGGCGGCTCCGTTCGGCAGCTTCGATGATCTTCCCATTCCGTTCAGGGCCGTCGCGACGGACCTTGAGACGGGCGACAAGGTGGTGCTGGACCACGGCGACCTTCCGCAGGCCGTGATGGCCAGCATGGCCGTGCCGGGTGCCTTCGCGCCCGTGGAGCGTGACGGAAGGCTCTTGGTTGACGGCGGCCTCGTTGACAACCTGCCCGTTGACGTTGCGAAGGCGATGGGGGCCGACATCATCATCGCCGTTGACATCGGGACGGCCCTTTCCACCAGGGAAGCTCTTGACTCCCCGATTAACATCTCCAGGCAGGTGATCACCATCCTGACCATCAAGAACGAGGAACGGCAGGCCGCTGCCGCGGACGTCCTCATCAAACCGGACCTGGCTCGCTTCCGGAGCTCTCAGTACAACCTGGCCCCGCAGCTCATGGAGCTTGGCGCCAAGACGATGGATGAAGCCAGGGCGAAGCTTCTTCCGCTCGCCGTCAGCGGCCAGGAATACGCGGCTTACGAGGAGGCACGCCGGGAGAGGCTCGCGCCGCCCAAGCCGGTTGACGTCGTCAGGTTTCAGGGGTCCAAGCGCGTGGACGCGCGCATCATCGAAGCCCAGATGCGAGGCGGGGCCGGCCACGTGCCCGACGCCGCGTCTCTAAAGCGGGACCTCGAAAGAATCTACGGCCTTGGCGATTTCGAGAACGTCGAGGCCAGGCTCGAAGACGCCGGCTCGGAGCGAGAGCTTGTCATCCAGGCCCGCGACAAGCCGTGGGGGCCGAACTTCGTCCGGTTCGGCATGGAGATGGAGGACGATTTCAGCGGCGGCAGCCGCTTCACGCTGAAGGGCAACGTGACGATGACCCGTTTGAACGCGCTGGGCGCCGAATGGCGCAACGACGTGCAGTTCGGAAGGGTCCAGTCCCTGGTTAGCGAGTTCTACCAGCCTCTGGATTTCAACGGGCACTGGTTCGTGGCCCCCGGGCTGGAGTACAACTACTCGCTCCACGACCTCTACGCCGGCAATCAGGACATGGCGGAATACCGCTCGCGGACGATCCTCGCCGGCGGGGACATCGGCTACCAGATCGGCTCGTGGGGCGAGCTGCGCCTGGGGCCACGGTGGGGCCATTCCCGGGCCAACCCCAAAATCGGCGACCCTTCGCTGGCAACCTTCGACGTAAGGCTTGCCGGCGTTTCGGGGCAGATGGTTTTTGACAGGGCCGACGAGGTTGGCTTCCCCCGCAAGGGCAGCCGAAGCGGGCTGTTCGCGTTCCTCGCGCGCACCGGCATGGGCTCCCAGACTCGCTACGACAAGGTTTGGGGCTATTGGGGCCAATGGTTCAGCCATGGCCGGCACACCATGTTCGTCAAGGCCGAGGCTGGCTCGTCGTGGGGAACCGTCCTTCCAATCTGGGACAAGTTCGTGCTGGGCGGGTTCTCCTCGTTTTCTGGCTACCACCCCGAGCAACTCAGCGGAGACTACTACGGCGTTCTTCGCGCAGGCTACTACGCCCGGATCGGCAGCCTGCCCACCGGGCTCGGGAAGGGCGTCTACTTCGGCGGCTGGCTCGAGGCGGGAAACATCTGGGAGACGAGGGCGCAGGTCTCGTCGGGCGACTTGAAGCACGCCTTGACGCTGCTTTTCGGCGCGGACACGCGCCTGGGCCCCCTCTATTTTGCTTACGGGCGCGCCGGTGGCGGAAACTCGCTCTATTACCTCTACCTGGGAAGGACATTCTAGCCAGGCGCTAGTTCACGCGCCTCATGTCCGGTTTTCGTCCGCGCCCGGAGCGATGGAGCGGAAGGCGTAGTCCCCGTTCATGAACGCATCCACGTGGGCGCGCATCACCTCCTCGCTCGTCATGTACATGTCCAATTGGCTCGCGCAGGCCATGAGGCGCCCGAGAAGATCCAGCTTTTCGGAGGTCTCGCCGAAAGAAGCCTTCTTCAGCCATGCGTTTATCAGGTCGCCGCGCCTGTCAACCTGGAAGCCGTGTCTCGTGAGGACCGCGTCCAGGAATGCCGCTCGGAGATTCCTGCGCCACTGCGTTGCGCCGCCGCCCGCGAACCTGAACGCGACGTGGTTGTTGTTGGCGACGGTGGTAAGCGAGGCGTCAATCAGCGAGAAGTGGTACGCGAGGCGCGAGTTGAGGTTCATGTAAGCGGGGGCGATCATCAGGTAGCTCTGCTCGCCGAGGCCGCGCTGCGGGCCGGCCTGGCTGGAAAACGACCCGGCTATGACGGACGCGAGGCCGTCGAGGCTCGGCGGGGCTTCTCGCCTCCACGCGACGTTCGGATTGCTCACCCCGCGCCAGAAAGCCTGGAAAGGGGCGGAAAGAATCGTCTCCGGCTGGATGTCCCTCCTGGCCCGCCCTTCGTCGCTCACGCCTCCTCCGAGATCGAGAACGAAAAAGTTCACCGGTATGGGAGTGTCGAGCTTCTTCACGGCGTCCGGGCCTGCCCTCGCGACGAAGTCGTTCACTTCGAACATCGCGCCGATCGCCTTCTCGTGGCAGAAGCGCAGGACGTCGTGGACCGAACGGCAACCTCCCTGCCTGAAGTTCAGCGCCGCCGGGTTTAAAAGGTTCAGGGCGAGGATCCGCCTCCTGACCGTGTCCTTTTTCCCGAAATGGCGCTCCGTCTCAAGCCTCTCCTCCGGTATCACTCGCGGCCACAGCTCGCCTTCGTAGAGAGCGGGCTCGCCGGCGTCCAGGCTCACCATCCTGCCGCCGAGTTCCTTCTGAAAGAGGCCCGCCGCCGAGAAGACGGCCGGCACTCGGTACTCTCGAAGCAGCGTCGCGGCGTGGCCCGCCGAGTTGCCGCCCTCGGCCACGAAGCCAGCGAGCCTTGGAAAGAGCGGGACCATGTCGGGCGACGGGCGGCGCGTAATGAGCACGGAGCCCTTCGGCACGAGCGAGAGGCTGGTCCCTTCATCGAGGACGAAAGCCAGCCCGGAGGACCGGCCGGGAAAAACCGTCGTCCCCCCCGAAACGATGGCGCGCCCGCGAGGCCTGACTCGCTGTTTGGGCTGGCTGCCGTCCGCCACCGACAACGGCCTCGTTTGAACGATCCAGAGGCTTCCGTCTTGGCCGAGCACCCACTCAACGTCCTGCGGGCCGTGGAAATGCTCTTCCAGCCTGGCGCCCCAATCGGCAAGAATCTGCAGCTCCTCGCTGTGGAGCGAGGGGGCTTTCGCGTCCCTCTCTTCCACGAGCTTCAGCACCAGCCCGCCTCGATCGCCGGCGTCAATGCGTTTTTCCTTGACGGCGATGGCCTGCTCCAGGACCGGATGAGAGCGGCCCCTCGCCACGGCGAACACGTCGGCTGACGATCGCCCGCTCGCTATGTCGAGGCCGAGCCCAAACGTCGAGGTGATCCAAAGGCTCGAATCGTTTGGGTTGGCCGGGTTGCGCGTGTACATGACGCCGGCCGCCTTCGCCTTGATCAGCGGCAGGACGAGGACCGCCATCGGGCTTTCAACTTCGAGAAGCCCTCGCGACAGGCGGTAGAACAGCGCCCTTTCCGAAAAGCGGCTGGCCACCACCTCGCGGTAGGCTTTCAGAATTTCGGAGGGCTCGACGTTCAGCAGGCTCGAAAACTGGCCGGCGAATGTGCGCTCTCCGCCCTCGCCCACGGCCGAAGAGCGGACGGCTAGCGGCGCGCCGTTTCCACCAAGCAGCTTGGCCCTCTCCTCCATCGCGGCCTCGGCCGCCCGCGGGATCGGCGATTCCCGAACCAGCGTCACGAGCATCTCGGATGCGCGCTTCACCCCGTCCATGTCGTCATGAGACAGGCCCCTGAAGGCGTCGCGCAATTCCTTGAATCGAGCCAGTCCGAAGAAGCGCCAGTACGCCTCGGCCGTCATGACGAAGCCGTCGGGCACGGGAAGCTCAAGGGCGTTCTTGACTTCGCCGAGAGCGGCCGCCTTCTCCCCGGTCTCCGGGGAGTCCTCCAGCCCAATTTCGCTCAAGGAGGCGGCCAGCCTCCTTTCCGCGCGCTCCTCCTCGAAAGCCAGGAAGCCTTCCGTTTCAGACTTGAAAAGCGAAAGCCTGTGCGCCAGCTTGGAGTGGGGCTTTTTCAGAAGCCCCTCGAGCGTCGCTACGATCGTCCCCGCCGTCTCGAAAATCAGTCGCGGCCTGTCGCCCAGCACGTCGCGGCGCGGCGGCACGAAGCGCAGGTCCTCCTGGAGACTCGCGATCAGTTCAAGGGCTTCGTTGTTCAGGGAGAGCAAGCGCTGGAAACGCTCGTACTGTTCGGCCGTGTTTTCTCTTTCCTCGCCGGGCGGCTCCAGCGGCCCCCTTCGCCAGAAAGCCTTCATGGCTCCACTTTGCCACATCCTCCTAAAAAGCGCCAGTCCCTGCCGCGGGTGCCGCTGGCCGCCATGTCATTCTTGCGCGTTGACGCCGGGGGCCGGTTCTATCTATAATTTCCAGCTTGAAGGAGGTGCCATGAACTTAGCGCTTGCTTCCACAAGCCTCGCCGACCTGCTCGGCCATTCGGGCTGGATCGCAAAGGGCGTGCTGATCGTCCTGTTATTCTTCTCCTTGATTTCATGGAGCGTCATCATTGACAGGATCCTCAACTATTCCCGTTACATGAAGCGGTCGAAGGCTTTTTACGAGCACCTCCGCAAGGCCGGAAAGGTTACCGACATACTCCTTGTGGCGAAGGAATCGAAGGACAACCCGCTGAAGGAGATGTTCCTGGAGACTTACAAGGAACTGCACGACCAGGTCCGAGACCAGCAGCAGGTCGCGCCGGGGGCGACGCTCATCAGCGGCACGAGCGACGCGCGCCCGCAGGTTCGCCACACCGAGAACCTAGAACGCACCATCCAGCGCGTCATGCGCGACCAGACGACGCGCCTTGAGTCGGGCCTTTCATTCCTGGCCACTACGGCGTCGGCCACCCCGTTCATCGGGCTCTTCGGCACCGTGTGGGGCATCATGGAGGCCTTCAGGGCGATAGGCGTTTCGGGCAGCGCGACGCTCGCGTCCGTCGCGCCTGGAATTTCCGAAGCCCTGATCACTACGGCTGGCGGGCTCTTCGCGGCGATCCCCGCTCTCATAGGCTACAACCTGCTGGGACGAAAGATAAAGAGCTTCAACGCCTACATGGAGCAGTTCGCCCTCGACCTCATCAACTTCCTGACTAACCGCTTCGCGTAGAGGGGGCGAGGATTCGAGCCGCGGCGCCAAGGCGCTCGGGCGGGCCAAAGCGGGAGAAAACGGAAAAAGACCCGTTTCGCAAAGGCCACGTCCCGCCTCAGCCTTCAAGCCCCTCTTGCGACTTGGCCCGGACGTTGGGCCGGTTGGTCAAGAGTCGAGGGAAGGCCTTTCTTGGCTCGGACCCGCTCCGGTTCGCTCGCCGGTATGACAAGAGGGAAGACAGGGAAGCCGCGGCGCTGATAGCGGCGCTTTTCGCCTACGGCAACGTGAAGGCAATGGGCGCTTTTCTCGAAGAGCTTTTCTCGATGCTTACCCCGCATCCGGCCTCCTTTCTCGCCGGCGGGTGGCAAGTGAAGGATCCTCCTGGATACCGGTTTCAAAAGCCTTCGGACGTCAAGGCATTCCTGCGCGGCGTGGGCCTGGTGTTGAGGCTTCACGGCTCGCTGGAGGCCGCTTTCGAAGCGGCGGCGGGCACCGTGGACGAAAAGCTGGAAGCCTTTGCGCGGCTCTTGCGCTCCAAGGCCGGGCCTCTCACCTCCGGGCTTTCTCAACTGATGCCTCTTCCGTCAACCGGGTCGGCCTCGAAGCGGTGGCGGCTCTTTTTGCGGTGGGTAGCAAGGCCCGACGACGGATTGGACTTGGGCCTCTGGCGGTGCATCGAGCCCGCGCAGCTCCTGCTTCCGGTGGACGTCCACGTCGCGAGGCTTTCTCGGGCGTTAGGGCTCACCAAAAGGGCGACGCCGGACGCGGCCTTCGCCAGGGAGGCGACGGCGGCGCTTTCGAAGCTATGTCCCGAAGATCCGACGCGCTACGACTTCGCCCTCGCCCGCCTCGGCATCCTGAAGGAGTGCAAGGGCCGCTTCGTCCCGAATCTCTGCTCCAAATGCCCCCTGCGGCCCCACTGCATCTTCGCGGGCAAGGACCGGCCGTGACGCTGCTTCCGCTGGCCCGCCACTACGCCGCTTCTTGTCGTGAGTGTCTCAGGACCAGCCGATCTTGTGCTGGTTTTCGGCGATCACGCGCCCGAGGCTGTAGCAGAACAGGAGGGTGCAGTAAACGTCAATGATTTCATAGAAGATGCCGCCGGCCAATCCTATTTTCCAAAGCAGAACTCTCAAGACGATATTGAAAATGAAGAGCGCCGCCCAGAAAAGAGCGGCGTACAGATAAGGTTTGCCGATGCGCATCATCACCTTGACGATAAGGACGGGATTGAGCGCCGGAAGTATCGTGTCGAATACCGCCACAATCGCGACGCAGAGGGGCAGATAAAAAAGGTAGAGGAAAAAGAAGAGCGCGACTACAATTCCCATCGGCCCAAACATGAGCGCACTAAGTTCCGGACTCTCGCCCTGGCCGGAGGTCGCCATCAATGCCTGGAGCGGCGCCATCAGTATGCATCCCGCTATGAAAACGGGAAACAGCGAGATGGCCGTAACAAGGACGACCTTCATGAAGCTCTTGAGCATGGCGACAATGTCGGCCACGTCCGGCCAGCCGGGGAAATCGTACGAACCCTCCGCCACGTCGCGGATTACCTCCAGGTAGAAGACCCACTGGAAGACGGTGAGGAGCATGAAGGGGATCAATCCCGCCGCCGAAAACGCCCAGCAGAAGAGCTTTAGAACCTGCATCCCGGCCATGACGGCGAAATAGGCCAGCGCCCCCGTAGTCAACGGCGCCGAGAAGACCTTGGGGAGGTCCATGTAAAACGGCGTCCAGCGGACGCGCTTCGGAAGCGGCGGCGCCACTCCGCCACAAGCGGCGCACACGACGAGCGGCTTGATCTGGCCGTCAATCCGTTTCGGCGACGTACACTTGTCGCACAGATAACGGTGGCATTCGGAACATGCGCGGCTCGGGATCTCACCCGGATGGGCATAGCAGTTGTCAATGTCCCCGAGGCTTTCGGCCCTGGTGGGTTCCTGCTCGCCGCTTTCTGGCGCGGCGGGAGGCGGCGCATTCTGCGCGGCCTGGCCATGAATGGAATCGAGCTCGACGTTGCCGTCCGGCTGAAGCCTGAGCCTCGCCTGGCAGCCGGAACACTTTCCTCGCGCCCCGTCCGGCGGAATCTTGGCCCTGGCAACCCTGATCTCCTTGCCGCAGAATGGGCAGAGGAAGAGAACAAGCCCGTCCGGCTTGGCCACCTTGGGAGGAGGAGGCTGGGCCGCGCTTGGCCTCGCTGCGTCATCAGGCGCCTGCGAGCGGCCATCTGGAAAAACAGTGAAGCCCATGACGCACATCCGGCAGACGACTTCAGCACCGGAGGCCGGGACGGCCGCCTTCTCCCGTTCGTGAGGCGCGCCGCAAAATGGGCAAGAGTACTGAATGACGCCGCCGCTAGGGCCGGTGGCCACCGGCGAACCGGCCGTTTGAGCAGCGGCCGCAGGTGCAGACCGAACCGCCTGTTCCTCTTCGGTCTCCTCCGCCCTCCCGTCAGGGAAGAGCCTGAAGAGCTGGACGCAGGTGCCGCACGCCGCGACGATTCCCTCCTTCGCTATGCCGTCGAGCGTGCGCTCGCCAGCGGCGCCGCAATAGGGACACCTGAATTGGACGATCGCCGGAGCAGGCGCGGCGGCCTCTTTCGGCGATTCGGCCTTTGAGGGAGGTTCGGGCGGAGGGGGCGGGTGAGCGCCGCCCGGCGCGGCCTGCGGCACGGCTGGCGCGCCGGCGCTCTCGGCGCGGCCGTCCTTGAAAACGATTATGGCGGCAGAGCAGCCGAGGCACTTGCCTCTGGTTCCAGCGGGCGCGACACGCTCAGCGTCTATCTTGTGAGCGAAGCCGCAGGCTGGACAGTGGAAAATCAGTTCGGCCATCCCTGTCTCGTCCCCTCCAAGACTTTAACACGGACCGCCCTTTTAGTGAAATGGAGGATCGCTTCCGGGGGCGATTGGAAGAAACGGCGCCGTCCTTCTGTTACTGTGGCCAGAGGAGAATGCGATGAAAATACGGAACTTGCTCTTGCCGGGATTTCTCGTTCTATGCTCAGCGGCCGCTTTGGCCCAGGCCGCTCCGAAGGCCGTTGCGCTAAAGGTTGACCCAGCCCATTCAGTCGTGGAGTTCAACATCCGCCACTTGATATCGAGGGTGACCGGCGACTTCACCGGATTTTCAGGCGAGATCACCGTTCCAGACCCCTCGAAGCCGGATTTGTCCTCGGTCAGCTTCTCGATTGACGCGGCCTCCATAGACACCAGGATAGCCGCGAGGGACAACCACCTGCGCTCGGCCGATTTTTTTGACGTGGCGAAGTTTCCCAAGATCACGTTCACGAGCACCAAGGTAATTTCCAAAGGGAACAACCAATACGACGTGACCGGCAGCTTCACGATGCACGGCGTAACGAAACAGATCACGCTGCCTGTCACCTTCAACGGCACGGCCAAGGACCCTTGGGGGCACGAGCGCGCCGGCTTTTCGGTCAAGACTTCGCTCAACCGCAAGGACTACGGGATAGTCTGGAACCAGACGCTCGACCAGGGCGGCGTGATGCTCGGCGACGACGTCGAGATAACCATAGACATCGAAGCGGTCGTAAGCTGACCGCGAGCGTATCAGGAGACGTTGACCGTCAGGTGAAATGTCTTGGCGGGAGGCGTCTCCTTCTCCCATTGACGATGGTAGGCCAGCCTGAGATCAACCGTTCCGGCCTCGGCGGCTTTGAAACGGAAGGTGACCATCCCCCCTCCGCCCATCAGATGCGGGTCTGAACGGTTCGTCGCGTATCGCGGCTCGCCCTCCTGCTCGATTACGTCGCCAGGCCCTTCCATGACCTCCCAGCGAAAACCGGTCGTGGGGTTCTCAGGAAGCGCCACTTCGAAAGTGTCGCCGATTTGAAGGTCAATGGCCTGGCCGTCGGAGCGCGCGTCGTAGACGACGGGCTTTATCTGCGCGGCGAAGAGAATAGGCATGGCGACAATCAGAAGAAGCAACTTTCCAGTCACGGCGCGCCTCCAATCCGTTTACGGCCGCCCGGCCGTTTCCATCGTCACGTTTCTCAAGTGGAGCGTCTTCTCATAGACCTTGCACTGGATGAACAGCTTCACCAGGCCGTCGTCGAGCATTCCATCTTGCGCCTCGGCCTCCAGAATGGCGAGGGTCTTGTCAATCGGAACGGCCCGCTTGTATGGACGGTCCGAGGCCGAGAGGGCGTCGAAAATATCGGCTATGGCCATCATGCGCGACTGGATCGGAATGTCGGGGGCCGTCAGGCGGCGCGGATAGCCTTTCCCGTTCAGCTTCTCGTGGTGCGCGTAAGCTATCGAGGGTATTTCCTTGAGCTCGGGCGTCCAGGGTATCTCGCTTAAAAATCGGAAGCTGTGGGTGACGTGCGATTCGATTTCGAGCCTTTCCTCGTCAGTCAGCGTGCCCCTGCGAAGAGAAAGCACGCGGACCTCCTCGGGCTCCAGCAGGGGCTTCCGCTCGCCTCGCGAAGCCGGGAAGGCCTCGGCCGCTATCTTTTGGAGCGCCGAGAAGTCGCCTTCGGGCAGGACCGATGGCTCGTTGGCCCTCAAGACGACGTTCTCGAAACTCCTCAGCTCGTCGTCCTTCCTGGCGATCTCTTCTTCGAGGGAGGAAATCAGGCTCGCGTCGCCGCCACTTCCGGACTTCAGCAACTCGACTTCGCGATGCAACTCCTCCCTCTCCCCGCAAACCCTCGCCATCTCCATGCGGGTCAGTATCCTCTCCAAATCCTGAGGGTAGAGTTTTTTCGCTTTGACGAGCACCTGCTCCCTGACGCCCACCTTGCCGAAATCATGGAGCAGCGAGGCGTAGCGAAGTTCCTTGATCTGCTTCTCCGTGAACTCAACCGTGGCGAAAGGCCCTTCGTCCGAGCGGTTCACGGCCCTCGCCAGTTCCGTGGTCAATATCGAGACCCTGAGCGAATGCCCGGAGGTCGTCGGATCCCTTTGTTCGATCGCCGTCACCGACGCCTTCACGAACCCCTCGAAGAGCGTCTCGATGTTCTTGATCAGCGTGGCGTTGTCAATGGCCACGGCCGCCATGCTGGCCACGGCCCTCAACAGGTCCACGACCGGCGCGTCGAAGGGGATCACGAAGGCGTCCGCCGACTCGCGGCCGGTGATCCTCGCCGGCTCGTCATTCTTGCGGTTGATGAGCTGGAGGACGCCGGTTACCTCGCCCCTGTGGTTGCGCATCGGCAGGACGAGCATCGAGCGGGTGACGTAGCCTATCTGGTCATCGAACGCCTTGTTGAACCCATATGGGGCGCCGGGAGGCAGGCTGTACGCGTCCTCGAGGTTTATCGTCTCGCCGGTCAGCGCGACGTAACCGGCCAAACTCTTCCTGTCTAGCGGCATGACCGACGCCGTGAACGGCGCCGCCACGGAGTCGTTCTGCGCGAGAACGAAGCGGAGACACTCCTTTGGCTCGTGCTCGACCAGATAGAGGCTGCCGGCGTCGCAATCGGCCAGATCGCGGGCCTTGGAGAGGATAAGGTTCAACAGCGTCTGGTGGTCCCTCTCCGCAGAGAGGGCGATGCTCACCTCCGTGAGCAGCTTCAGCGCCTCTGTGGCCAGCGCCAACTCCCGCTTCGGGGCCAAGGTGGCAGCCATGGTTCCTCCGCCCGCAGATTATAGCATCATATGGAGCGGCTCCCGCAAGGGTTTGCATGAGGGAATGCGGCGCGAGAGCGTCGCATCGGCGGGCCGGCAGGAAGAATAGACGGAGGGCGGCTCGTGGCCGCTCAGTTCTCGCCGAGGTAGGCCCGGCGTATCTCGTCCTTGGCGAGGAGCTTCTCCGGCGTATCGTGGAGCACGATGCGTCCCGCTTCCAGAACGTAGGCGTCATCCGCAATCGAGAGAGCCTGGTGGACGTTTTGCTCCACGAGGAGGATCGTCGTCCCGTTGTCGTGTATGGCCCTGATCATCTTGAATATCTGCGTCACGAGCGTCGGGGCCAGCCCGAGCGACGGCTCGTCGAGAAGCAAAAGCTTCGGCTTGGCCATGAGCGCCCTGCCTAGCGCCAGCATCTGCTGCTCGCCGCCGGAGAGCGTCCCCGCCCGCTGCGCGCGCCTCTCGGCCAGAACGGGAAAGAGCGAAAAAACGCCGTCCATCTCCCTCCTCGATTCGCGCGCATTGTTGAGGAAGGAGCCCATGAAGAGGTTTTCCTCGACGCTCATTCTCGAGAATATTCTTCGTCCCTCCGGGACCTGGACGATGCCGCGGCGGACGATCTCGTGCGGCGCGAGGCCCGTGATCTCCTCGCCTTCGAAAACCAGGCGGCCGGATGTTATTTTGCGAAGGCCGCAAATAGCCATGAGAGCCGTGCTCTTGCCCGCCCCGTTCGCGCCAACGAGGGTCACGACGCGGCCTTGGCCGACCTCGAGCGAAATTCCCTCAAGGACCTCGAAGCGCCCGTAGGCAACCGAGAGTTCTTCAACCCTAAGCAACGGGAGCCTCCTGGCCGAGGTACGCCTCGATGACCTTCCGGTCGTGCTGAATTTCCTGCGGCTTTCCCTCGGCGATCTTGACGCCGTGGTCCAGAACGACGACGCGATCCGAGATCCCCATGACGAGCCGCATGTGATGTTCTATCAGAAATACCGTGATGCCAAGGCTCCGGACCTTCGAGATCAGCTCCATCAGGCCGCCCGTTTCGCTCGGGTTCATCCCTGCGGCGGGCTCGTCCAGGCACAGAACGCGCGGCTCGGCCGCGAGCGCCCGCGCGATCTCCAGCCTGCGCTGGCCGCCGTACGGAAGGTCCATTGCCTTGGCGCGCTCGCGCTCGCTCAGGCCAACGAATTCAAGCAGGGACCTCGCCTTTTCACGAATGGCCCTCTCCTCCGAGACCGCCGAAGGAAGCGCCAGCATCGAGGAAAAAACTCCGGCCCGCGACCGGCAGTGGCGTCCGGCCATCACGTTTTCAAGGGCTGACATCGAGCCGAAGAGCCTGATGTTCTGAAACGTCCTCACGAGGCCGAGCCTCGTGATGGTATGGGGCGGCATTCCGTTGAGGCGGCGGCCGAAGAAGAGGACGTCGCCGCCGGTGGGCGTGTAATGGCCGGTGGCGCAGTTGAAGACGGTGGTTTTGCCGGCGCCGTTCGGGCCGATGAGCGAGACGATTTCGCCCTCGCTCACGAGAAGGCCAAAATTCTCCAGCGCCTGAAGCCCTTGGAACCTCATCGAGAGGCCCTTGAGCGCGAGCGCCTCAGCCATTGCGCGCCTCTTTGGCCTCAAGCGCCCTGTGGGCCTCGGGCCATATTCCCGAAGGCCGGTAGCGCATCATGAGGACCATGGCCAGGCCGAACGCCAGCAGCCTGTACTGGTCAACTCCCCTGAGCACCTCCGGCAGGAACGAGAGAAGCACCGCTCCGAGGACCGCCCCTGGAACGGAGCCCATTCCGCCTAGAACGACCATGCATAGGACCATCACGGATTCGAGGAAGTTGAAGGACTCCGGGCTCACGAAGAGCTGCTTCCCCGCGAAGAATACGCCCGCGACTCCTCCCCAGAAGGCGGCCATCGAGAACGCGAGCAGCTTGAGCCTCAGCGTTGGTATGCCCATCGCCTCCGCGGCGGTCTCGTCCTCCCGCATGGCGACCCAAGCCCTGCCGACCCGGCTCTTGTCCAGCCGCTTCAACAGGAAGACGCTCAGCGAGACGAGGGCAAGCGCGAGAAGAAAGTAGTGGCGCGGGTGGTCGAACGAGAAACCGAAAACCGATGGCGGCGCCACTCCCAGAATGCCATTCGGCCCGTTGGTCACGCTGTCCCAGTTGTTGAGCGTGATGCGGGTGATCTCGCCGAAGCCGAGCGTCACGATCGCGAGATAGTCGCCCCTCAGCCTCAGGGTGGGCAGCCCGAGCAGAAGGCCGAAGAGCGCGGCCAGCGCCCCGCCGATCGGAAGGCAGGTCCAGAAGCCCAGGCCGTAGTGGGTGTTCAGAATGGCGTAGGTGTAGGCGCCGACTCCGTAAAAGGCGGCGAAGCCAAGGACCAGAAGGCCAGCCATGCCGACGACGATGTTCAGCCCGAGCGCCAGGAGCGCGTAAATCCCGGCCGTCGTCGCGACGTCGAGCGTGTAAGGGTCCAGCACGAAAGCGAGCGCTACTAGGATTGACAGCAGCGCCATCGGCGCCGTTCCTTTAACGGCGGGCGGCAGCTTCGAGACGTGCCCCCTAGCCCTCGCCAAGAAGTCAGGCATCCGCGGCCTTCGCTCCAAAAGCCCGTAGAGGGCCGCCCACCTGAACAGCAGCACGGTGGCTGAAACTACGAAGGCTCCGAGGAGCCCCATGAACGGCAGGGCCAGAAGGCCGAAGAAAAGGGCGCTCGCCGGAGCGGCGAATCTCCCGTTCTTCGAAAAAGCGGCCAACCTCCGAGCCACGCCCATGTCCTCCGCTTTACGCCCTCCGCGCGATTGTCCTGCCGCCGGCCACAACCGCCTCTTTACTTAGCTCAGCCGAGGCGGCGCCGTTACACCTTCTCCGGAAGCCTCGTGCCTAAGAGTCCCTCCGGGCGGACTATCAGGACGGCGATGAGAATTCCGAAGGCTACGACGTCCTTGTATTCGCCTCCGATGTACCCGGCCGCCAGGCTTTCCACGACGCCGAGCACGAGCCCGCCCGCCATCGCTCCGGGGATGTTCCCGATCCCTCCCAACACCGCGGCGACGAAAGCCTTCAACCCTGCCATGTATCCTACCAGGTAGTTGACCTTGCCGTAGTACATGGCGATCATGAAGCCAGCCACGGCCGCCAGCGATGAGCCGATGAAAAAAGTCAGCGCGATGACGCCGTTCACCGGGACGCCCGAAAGCGACGCCATGACTGGGTCCTGCGCCGTGGCTCTCATCGCCCTGCCCACGCGGGTTTTGCCGACGAAGAGCGTGAGGCCGACCATCAAAAGCGTCGCGACCAGCAGGATCGCCGCCTGGATGTAGGAGACCTTCACTCCGCCGGCCGAGAAGCCCCCCGATGACAGCTCCACCGGAAAAATCTTGTCCCTCGCCCCCTGGCTCAATAGGACGTATTGCTGGAAGAAAATGGACATTCCGAGCGCCGAAATCAATGGAGCCAGCCTCGATGCCCCGCGCAGAGGGCGGTAGGCCAGCCTCTCCGTCGCGACCCCGTAGAGCCCGGTCAATAGAAGCGTGCCCAGCAGCGCAAACGAGAGCGCGAGGCCCAAAGGCAGGCCCAGCGCCATGAGCGCCGCCAGGATGATTATGCCGCCGTAGGCGCCCATCATGTAGATTTCGCCGTGGGCGAAGTTGATGAGCTCTATGATGCCGTAGACCATCGTGTAGCCTAGCGCGATGAGGGCGTAAACCGCGCCAACCGCTAGGCCGTTTATGATCTGCTGAAAGAACTCGAAGCCGGCGCCCGTCATTTGTATGGAATCTGGACAAGCCGTCCCGACTCGACGCGCCAGACGACGTACGGCGAATCGAGCACGTCGCCCTTCGCGTCAAAGCTTATCGGCCCGAAAACGGTCTCGAACGAAGAGGAGTGGATGGCGGCCGCCGCCTTCAGGCCGTCCAAGGCCCCCGCCTTGGCGATGCCGGAAAGCCCAATGTTCATCGCCTCGTACGAATAAAGCGAGTAAGGCCCGACTTCTCCAAAACGCTTCCTGTAGCTGGCGATGACGGCCTGCGCCCCCGGTATCTTCTCCTGGTCCGGCATGAAGGTGAGCAGCGAGCCTTCGGCGTTGTTCGCCCCGGCTATGCGGATGAATTCTGGGTCGTAGGTGCCGTCGCCGGCCATCAAGATGGCCTTGAGGCCGAGCTGGCGCATTTGCCTGACCAGAAGCCCGGCTTGCGGATAGAGTCCTCCGAAATAAAGCAGGTCTGGATCCAATGGTTTCAAGCTGGTCAGGACGGCGCTGTAGTCCTGGTCCTCCTTCACGATGGCCCCGTAGTAGACCACCTTCTTGGCCGAGAGTTTCTCGTAGTTGGCCATGAACTCGTCGGCGAGCCCCTGGCCGTAGGTAGTCTTGTCGTGGAGCACGGTCACCTTGGCACCGGGCATGAACCGGACCACGTATTGCGCCGCTACCAGTCCCTGCTGGTCGTCCCTTCCGCAAACCCTGAAGAGCGTCTTGTAGCCGCGGTCGGTGACTTTCGGGTTGGTGGAGGCGGGCGTGATCATCACCATGTGCCTGAGGTTGTAGATTTCGCTCGCCGGGATGGTGCAGGAAGAGTTGTAATGGCCGACGACCAGGACCACGCCCATAGTCCACATCTTGTTGGCGAGGCTGTTGGCCTGCTTCGGGTCCTGGGCGTCGTCGCCGACTAGAAGCTCGATCCGCTTCCCAAGGATTCCGCCCTTGGCGTTCCACTCCTCGACGGCGAGGCGGGCGCCGTCGGCCATGTCCTTCCCTTGCTTGGCCTGTTCCCCCGTCATCGGGCCGATTACGGCGACTCGGACGACGTGCCTCCCGGGACCGCACGACGACATCCCGGCAATCACCAACGATGCTGCCACGATTGCCGCGATTCGGCGAAGATAGTCCAACGCGCCTCCGAAAAGGACGGGCCTTCGGCCGTGCCTATTTTTTCTCGGCTGGAACGGCCGGGGCTGGAACGGGTTTCGGCGCAACCACGAACTTTCCGCCTTCGGCCTTCCAGACGACCCAGGGGGCCGTCGCCGGATCCCCCTTGGCGTCGAACTTGAAGCTCCCCATTATCGTCTGGAACTCGCCGGAATGGAGCACGGATGCCACCTTGAGCGAGTCGGTCGTGCCCGCCTTCTGCATCGCCTGGAGCGCGAGGTCGGTGGCGACGTAGGCCAGCATCGAGTAAGGGCCGGGCGCTTCGCCGAATGCCTGTTTGTAGGCCGTGACGGCCGAACGGGCCTCGGGCAGCGATTCGACGTCTGGGTAGAAGGTGCATAGCGCCCCATCAGCGGCCGCGCCGGCCTGCTTTATGAAATCGGGGTCGTAACATCCGTCTCCGCTCATGAAGGGCGCGGTGACTCCCTGCGCGCGCATCTCTTTCAAGAGCCCGGCGCCCTGCACGAAGAGCCCGCCGAAATAGACGAACGTCGGCTCGGCCGCCTTGAGCTTCTTGACTATGGGCGCGAAGTCGGAGGTCGAGCGGTCGAAGCCCTCGTAGTAGACTGAATCCTTGTTGCTCAGCGCCTTGTAGTCGATCAGGAAGGCGTCGGCCAGCTCCTGCCCGTAAGGCGACTTGTCGTTGAGGACCGCCACCTTCGCGTCTGGGAAGGCCGCCATCACGTAGTTGGCGGCGACCTTGGCCTGCTGGTCGTCGCGGCCGCAGACGCGAAAGATCGTTGGATAGCCGTTCTTCGTGACGTCCGCGTTGGTCGAGGAGGGTGATATCATCAGCGTACGCTTGGCGTAGTAAACCTCAAGAGCCGCCAGCGTCGAAGAAGAATTGTAGTGTCCTATCACCGCCGAGACCTTCTCGTTGCCCCAATCCTTGGCGAGAGAGGCCGCCGTGTCCGCGTCGCCCTTGTCGTCGGCCGAAACGAGCTTGATCTTCGTCCCCAAGACCCCGCCCCTGGCGTTCCACTGGTCAACGGCGAGCTGCGCGCCGTGAAGCACGTCCTGCCCTTGTGCGGCTTGATCGCCGGTCATCGGGACCGGAACCGCAATGGTGACCTTAGTCGAACAGGCGACGGCCCCGGCCAGGCCGAGCACCGCCGCGGTCATTGCTAAGCTGCGCAAAATCGCGTTCATTGGACCCTCCTCTTCGCCCGCCCTTCGCTACAATGGGCGAGCCGTTCGTAGCGCTCCCTCTTCAACCCTCGCCCTCTCGCGCTTGCCGCGAAAGGCTCGCTCATTCAATAATCTTACTTCGGTTCCTGCGCGGCCCCGGTCCCCTTGGGCGCCGGTGGCTCCACCGTCTTGGCCTCCTCGATTGGCCGCTGCTCCACCCACGCCTTGATTATCGAGACAGGCTTGTAAGGCATGTCGTTGCCGGGGTCCCTTGGGGCGTTGACGATCTTGTCCACCACGTCCATTCCCTCGACCACGTGCCCGAAGGCGCTGTACTTGCCGTCGAGGCTGGGGTAAGCGGCTACCATGATGAAGAACTGGGAAGAGGCGGAATTTGGGTCTTGGGCCCTTGCCATCGAAACGATGCCGCGGACGTGCTTGATGTCGTTGAACTCGGCTGGGACGTTGATCTCATTGCCGTTTTTGTCGGTGTTGCCGCCCTGGCCCCACGTGGCGGGATCGCCCGACTTGGTGTTCGGGTCGCCGCCCTGGATCATGAATCCGGGGATGACGCGGTGAAACTTCGTCCCGTTGTAAAAGCCCGACTTGCACAACATGAGGAAATTCTTCACGTGCTTTGGGGCCTTGTCCGGAAAAAACTCGATTTCAATTTTACCCAGACTGGTTTGAAGTATCGCGACCGGCTTGGTCTTGATGGCAGCGGTCTTCTGAATTGGCTTCTTCACCCCGCCCTTGGTGACGGGCGACTTGGTCTGCGCCAGCGCCGCGAAAGCCAGCCCAACAGACAACGCAACTGCAAACGCCTTTTTCATGCGAACCTCCGTCGTCAACGCTCGGGGCCACCCGGCCCTCTTTGCGAAAATATTATACGCCACTGGAAAAGAAATGGCGAAGACAAGGAAGCGAGAACACCTCAGGCGGGGCCGTGGGGTGGCAACGCGGCCAATGGGGTCTTTCAGCAACCTTCCACAAGCACGCCCGCCACGGCTCCCAGCTTGTGCGCCGCCAGCTTTTCCGGCGGCCACTTGACAAGCTGATTGCAAAGTGATATCATTTGGCTATTAGAGGAGGTGCGCTATGAGCAAAGAGGTTTTTCGCCGCCCGCTTTCAGGGTGGGGCATGTTGTTCCTGAATATCATTCTTTATCCGATTCTGGCGGTCGCCTTCATCGGGACGGTCTCGATGCTGGACAGGCACCTTGTAGATCCCGCCATCGGCGTCGTCACGTTGCTGGCCGTCGCGTTGTGCTTGATCGGGAACATACTGGTCTCGAAGGGATTCATAGTCCTTCAGCCCAACGAGGCGGCGGTGCTCACGCTTTTCGGCCAGTACTCGGGAAGCGTCAAGCAGAACGGCTTCTGGTGGGCCAACCCCTTCTACGCCAAGAAGAGGGTTTCCCTGCGCTATCACAACCTGAACAGCGAGAAACTGAAGGTGAACGACAAGGCGGGGAATCCGATCGAGATAGCGGCCGTCGTGGTGTGGAAAGTGGAAGACACCTTCGCCGCCTGCTTCGAGGTCGAGAATTACGGCGACTACGTCACGACTCAGAGCGAGTCGGCCCTGAGGCACCTGGCCAGCGCCTATCCCTACGATTCATGGGAGGAAGGCGAGCAGGCGGCGATATCGCTTAGAGGCAACATAGACGAGGTTTCAGCGGCGCTTGAGAAGGAACTGGAGGAGAGGCTCGCGCGCGCCGGCGTGCGCATAGTAGAGGCGCGCCTGAGCCACCTCGCTTACGCGCCGGAGATCGCCGGCGCGATGCTCCAGCGCCAGCAGGCCTCGGCCATCATCGCCGCGCGCCAGAAGATCGTCGAGGGCGCCGTCGGCATGGTGCAGATGGCCCTCGAGAAGCTCGCCGCCAACAGCGTTGTGGAACTGGACAGCGAGAGAAAGGCGCAGATGGTCTCGAATCTTCTCGTCGTTCTCTGCGGCGAAAAAGAGGCTCACCCGGTGATCAACGCTGGGACCCTGTATTAAGGAGGATGACATGCTCGTCACGACAACGTTTTCATTCGACGGCTACAGGATCAAGGAGTACAAAGGCGTCGTACGCGGCATCATAGTCCGGGCGCCCACCATCGCGCAGGGGATCGTAGGCGGCCTCAAAAACATCGTGGGCGGGCAGATCGGCGCCTACACCGAGATGTGCGAACAGGCGCGTGGGCAGGCTTACGATCTGCTGATCCATCACGCGCGCGCGATGGGCGCCAACGCGGTCGTCGGCCTGCGCTACGACGCGTCCGAAGTCGTCAGCCGCGGCTCCGCGACGGAAGTCCTCTGCTACGGCACCGCCGTCGTGGTCGAGCAGGCGTAGAAGAGGAGCCATTGGCCGGCAAGAAGCCTTTTCTTCTTCGGATCAGCCCGGAGCTGTGGGACGACCTTCAGCGCTGGGCCGCGGACGACCTGAGAAGCGTGAACGCGCAGGTTGAATACCTATTGCGCCGGGCGGTCGAGGAGCGGAAACGCGGCAGAAACAGGGCCGCACAGCAAAGGGCCGAAGCTAACCGCCAGGAAAAATAATGAGGACCGGCATCGAGAATCAAATGGATCGCGCTGATCGCCGCCTTGATCTCGTGCCATCGCTGATGAGGGGCGGCCTGCCTTGACAGAAATGGCCGCTCTCGGTTAAACTCTTCTTTTGGGCGGGAATAGCTCAGTTGGTAGAGCACAACCTTGCCAAGGTTGGGGTCGCGGGTTCGAATCCCGTTTCCCGCTCCAGTAAACGC
>JBBINO010000040.1:0-22392 GCA_037443845.1 Acidobacteriota bacterium
TCCTTCCCGAATCATGCGGGGTTTGGAGGACGCCATACGAACCGCTTCCGGCGCCGTACGAGACGCGTCCGACGCCGTACGAGACGCTTCCCGCTTCATACGAGACGCGTCCCGCTCCATACGAGCCACTTCCGGCGCCACACGGACTCCTTCCGGCTCCATACGAGACACTTCCCGCTTCATACGAGACGTTTCCAACACCATACGAGCCGCATCCGCCGCCATACGGGATATGCCCTCCGCGCGGCAAACCCCGCTCGCGGCCCCGGAAAGGCCCTGTTCGCTCGGAATTGTCCCCCCTTGATTCAAGAAATCCCCCCGCAAAGCCGAAACGCGCCTTTCCTTGACCTGAACCCCCAACCCTTGCGGAGGCCCGTGAAGCTGCTATGCGCCGAATATAGCCCCTAAGGCGGAACATCGTCAAGGCCGCGCGGCTCCCTGGGCCTTCTTATTCAAAAGCTTGTCGTACGCCCACAGGGCGGCGGCGATGAAAAGCGCCCACAGGCCGAAGCCGTACCAAACCCATTCCGCGTGGCCGATCCTTGCGAACAGTCTTATGAGAAATGCGCCGAGCGATGGCCCCACTCCGAAACCTATCGCCAGTGGAAGAAAACCGTAGCCGATATAGAGGGCAAGCTTCTCCTTCGGCGCGATGACCGTCACGTACTCGACCGACCGCGGGCTGAACATCATCTCGCCGATTGACCAGATGCCCAAGGAGATTCCGACGGCCCAGGCGCCCAGGTGCGATCCGAAGAGGTTGACGGTCCCGACGGCGAATGACGATATGACGATTCCGGCGACCATGCTTGGAAGGGGCCTGAAGCGTCCCATCCATTTTCCGATGAGTACCTGAAAGAGAACGATCATGATCGGGTCCACGGCCTGAAACCATTCGATGTGAGCCTTCATCGCCGGGTCGAGCGAAGTGATGTAGAGGGGAATATTCGTCCATATCTGGCTGTAGAGGGCCCAGACCCCCGAAAAGATTATGATAAATCCCAGCAGCCGACCGTCCCCGAACCGCTGGCGGTCAAGAAGCGCGTGGCTTCCCCAACGCTCCCCCGCTATTGATTTGCCCGCCAGATCCCATAGGAGGTTGGCCGCTATCCAAACGGCGACCGCCGTGACGAGCGCGCCTCCCGCCATATTATAGTGGCCGCCGATGAAGTAGATCGCCGCGCAGCCCGCCGCCGTTATCATCAATCTAGCGTTGCCCAGCACGACGGTCATCTCCGCCAGGACTTTGATCAAGGGCTTCGCCCGCGCCGATTCGTCAATCTCGATGTTCCTGAAGAAGAAGAACGTGACCGCCAGCGCGAAGGCCTCCACGATCCCGGAAGCGACGAGGATCAGTCCAGGATGGCCAGTCGAAACCCGCACCCCGTTCGCCAGGAAGGGGGCTATTGACGAGCCGATGTTGATGACGGTGTAGTAGATCGAGAAGCCGAGCGAGCGGTTGCTCTCGTCGGAACAGGACTTCACGGTCCCAGCTATCACGGGCTTTATGACCGCCCCTCCCAAAGCCACGACCATCAGAGCGGCCGCCATTCCGGGATAGGAAGTGACGCGGCTGGCCAGAAAGTAGCCGGCGACCATGACCGCCAGCGAAACCACCATCGTCTCCCTGAAGCCGTAGCGGTCGGCAAGCGCCCCGATCAGGATCGGAAGGAAGTATCCGGCGAATAAAAGCATCCCGTATAGGGCGTTCGCGCGGATGTCGCCAAAGCCGAGGTCCTGGGCCAGGTAGACGATGAGGTAATCGAGCATGGTATACGAGGCGAGGCAGTGAAGAAGCTCGACGGCTATCGCCGCCCAGAATGTCCCGTTAAACTTTCTCATCGAACTGGCTAGGTTGTCAGTCATCGAGTCTCCTTTTGAAGACGAGATCGTTGCTCAGCGAAGCGGGCCGGCGGCGCGCCCGCTCGGCCGGACGGAATTGATTCAACCAGAATCATTTTATTACGGGGAGCGCGAATTAGTTAACTTTTGCGAAGGACCTCTTCGAAGTGGGAATGGGTGAGCAGCGAGGCCGAAGCCCTGGGAAATCAAGCGAAACCCTCCCTCCAGGGTTGGCTTTGCCAAGCCTCGCGCCGAGCGGGAAGGCCCCGAAGGGCAGAAGGAGCGCTCCGCCTGGATTTGCCAGCGGAGCGCGAAAGGGGAAACCCTCTTCCCGCTCGGATTAGTAAGCATGGCGCGTCTCATGGCCCGCCCTCGTGCTTCAAGCGGTGCACCCACCTCAACGCCGGAATGGCGGTGAAGAGGACGGCGCAGCCGGTCTTCTCTTCGCCGATTCCCAGCTTCGCGGCGGCCATTCGCCTGTAAGCGGCGAGCTGCGGCGCGTAGGCTTTCGTTTCGCGCTCCATCCATTCCTCGATTCCACCCTGCACGGAGCCGGTCTTGTAATCTATCACTATCGCCGATTCGGCTCGCCTTACGAGCAGATCGAGACGGCCGGCCAAAACCCGCCGGGGAGATTCGGCCATCTCCAGACCGAGCTCGCATTCCAGCTGCGCGCCTTCAAGCAGCCTCGCGAACTCTTCATGAGCCCACGCCTCCGCGGCCTCCTTGAGCGCGCGGGCGGCCTCGCGCTTCGCCTCTTGTGCCCCCACGCCCTCGCGGGCGAAAGCGGCGGCCGTGGCCTCCGCCGGCGGGAGCCCTCTCCCTGAAGCCAGCGATTCAAAGAGCCGGTGCATCACGACGCCTCTGGCGCGGGCGAACGGATCGGCTTCTTTGCCGCCGCGCGGCGCGGGAAGGGCCGTCTCATCATCTATCTCCACCAGGCTCGACGGCGAATGAATCGAGTAGGGCAGAGGCTGCGGGTCGAACACGGGAACCTCGGCAAGAACGGCTTCCTCGCGGCGGACCGGCGTTTTTGAAGGAGGAACCTCCGGGTCTTCCAGCAAGCGCGCGGGAACGTCGTCGAACAGGCACTCCTCGAAGCATTCGCCGAGCCACGAAACGATTCCCGGCGGCCCATCGGCCCCCTTTTCCTCTTTCTTTGTCCGCTTGCGAAGCGCGCTCAGGACGAGGCCCTCTCGCGCTCTCGTCGCCGCGACGTACATGAGCCTCTTCTGTTCGGCGAGGCTCCTTCTGAACTCGAGCTCCTGGAGCAGCTTGAACCCGAGCGCGGCCCGCCCGGAACGCCGGTCGGTCGCGACGGCGGCCATTTCCAGCCTTTCCCTTCCCGGCAGGCGGGCCATTACGAAAGGCTGGCCAGCCCCTTCCTTCGCCTTTCTAGGGGCGAAATCCAGCCCGGCAGCGAAGACGTAGTCAAATTCCAGCCCCTTCGCCTTGTGAATCGTCATCAAGGAGACTCGGGAGAAGGCGGCTCCGGGATCAGGAGGGGTGTAGGCCGCTTCCAGCCTCCTCTCCACATTCTCGATTGCCTCCTCGCCCGCCCCGCTCTCCGGAAGCAGGCCGAAATAGGCTATCGCGTTGGCCGCCGCCCGCCTCCCCCATCTGCGGACGAAAGCCGCCGGCCCTCCGATAGCCTCCCACGCCGCCATCAGATCGCGCTTCAAATCACCACGTCCGAAGGAGTTTACGAACGGCTCGATTGCCGCGGCGAAGTCCCCGGCCGGGCCGCCCCTTCCCGCTTGAGAAAGAATGCGGCCCGACCAGCTCGCCTCTGGCAGAGCCGCGAGTCTTGCCAGATCGGCGTTCGATGCTCCGCACCACGGGGCGCGCAGCGCCTCCACCCACGCGATGTCATCGTGGGGCCTTAGGAGCGCGGCCAGAAGGGAATGTAGCGACCGGACCTCGGGCCGCTCGGTCATCGGAACGCCTTCCATCACCTTCAAGGGAACGCCGGCTTGCGCGAAGGCCTTCACGTAGGCCTCGAGGTTCGTCCTCGCCGGAAGCAACACGGCCACCGTCTTGTCGCCGCCGCGGCATTGCTGGCCGAGAAGGCGCGCGGCGCCGGCCGCCACCCACGCGGCCTCCCTGGCGCGGGCTTCGGCGGCGAGAGGCCATTTCTCTTCCCTGCTCCTGCCGTCCCTGTATGAAAATAGAACCGCCTCCACTTCGCACGGGGCCGGGGCGGCCTCGCGCTCGGCCTCCGAACTTTCGAAATGGGACTCGTCGTATTCGCCCCGGGGGTTCTCCATGACGCGGCCGAAGAGGACGTTTGAAAATTCCACGAGTTGGGGACGCGACCGGAAGTTTTTTGAAAGCTTGATCGGGGCCAGGCGAAGGCGCTCCTCCGAGCGCCTTTCAACGCCTCGTTCGCAAAGATCCTCGAAGAGGCTCACCTCCGCGCGCCTGAAGCGGTAGATGGACTGCTTCGGGTCGCCGACGACGAAAATCGTCCGGCCGTCGCCTTCCGACCATCCCTCCGCGAGAGCGCCCAGGATTTTCGCCTGGCCGTCGTTCAGGTCCTGCGCCTCGTCAACCAGGACGTGCCGGAGATGCTCGTGGATGAAGACCAGGCTCTCTCCTGGAAGGTCCTCAGTGTCCAAGGCTTTCAAAGCCGCCAGTTCCAGCCCCAGAAAATCGGTCCCGCGAGCGGCCTGCTCCTTCTGAAGCCATGCAGCCGCGCTCGCCGCCAAAAGGAGGACGTCCCAGAGATCGCCCGTTCCGCATGGGTCATCCCCCGCTTCGGGCAGGGACCGCATGAAGTGCATCGCCCTCGCCGCTTCATCCGGCACCTCCTTTATCAACGCCGAAGCGAGATGTTTCGAGAAACCGGCGGGAAAACCTTGCGCCGGGCCAAGCGACCTTCGCTGCGCTCCGCTTTTCGTAAGAAAGAGCTCGCCCGCGCTCCGCCATCCTTCCAGGGACTCGATCCCGCGGCCGGGCGGCTCACCGGCCATCACGGAACCGGCCTCCGAACCAGTGAGCGCCTCCTTGAGGGCGCGCCACGCCGCCGGCCGTTGGCTGAAATAGGACGCGGCCGGCTCCATGTAGAGCCCAAGCAGGCTTTCCGTTCGCCGCTTGAGGGTCTCCGCCGGACGGCCTTCCGCCATCATGGCGGTGAAGGCCGGCAGCCTCTCTCTTCTCGTAAGAAGCTCCACGAGCTGGCCGCCGAGCGACTGGAGCCGGTTGTTGGATGCCGCAAGGCGCCGCTTGAAGGCGCTCGTCTCCTCTTCTCCCGCGTAACCGGAAACCAGCGCCCTCATGTATTTCGAGACGGCCTCTTCTATGACCGCCCTCTGTTCGAGATCGTCCAAAAGCCCGGTCCCTGGAGGGAACCCGGCCTCCAGCGGCCACCCTTTCACGATTTCCGCGCAGAAGCCGTGGAAGGTCGTCACGCGCAGGGCGCCGGGCGCGAGAAGAGCGGCCCTATCCATGCCGTGGGCTTCGGCGGCCTTCAACGCCAGCCGGTGAAGCCTCTCGTTCCATGCACCTTCCGCCGCCGGGCGGCCATCCAGCGCGTTCTGCAGCGCCTCGCCTATCCGCTCGGCCATTTCCGCGGCCGCTTTTCTGGTGAACGTGATGGCAAGAATCTGCTTCGGGCCTTTTGTCTCCGCCAGCAGGGCGAGGAATCGGGCCACCAAGAGCGCGGTTTTGCCGGAGCCGGCCGGAGCCTCGCAGATGAAGCTCCTACAAGTATCGAGCGCCGCTTCCCTGGCGTCATTGTCTGAGGAGTGGCTCATTCTTCCTCCTCATCCATGTCTTCGCCGGCCGGTTCCGCCGCCTGCGCGCCGAAGTATCCGCATATCCCGCCGTACGGGCAGAACTCGCAGGCGCCTTGCTTTTTCTTCCACTCTCGCTTCGACGCGGGCCTCGGCTCCGCCGGAAAATGTCCGCGAAGAGGCGCCTCCAGCCGCTTCTCCAGCGCCGCCTCCCACTCGGTCAGGCGCGCCTCCCAATCCACGAAGCTCTTGTTCTTGCCTTTGCCTTCGGCCAACGGCGCCACGGAGACTTCAGCCGCGCTTCTGAGTTGGATGTAGCCGCCCCGGAGCGGCCCGCCACCGTAATCCACCTCGGCGACGAGCCCTCGCTTCAACGCGAGCAAGTAGGCGGGGAGCTGCACCGCCGCTCCATCTTCGAGGAGTTCGCCGGCCTTGGGCGCCTTCCCGGTCTTGTAGTCCCACACCGCCATTTTGCCATGAGGGCCTGCGTCAACGCGGTCCACCCTTCCCCTGAGCATGAGGCCCGCGGCCTTCAATGAAGAAAACTCCGCTTCTACGGCCAGCACGCTCCACCCATCCGCCGCCCTCTGCCGCTCCTGTTCAAGCCATTCGCCGAGCAGACCGGAAGAGGAGCCGTCCCCCAGAAGCCTCTCCCTTTCGACCTGCCACAATACATCTCCCCTGTGGCCGTCCCTCTCGAGTTGGATGTCAACGGACTTGGCCAGAAGAGCGAAGGCGTCACCTGAATCCTCCGGCCAGGAGACGGGCTTCTCTTCCTTCATCGCCTGCATGAAGCGCCGCAGGACCGCGTGGACGAAGCTTCCTCGCTCCATCGGGTCGAGCCCTTCAAACGGCCGCGCCAGCGGCTCGAGCCCGGCGATGCATCCCGCGAAAAAGGAGAAGGGGCAGGCTGCCAGCCGTTCGATCGAAGTGACGCTCCAGCAGCGCGCCGCGTCAAGCGGCGGGGCCTTCTCTTGCGCCTCTTGGCTGGGACAGAGCTCGGATGAGAGAGCCGCCCTGAGCCAGCCGGCCCTGAGCCAAGCGGGAGGCGCGGACCTCCAGAGGTCGAGGGTGTTCTGTTTCTTGTGCCCTCCATCCGTTTCGTCCGGCGCGAACGGCGAGGCCATGAACGGCTCGTCCTCGCTCTTGCCCGCGGAGCGGCTGAACGAAACGGCGGGCGAACACGCAAGAAGAGCCTCGATGGTCCTGCCCGCTTCGCCCCATCGTCCCTCCTGAGTGCACTCTTCCACCTGCCGCCTCTCCGCTCCGCTCAACAGCGGATAGTCAGCCGCGCGGCGGGGCAGCGCTTCGCCGTGGGCGCCGACGACCCATAGCCGGTCAAACGAGAGGCCGAGCGCCTCGCGCGCCGGCATTACTTGAAGCCCCGCCGTCTCCGGGGTCTTCAGAGCGACAGCGTATCCACCGGCCGCCTCGCGCAGCCACGCCATGGCCTCCGCCGCGGCCATCTCCATTTTCCCCGCTTCGGCGGCGAGCGATGAGGCTGCTTCTCCCAGGTGTTGCCACGCGATGGCATCCCTTTGCCTGTCGCTTCCGCCGAATTTCGGAAAGCCGTTTTCGCGCCACGAGGCCGAAAGCGCTTCAAGCCACATCGAAAGAGGAGCCCGCTTCAAAGCCAGCATCCTCTCGATGCCGCGCACCTCGAAGCCCTCCCTCTTGAGCGCCTTGACGCCTCCCGCGCAGTCCCTCGCCGGATGGCCGCCGCAAAGGGAGGAGCGAAGCCGCCCGGCGGATCCCTCTTCATCTTCTCTGGTGTAAACCGAGGCGAAGTAGCTCTCCAGAAGCGAGGTCCCCGATTCCTCGGCGACCGCCCTCAAAGGCATCACGGCCGTTTCAAAAAGAGGGTGGCTCGTGAGGGGATCGCCTCCCGCCAGGTTGTATCTTATTGCTCGCTGGAGATCCACCGCCTCGCTTCCGGCCAGCTCCGCGAGAAGCCCGCTCAACATCGGGCGGTACGAATCGTCGAGATAGACCAGCCCGAGGTCGCGGTGGCCTCCATTCCAGACATCGAGAATTTCGGCGAGGACCGCCCGGCACTCCTGCTCGGGCGTCGCCCAAAGCCTCGCCCCTAATGAGCCACCCCCTCCTTTGATGCAAGGGGACATTCTCGTAAGGCCGCAGGGCGTCTCCGACAGGGCGCCGGCGACGATCTCGTCCACGGGAGCCAATCGCTCGTGGCCGACGAGAACGGCCGGCCGGGCGACGGTCATCTCGCCTTGGCGCAAAGCCAACGCCACGCGCTCTGCAACGCCGCGGTAGGTAACGAAGCCCTCGTTGCGCGCCATCTTTAGAAAGCGGCGGGAAACCTCCGCCCTCCAGGCCGGAAGCTTTTCGGACGGCTCGCCGTTGGACACGTCAATCCCGTTGGATTCGGAGACATCCAGCGCCTCCATCAACATCGAAAAAAGGGCGGGCGTCGCCGCGGCGCCCTCCGGCGGCGGAACCTCCTTCGACGCAGCCGCCCATAAGCGGAGAGCCGCCGCCCTGTTCAATGGCCGCGTCCCATCCCACAGGCTGGCGTGCTTATCCATGACGAACCGACGCAGCGCGAAGACGGCCGGCGCCGACCAGCCGCTTGAACCGCTGCCGAGCCTCCTCTGGCGGTACTTATGGATGATGCGCCTGGCGAGCCTGCCTGTCGCCGTCAGGACAAGGCCGCCCTCCTCAGCACGCTCCACCGCCGCCCGCTCTATATTCAAGGCGGTGCCGGCAGTATTCTCAGTGCTGGTTGGCGCGCACCGGTTCATCATCATGGATGGTAAAGCGCCACTGGCTCCGGTTGGCTGGTTTCTGTACACTGAACAAGGCCGCCATCCTTGACAACGAGCGGCAGGTCAATTCTTCCCGCCCTTTTTGGCCTGGCGGTGCTCCCCGAATAAGACAGAGTCATTCCTCCCGTGCCGTCCACGCCGTAATTCCATCTCGTCCCGGGACAATTGGACTTTTCGATGGACGGAATTTCAGAAGGCCACTTTCCGAGGGAGCAGCGCGCATCGCGCGCCACGAACAGCTTCCTGGTGAATTCGAGCTCCAGGGCGAGCTGTTCCATCGAGGTCCATGCCAGGCTCATCCTCGTGACGCCAAAGCCGCCGATGGCGCTCCACCTTGGGAACGCCGTTGAAATCCGATCGGCATCAGCCGCCAGGCTGGAATTGCACCAGCCCTGCTTTTCAAGAATTTCGATCTGATCCAGACAGGCGGCGTTCGCTTCGGCCATGGAAAGCCTGAACCACAGCCTGCCGAAGATCTTCCAAAGCCAGCCTTCCCGCCTGGCGGCGCGGCCGGTATATGAGGCGCCGGCCATCATCCGCCCAGCGTTCCAGTATCTCCAGGCTTCGAACTGCAACGTGGCTTTCATATCCCTCTGGTATGGCTCAAACTGGAGCCGCGCCACCCATCGTGGTGGCGCCATCTCTGACTTTATCAGCACGCCAAGCCTGTCTTTCGCGACCGCGGCCGCCGTTTCGAAATATACAAGTTCCGGTCTCGCCCGAATTCCTTGCTCCAATATCCACGTCGCTTCGAGGTCTTGAAAAGCTCCCGCTTCATCCCAACTATAAAGACGCGACAATGCGTCAAGGCATAGCCACTCACCCAATGACAGGATGCCAATGTGATTCGGCGGGCGCGGTTCTCTGCCTGCTAGATCCAGGTCCCAGAAGGGCGGTCCTTCGTTGACAAGAATATTCTTAACCGAGGAGGCGGCGTCCCGGTGCCTCTCCAAGAATGCAGCCACATCCGGTGGAATTGGCTCAATCACCGTGTCTGGCCTGTCGAACTCGGCTTCGAGGTAACGATGGCACTTGTTTGAGATGGCCCCCCATTCTCCCGGCTCCATGTGGCGAAGGTCATTCCGCGAGTCCAACGGGATTATCGGGAAACCCAGCGGAGCCGCTATCTTTTCAATTTCGTCCGCCACGCTATTCTTCTTTGTCTTCGCGAACCGTGACGCGAAGTTTTCCATTGGGCTGAAACCGGAGGCCCAGCGCCGCTGGATCTCCCTCTCCTTATATCTTACGGTGACAAGCAGCGCGCCGTAGGCTGCCACGGCCACGGCTGCCGCGACGACCAGGCCAATCCAGAGCACGCGGTTCAATCTTCTTAAGAAACCGGGCGACAATCGGCCTCCTCCAAGAAGCGGGGCGCCACTCGCGCCCGGCTATGTACGCCCGTATTTTACCCCTTTGTGCTCCAAGCCCGCCAACTCCAACAAGGCTTATGGTAATATTCACTGCGCGGGACGGCCCGCTTGAACGGAGGATACTGATGAAACGGCCTATTTTCACAAAGAAAGTCCTAAGTGGAACCCTTCCGGCCTTTGCGCTCCTTCTGTCGGGAGCAGCCTGCAATAACCCCGGCCCGGCTCCGGCCAAGTCCACGACGCCCGCCCCGGCGCAGGCCGCGTCCGCCCCGGCCGCGCCTTCGCAGGATAGCTCCGCGCTTCAAGAGGCGGTCATTACGTACGTCCGCGACGTGAAAGGGCTCGATACTTCAAAGATGGACGTGGTCCTGAAAGAGAGCGCCGTCAACGGAACGACTGCGGAGGCGACGGTCCAGTTCAAGATCAAGGGGTCGGACATGCCTCCCATGACCTACCTCTATTCCCTAGAGAAGAGCGGCGGCGCGTGGAAGGTCGTCTCATCCAAGCCCGCCTCCGGAGAAGGCCACGGTGCCATGCCCTCGGGGACAATGCCGGAGGGTCATCCGCCTGTTTCGGGCCAGCCCGCGCAAACCGGCGCTCCCTCCATGGCCAGCGGACATTAGCCGAAAGGCTTTCGGTTCGGGCTTGCAAATGGAGGCCAGAGGTAGTATATTCCTTTTCAAGCATGGATACGGGGAAGGTGCCCGCTCCCTTGCTGCTGAAGGAGGAACTCGATGAAGAAAGCTTTCTTCGTTTCGCTGCTGTTCGTTTTGGCCACTGCATTCACGCTGACGGCGCTTTCGGCTACGCCTGCCAAAGTCGGTCCAGAGAAGTGCAAGATGTGCCACAAGCTCCAGTACGATTCGTGGGCCGCTTCCAAGCACGCCCAGCAGAACCCCCAGGTGGACTGCGAAACGTGCCACGGGCCTGGAAGCAACTACAAGACATTCTCGATCATGAAGGATCCCGCCAAGGCCAAGGCCGCCGGCCTCGTTCTGCCGACGAAGGAGTTTTGCTCTAAATGCCACGGCAAGGGGAAAGTGCCGCCCATGACGGACGAACTCTTCGCCAAGGTTCACGCGCACAAGGCAAAATAGTTCTGCCTGTTTTTTGAGAAAGGCGAGCTCAAGGGCTCGCCTTTCTTTTTGCCGGGTACGCTTGAATAGATGGCGGCCCGGCTTTTCCAAAGAGGTTATCATGCCAGATCAACCGCGCCGGCTCGCTTTTTTCCTCGCAATTCCGCTCGCAGCTTTGATGCTCGTGGCCGCCCAATCTGGCTGCTGTTCCTGCCGCCAACACATGAAAGAAACGGCAGACGTCAAGACGCGCTGGGTGACGGGATCATTCGGGAAGCTTCGGGTCGAAGACGGTGGCTTGGGCGGCATTCCGGTCGTCTTCGTTCACGGCCTCGGCGGCAGCCTTGAAGTCTGGCGCGCCCAGCTCGCCCACCTGAGACCAGGCCGCCGCGCTATTGCCTTCGACCTTCACGGCATGGGCCAATCCGATCCTTCGGCTGATGGCGTCTACACCGTCGCATCGTTCGCCGATGACATTCGCTCCGTTGCCGATTCTCTTGGCCTGGATCGTTTCATCCTCGTTGGCCACAGCCTGGGCGGGGTCGTGGTGGCCGATTACGCGGGACGCTATCCCAACAAGGTTGCCGGGCTTCTGTTCGACGACCCGGCGGGGGACTTGAGCGGCTTGCCCAAACAGCAGGCTGATGCTTGGCTCAAGGGATTTTCCCCGGAGAATTACGCGACCTTCCGTGAGAAGTGGTTCGGAGAGATGCTCGCCGAAGCCCGCCCCAAGGTCCGGGAGAGCGTCAGGGCCCAGGTGGCCAAGACGCCGCGGCAGGTCATGGCCGCTTCGGCTCAAGGCCTCCTTGCGTTCGACCCAAAACCATCTCTGCTTGCCTACAAGGGGCCGATGCTCACGGTGATAACCCCTGAAAACAGGGAGCCCTACAGCCTTCAGAACGTCGTGCCCGGCCTAAAATCACAACTCGTGCCTGGCACGAGCCACTGGATCATGATGGACGACCCCGAAGCCTTCAACGCCGTGATGGACCAGTTCCTCGCCACGATTCAGTGATCCGCGGGCCGGTTCGGCCGGCCAGCGGCGGCCGCCGATGGGATTCTCATTCGTAGACTTTTTCTTCTTGCGCCCCGGCCGCGTCCGCCTCGGTGTCGCGGGAATCAGAAGGCCTGGCTAGGAACTCCTTGTAGAACTCGTGCTGTATGACAAGGTCCATGACTTCGTTTGTTCCAGTCCAGATCGTTATCAGCCTTATGTCGCGAAGAAGCCGCTCGACCGGAAAGACCGTCGTGTATCCGATGCCGCCGAGCACCTGCATTGAATCGTTCACTACCCTCCATGCAGTGTCGGTCGCGAAGCGTTTCGATTCGGAGACCATCCTCCGGACCCGGCCCGGCGCGACGCTCCCCGAATCTATCGCCCGGCACGTTTCAAGGCAAAGCGCCCTCGCCGCGTCAAGCTGGGTAAGGCTTTGCGCGATCTTGAAAGAGACCGCCTCGAAGCGCCGGATTTCTTGGCCAAAGGCCTTGCGCCTTGCGGCGTACCTCGCGGCGATTTCGAGCGCCGCCCTCGCCATGCCCAAGGCGCCGCAGGCGCTCGTCATCCGTTCCGGGATCATCATCTGGTCGAAGACGTCGGCTCCCATCCCGAAGCCCGGTTCGCCGCCAAGAAGATTTTCCGCCGGGATTTTCGCGTCTTTGAAAACGATCCTTCCGGTGCCGCCTCCTCTCGTGCCCATCAGGCCGTACAAGTACTCGACGGTGACGCCGGGCCCGGGCTCGACGAGAAAAACGCTCATCGCCTTTCGCGGCTCTTTGGGCTCGCCCGTCTTCGCGTAGACCAGGAAAAGCCCGGCCCCTTCCGAGCCGACAACGAAGCGCTTCTGGCCGTTGAGAACGAAATGGTTCCCTCTCCGCTCGGCTCTAGCCGCCGCGCCGAAAAAGTCGGAGCCGCCGCGCGGCTCCGTAAGCGCTTCGGCCATTCCGAGCTCGCCCCTGAGCGCCGGGAGGAGATATTTCTCCTTCTGCTCCTTCGTTCCGAAATGGGTTATCGCCTCCCCCACGATGGATATGAGCGAATAGAGGCAGGCGAGCGACGTCCCCAGCACGCCGACTTCTTCCAGGGCCACGAGTTCGCTCGCCCACGGAAGGCCTCTTCCGCCGTACTCCTTTGGGAACCTGAGTCCCAGAAGTTTTCTGCGGCCCGCCTCCGCAAGATATTCCTTCGGATAGCGGACCTTGTCTTCGTCCATGTCCAGTATGAGTTGCCTCGGAACCCACCGGACGAAGTCCCGTGTTTCCTTCCTCAGGCCGATCTCTCCGTTAGAGAGAAGCGCATCCGGAGTCGCGGTCATCTTGGCCTCCTCATTCGCTGATGACGGTACCCTTGGTCTCTGGCAGCGTCCAGACCCACAGGCCGGTGAAGACGGCGAAAAATGCTCCCAGGGAAATGCCCGCGCCAAGCCCGGAAGATGCCGCCCAAGCCTGCGAGCTCACCCAGGTGATGACGAGCGGCGTGAAAAACTGCGCCCCCCTGGAAAGGTTGAAGGCGGCGCCCATCGCCGAGGAACGTATCTTCGTAGGGAACAATTCCGAGAATATCGGCCCGTATCCCGAGAAATTGCCGGTGCCGAGGCCCACCATTACCATGAACAGAAGGTGCAGCATGGGCCACGCGGCAACAGCCCCCCAAAACCACGTCAAGCCCAATAGCCCCAGCGCCCACGCCAGCGAATAGAGCGTATAGGCCACGCGCCTCCCCTTCCAGTCGGCCACCACTCCGTATGAGAGGTATCCCGCGAAACCCGCAAGCTGCGTCACGATAATCGCAAGCCCGGACTTCGCGAGCGAAAAGCCCATTCTGTCGTAAAGGTACTTCGGAAGCCATGTGTAGGTGAACCAGTAGGCGGACATGTCGGCCACCGCCAGAACAAGGCCCAGCGTGAACAAACGGCGGATCCGCTTCTCGCCGAAAAGTTCGCGCACGAGTTGCGCGCCCGACGGCGCCTTTTCCGCGGCACCCCTCTCCCAGACGTCCGATTCCGGCATGTGGCGGCGAATCACGAGGACGAGAAGCGCGGGCAGCGCCGAAACGAAGAAGCAGGCGCGCCAGCCCCACGATGCGCCGAACCAGTGAGCAAAGACCGGCTCGACGAAAGAGCCGACGAGCGAGGCGAGCAGAATTCCGACGGGGGCCCCGGTTTGCATCACGGCCGCGAATCGGGCGCGCATTTTCGCCGGGAAAGTCTCGCCGATCAGCGTCTGCCCCGTCGCCCACTCCCCGCCGACGCCAAGGCCGGTCACAACCCTGCAGGCCATGAAGAACCAGAAGTTGTGAGAGAGCCCGCAGCCGAAGGTGCCCACCGAATAGACCAGCATCGTCCAGCTCAGGACCGGCTTCCTGCCGAAGCGGTCGGCAAGCCCGCCAAAGATGATGCCGCCCAGCGCCGTGGCGGCGAGCGTGGTTCCCAGGATCAGCGATAACTCCCAATCCTGAAGCCCGAGCTCTCTCTTAATGGGGATAAGAAGAAACGACAAAAGCATCAGGTCGTAAAAATCGAAGAGCCACCCGGCCCAGGCCATCCCGAGGATGACATAGTGCTTTCGCGCCGGCCTCTCGCTCTGGTTGAGAAGCGCCGCCCCGCCAAGATCACCCATCATGGCCTCCCGCTCATATTCTACCACCCGCGGACGACGGCGGCGCTTTGGCCCGCGAGCCCGTCAACCGCCGTCCGCCGGCGTTCCTTATTTTCCAGTATGACTCCTTTGTGTTTTTGGTGGCGTATCTTCTCGGGCGCCTGCTGCTATTGGTCACCGGCGGGGAGACTCAGAACTAGGGCTGTCCACGTCGGGAAGAGGTCCAGGCCTGGAACGAGCTCCGCCGCGAAGGCGAGCGCCAGGCGCGCCTTGAAACCTACGATCAGCAGAAGCAGGATGGCCGTGGTGATGTCAACCGCCCAATCCAGCGGGGAAAGAGCCCCTTCAAAAAAGAGCGGGAAGAGCGCCATCTGGCAGAGATCGGCCGCGCCCGCGACAAGTATGGCCGCGAGCTTGCGTTTGCGGCTTATCTTGGCCGCTCCGAATCCTCCGCCTAACAGCCCTTTGCCAAGCACACCCGCCTCCCTGACCTGCGTGGTTTCAAGCCGGCGTGAATCGGAGACGGGCTTTCATCAAGCCTTCTCCTTGCCCCACAAGCTCGCCAGATAAAGAAGCGTTTCGCAGGCCTTAGCCATCCACTGAAGGCTTGCGCACTCCTTGTAACCGTGGTAGTTGACGGCGCCCGTGAAAATGTTGGGCGTGGGAAGCCCCTTGAACGACAACGCCGAGCCGTCGGTGCCGCCTCTAATGTATCCTTCGACGACCTTGATTCCGGCGAGCCGCACGGCCTCCTCGGCCAACCGAACCACCTTCGGATTCTTGTCGAGCACGGCCTTCATGTTGCGGTAACTCTCCTGAATGTCAACGTCGAAAGTAACGCCTGGCCAGGCGGCCTGCGCCTCGGCCGCCACCTGGCGCACCTTTTCGCCCATTGCCTTCAACTCTGGCTCGGAGAAGGCGCGGAGAATGAACTTTACGACGACTTTCCCGACCTCTCCTGAAACGGCCAGCGGATGGAGGTACGGCTCGCGCTTCTCGGTCGCCTCCGGGAGCATCTCTTGAGGAAGCCTGCATATGAAGTCGGCCGCGGCGCGAACGGCGTTCTTCATCTTGCCTTTCGCGAGCCCCGGATGAATGTCGTAACCGGTAACCGTCACGGTAGCAGAGTCGCCCGAAAACGTCTCGACCTCTATCTCGCCCAGGAGAGAGCCGTCAACCGTGTAGGCGCACACCGCGCCGAATTTTTTCACGTCGAAGTACTTGCTGCCGATGCCGATCTCCTCGTCGGGGGTGAAGGCGATCCTGATTTTGCCGTGGGGGAGTTCCGGATGGCGCGCCAGCCAGGCGGCCGCGGTCATGATCTCCGCTACGCCAGCCTTGTCATCGGCACCGAGAAGCGTCGTCCCGTCAGAGGTGATGACCGTGTGGCCGGCCCACTCCGAAAGCTGGGGCGTATCCTTCACGGTGATGACCTGGCGGGGATCGCCCGGGAGGACGATGTCCTTGCCGTCGTAATTCCTCAGTATCTGCGGCTTGACGTTTTCTCCAGGCGTGCTGGGGTACGTATCCACGTGGGCGATCAGGCCGATGACCGGAGCGCCTTCGATCGTCTCCGGAATGGTGGCGTATAGGTAGCCGTGCTCCTCGTCAAGCTCCACGCCGGCGAGCCCCATCTCGGTCACTTCGCCCTTCAAGAGCCTCAGGAGATCCCACTGGCACTTGGTGGAGGGGAAAGTCTCCGAATCCTCTTTCGACGAGGTGTGGACTTTGGCGTAGCGCACGAAGCGTTGAAGAAGTGCCTCGCTATCGGAGGCGGAGAGCGCTAATTCCGGAAGATTCCTGGCTGCTTGCTTCAAGTGTCCCTCCCCTGCAATTCGCCGCGGCCGCGGCGAGCCTAGACTATACCACAAGACGCGGCCTGGCGCATTGCGATATCATGGAAGCGGAGGACGGATGAAGCGGACGCGCTTGAAGGCTGCCGCAGTTGTCGCGCTGCTGATCGCCTGCGGCGGTTGCTCGCCAAGCCCGAAGCCGCGCGAAACCACCATCGAGACGACGCTCGAAGGCAAAGGCGGGATATACTCGCCCGGCTTCGGCTTTCTCTACCTTCAGACCGAGGAGCGCGACAGCTACTCGCTCGCCCGAGGCGCGAGCCTGGCGGACCTGGACCTTTACAGAGGCGTGGTCCTTCAGGGATTGGAAATCGAAGCGCCCAAAAGCATCCTGGGGAGAAGAAAGCTCGCCGCCACGACTTCGTTGATGCTGGAACAGCAGGATTCCCCCCTTGCCGTGCCGATAGTCCCCGACCTCTTCAGGTACGACTACGCCGTTTGCCAGGGGCTTTTGAGGGAGGGGCGCGCGGAGCTATTCGGCGCGGCCCGAGGCTGGCAGTCCGGCGGCGTCGTGGCGCTGCCACTGTGGACCGCTGGCGCGGCTTCGCCGGACGAGGACTGGGCGCTTCTCTACCTCGAAAACGGCGCGCTCGCTACCCTGCCGCGTCCAGGAGTCGCATCGAGTCCCATGGGGCCTCCATTGGCTGCCGGAACCGTGAAGCGCTCCGGCGATCAGGTCGTTCAGGCTGCCGTCGGCGCAATGGGAACGCTCGTCGCCGAGATGAGGCGATCCGGAGCGTTGGAGGTGCTCGGCACCGATGGGACCTCTGTTCTCAAGGAACCGGTGACGGCCTGGGACGTGGCTTGGCACCCCAAGCTTCCGTTGCTCTACGCCGCCGGGCCGCGCGGGGTATTCGTCATTTCCGCAAGCGGCGGGCAAAGCTTCAAAGCCCGCGTCTCCATGCCAGGAAATGTTCCCGCCAGTTCTCTTTCGGTAAGCACCGACGGCGCGATGATGATTCTCAGCCCGGCCGGCGGCGCGGCGAAGCTAATGGCCGTGGCGCTGGGCCTTAACGGAGAACCGGAGGGAGCGGTCTCGTCCCTCCCCCATGAAGCGGCGGCGGCAAGCCGCCGCGTCTGGGAGCCGGAAAGTCACGTTCTTTGGTGCTTCGAGACGGATTCGGGGCAAGCCTGGAGGCTCGACGCGGCCACTGGAAGGGTCCTCGGAAGGTGGCGATGGCCCATTGCCAAAGCATCTCTGGACGCGAGGGACACGGGCGGCGGCCCCACCGTGACGCTCAGGTACGGTTCGTCCGGCCATCCAGCCTGGCAGCGCTTCACCGCCTACCTCGACACGAGGACGATGAAATTCACCGGCCTTTCAGAGCCGAGCCCCCTCGCCGGAATCGAATGGGAGAATCGCTAGCCCCACGGAGGAGCCAGATGGAATACCGGACTGAAAAGGATTCGATGGGAGAGGTCAAAGTCCCGGCGGAAGCCCTTTACGGCGCGCAGACTCAGCGAGCGGTTGAAAACTTCCCCGTCTCAGGGCTTCGCATTCCGGCAAGGATGATAAGGGCGATGGGCCTCGTCAAGAAAGCGTGGGCCGAGGTCAACAGAAAGGCGGGACGGCTCGACCCAAGGCTCGCGGAGGCTATAATCTCCGCCGCCGGCGAAGTGGCCTCTGGAACCCACGACGCCCAGTTTGTCGTTGACATTTTCCAGACGGGCTCGGCGACTTCCTCAAACATGAACGCCAACGAGGTGATCGCGAACCGGGCGATCCAGATGCTTGGCGGAAAGGCCGGCAGCAAAACGCCGGTGCACCCGAACGACCACGTCAATATGAGCCAGTCCTCCAACGACATAATCCCTACCGCGATTCACATCGCCGCGCTTGAGGCGCTTGAAGCCGAGCTTCTGCCCGCGCTGGAGCATCTGGCCGTAGCGCTTGAAGGGAAGGCCTCCGAGTTCGGCCACGTGGTCAAGATCGGCCGAACGCACCTTCAGGACGCCGTGCCCATAAGGCTTGGACAGGAATTCTCCGGCTACGCGGCGCAGGTTCGCAAGGGCATCGCCAGGGTCAAGGGATGCGAGGAGAACCTTTCGGAGCTCGCCCTGGGCGGCACGGCCGTCGGCACCGGCTTGAACGCGCCGGAAGGATTGCCGGAGAAAGTCATATCCAAGATCGCCTCATGGACAAACCTCCCGTTGAAGCAGAGCGCCAACCTATTCGAGGCGCTGGCGTCGAAGGACGCGCTCGTGGAAACCAGCGGCGCCGTGAGGACCGTCGCGGTCAGCCTCTCGAAAATCGCCGAGGATATCAGATGGATGGGCGCCGGGCCGCGATGCGGCATCGCGGAGATACGGCTCCCTGACCTCCAGCCCGGCTCCTCGATCATGCCCGGCAAGGTGAACCCAGTCATGTCCGAAATGATGATAATGGTTTGCGCCCGGGTCCAGGCAAACGACCTCGCCGTGGCTCTGGGAGGACAGGGAGGACATTTCGAGTTGAACACGATGATGCCCCTCATGGCCCACGATCTTCTCCAGTCGCTTTCGATCCTTTCGCGCGCGGCGGAGCTTTTCGCCAAGCGGTGCGTGGAAGGAATCGAAGCCGACGAGGAGCGCTGCGCCTGGATGGTCGAGCGCAGCCTCGCGATGGTCACTGCGCTGGCCCCGCGGATCGGCTACGACGCCGCCGCCGCCTTGGCGAAAGAGGCCTACGCTTCCGGAAAGACGATCAAGGAGCTGTGCCTCGAAAAGAAGATTCTGCCCGCCGAGGAGGTCGCCCGGCTCTTGGACGCGCGAAAGATGACGGGCCAGTGAGGCGAGGCGGCGATGGGCTCTCCTCTACGGGCCTGAGTCGCGCGACTCCCCTTGTCTTTTCGGACGAAGTTAGCTAATCTTCCGCCATGAGGATAATAGCCGTAATAATGGCGGTCTTCCTATGGCTCCTGGGGGCGCTCTTCATGCTGGCCGCGGCGGCTCCGGAGGCCGTGGCTTCGGGGAAAGTCGCGCCGCGCGTCGTGGTCGGCCTCCTTCTTTTCGTGGGAGGCCTCGTGCTCATCGTTTTCGCCTGGCGCTCCGGCAAGAACACGGCGGCTGGCGCCCCTAGCGGCGAGAAGAGCCAGCAGGAAGCTCCGGGGCAATTAAGCCTGAAGGCGCTTACATGCCCCCATTGCGGCGGGCAGGCCGACGCGGCCTCGGTGAAGTTGGGCCCGGAGGGAACGATGTCGGTCACCTGCCCTTATTGTCAGGCGGTCTATCTGGTGCAAGAGGAGCCGAAGTGGTAAAGGGGGGAACGATGCCAAGGATTTTTGCCCGCTTTTCTTTCCTGCTGGTCGTCCTGTCTCTGGCGACGGCCGCCCGAGCACAGCAGTACAAGTTTCAGGTCCCTCAAAACCGCTGCGTCGTCACGGTCAACCCCGACGCCTCGGTCACGCTCGATTACGCGATAACATTCGCCAACGAGGGCCAGCCGATCGACGTGATTGACGTGGGAATGCCTAACGGGAACTATGATCTTGCCGGAGTTACGGCGGACCTCGGCGGCGTACCGATTAGCGACATCCGCCCCTCCGAGTACGTGAAACCAGGCGTCGAGGTGCACCTCGGAAACAAGGCGATACCGGCCGGTCAAAACGGAACCCTTCACCTGAAAGCCTCCGTCCCCGACATGGTTTTCAAGGACGACAAAGACCCGAATTACGCCAGCGTCGAGTTCAGCCCGACCTGGTACGGGGCCGAGTTCACGAGCGGCAAGACCGATCTTCAATGCGAGTTCGTCCTGCCAGAGGGAGTCAAGCCGGAAGAGTCCCGCTGGCACGAGCTCCAAGCGACATCCTCGCGGTTCGAGAACGGGCGCGTGGTCTACACTTGGGACATCCCCTTCGCCTCGCCGTCGGACCGGCTCACCTTCGGTGCGTCGTTCCCCAAAAGGGTCATGCAGAGAATAACCGAAACGCCAAAGGAACCCGTCCAAAACCCCGTAACGGTACTTTTCTCAAGCCTCGTCAAAGCCGCGGGCGGCTGTATGCCCTGCCTCTTCTTCATGCTCTTCCCGGCGCTCACCATCTTCGGCATCTTCAAGAACCGCCAGCGCCGTTTGCAATACCTTCCGGCCACGGTGGGCATCGAGGGAACGGAGGTGCGGCGCGGCCTGACCGTCCCCGAGGTGGCCGTCCTGATGCAACAGCCGGTGGACAAGGTGATGGCGCTCATCCTCTTCGGTTTGGTGCGCAAGGGAATGGTCAAGGTGACGGGGCGCAACCCGCTGAAGCTCGCGCTGGTTCCGGGGGCTCAGCCTCAGTTCTCCTACGAAGGGGAGTTCGCCAAGGCGGTTCAGGACGACGGCAAGATTAGCGAGGCGGAAGCGTCCAAGGTGCTTACCGACCTGATCAAGAAGGTCTCAGACAAGATGAAAGGCTACAGCCGCGCCAAGAGCGTCGCCTACTACCAGGAGATCATGCGCAAGGCGTGGGACCAGGTCGGGGCCGAGGACTACTCCCAGGCTTTCGAGTGGCTGATCCTCGACAAGGATTTCGGGCGGCAGGCACAGGAACGCTACGCCGACAGGCCAATGCCGGTGCCGGTCTGGTGGCCCATGATCTACACCGGCCACACCATCGGAGGTTCGGGCGGCGGCTCGGTCCCCGGCGGAGGACTGCCGAACCTCACCTCGGCCGCCAACGGCATCGTGAGCGGAATCGAGGGGTTCGGCCACGACCTGGTCAACAGCGTTCCGGGCCTCGCCTCGCGCGTCACCAACACGACCAACCCGGTGCCGGTCTCGTCGGGCGGCCACTACTCCGGCGGAGGTTGCGCCTGCGCCTGCGCCTGCGCCGGCTGCGCCTGCGCCTGCGCGGGAGGGGGAAGATGATGTCATTGAAAGATTGGTTCAAGAAGCACGAGGCAATCGAAAAGGGGCTGCACTTCGGCACGCTCGCGGTGGAAGGCCAGAACCACCGGCTGCACCTTCGGGTGGAAGCTTCTGGCGAAGGCATTCTCACGCTCGACGCCAGCCGCATTCTTCATTTGAGCCCCACGGCGGCCGAGATCGTTTTCCACCTTCTTCACGGCCTCGGGGACGAAGAGATCGTGGCAACGATGGCGAAGCGATACCGAGGCGTCTCCAGAAGGGCTCTGGAAGCCGACGTTGCCAGCGTCCTCAACGCGGTGCGGACGCTCAGCGCGACCGACCAGGTCTGCCCCTTGAGCGACCTCGGCGTCGAGCTGATCGAGCCCTATACGCCCGCCCTCTCCGCCCCGCTCCGCATGGACCTCGCCGTCACCTACCGCTGCCAGAACCGTTGCGGCCACTGCTACAACCAACCTTCTCGAGCGGTCACGGAGATGGACACGGCCTCCTGGCGCAAGGCGCTGGACAGGATCTGCGAGGCTGGCATTCCTCACGTCGTCTTCACCGGGGGCGAGCCGGCGCTCAGAGACGACCTGCCCGATCTGGTCGCCTACGCCGAGGAGCTGGGCCTCGTAACCGGCCTCAACACGAACGGCCGCAGGCTTTCGGACGCGGCCTACACCGAGAAACTCAGGGAATCCGGCCTGGACCACGTCCAGATAACGCTGGAATCGGCGGACCCTGGCCTTCACAACGCGATGACCCGCTCCGATTCCTTTGATGAGACGCTCGCCGGCCTCAGGGCCGCCGTGAAGGCCGGGCTCTACGTTCTGACTAACACGACGCTCACCAAGGTGAACGTCCCAGGCATCGAAGCGCTGGTAGACCTCGTAGCTTCTGAAGGGCTTAAGAGTTTCGCGGTAAACGGCATGATCTATTCCGGCAAGGGTGCCACGTCCGGCGTCGAGCTGACGCCCCAACAGATCGTGCCCGTCCTTGAAACCCTCGCCAAGCACGCGCGCGAGAAAGGGCTTCGCTTCATCTGGTACACGCCTACGAGGTACTGCGAGCTCAACCCAGTCGAAATGGCCCTCGGCGTCAAACAGTGCACGGCGGCACGGCTGAGCATGGCCGTCGAGCCGGACGGGACGGTAATCCCGTGCCAGTCCTGGTACGAGGGAGTGGGGAACATTCTCAGCGACCCGTGGGACAAAATCTGGAACCACCCGCTCTGCTTAAAGCTGCGGCGGCCCCAGAAGCCGCTTCAAGAGTGCGAGGCCTGCGAGCACCTGAGCTTATGCGGCGGCGGCTGCCCGTTAGAAACGGACCACCG
>JBBINO010000041.1:0-22257 GCA_037443845.1 Acidobacteriota bacterium
AAGTTTGACAAAGCAGATGGTCCGACGCCGCCGGCGTCCCCCAAGGGGGGTGAGGGGGGTGCGCAGATCAAGGCCGATGGGCGGCCAAGGAACTTGGCCAGAAGCGCTGAACGAGACGGGGAGAAGCGTCAAGCGGATTAGATGCGTTGATGAACGCTTCGAGACGGCTCGGAAGCGGGTTCGTGCCCGCGCGCAGCGCTGGCGCCCATCGGCCTTGCGCCATTCCCCGCTCCCTGCTCCCCGCAGGCTCTTGCGTTTTGACACGCGAAGATAACTTGCCCGCCGCAGCACTTCGTAAGGGTTCCTGGCAACCTCGTTTCTCAACCGGGCCACCCATGCCCGCAAAGTCCCGTCATTGCGACATCAAGCATCGCCAGGAAAATTGTTTTGGACAGCAGTGGCCCCATATAAACCCTCTGCGTCTCAGTGTCTCCGTTGTGATATTTCTGCCCGTGAAGGTGATCGAACCCAACGGGACAAGCAACGGAGACGAAGGGCGCGGCAGGAAGCGAAGCTTCCGAAAGGACAGAGGCCGACGCCACGGCACGATGGACCGAAGAAGAGGACGATGAGTTGAACTTGGGCAGGCTATCCATCTCGGTCGTGCCGTGGCAAGCCGCGCTCGGTGACCGGGACCGGTTGCTTGCCATCCGAGGTCGCAAGCCGAAAGGAAGTTTCGGCGAAGCGGGCGAAGGATGGCGCGGTCCAGGATTGAGCCAAGTGCCTTGGCGGCCTATCGGCCGATGACGCGGGCTCGCTATGCCCTCGGCCGCTCCCTGTAGCGGTCGGTCATCTTGAGCGTCTTTTTTCTGAGCCTGAGCGAAGCGGGGGTGACTTCGAGAAGCTCGTCTTCTCCCAAGAATTCCAGGTGCTGTTCGAGATTCATGACCCTCGGGGGCACTAGCTTGATGGCGACGTCCGAAGTCGAGGCGCGCATGTTCGTCAGGTGCTTGTCCTTGACGATGTTCACGTCGAGGTCGTTTTCCCGGCAGTGCTCGCCGACTAGCATCCCCTCGTAGACCGGAGCGCCAGGCGAAATGAAAAACTCGCCGCGGCTCTGCAGGTGCTCGATGGCGAAGGCGGTGGCCTTGCCCGGCCTGTCGGCGACGAGCGCGCCCGTGACGCGCCCCTCGATGGCGCCCTGCCAAGAGTCGTAGCCGTCGAACAGGGGATTGATGATGCCGGTGCCGCGGGTCTCGGTGAGGAATCGCGTCCTGAAACCTATGAGGCCGCGGCTAGGGACGCGCCAATCCATCCGGACTCGCCCGGTGCCGTGGTTGATCATCTTCAGGAGGCGGCCCTTTCTCGTGCCGATCAGTTGCGTGACCGCGCCGACGAAAAGTTCGGGGCAGTCCACCTGGACGATTTCCATCGGTTCGAGGATGCCGCCTTGAGGCGCGAGCTTCGTCAGTATCTTCGGGCGGCTGACCGCCAGCTCGAAGCCCTCGCGCCGCATCGTCTCGATGAGGATGGCCAGTTGAAGCTCGCCGCGTCCCATAACCTCAAACTGGTCGCCCATCTCGGGAAAGTTGATGTTGAGGCTGACGTTGCGCTGCGCCTCCTTTTCGAGCCTGTTGCGTATCTGCCTGGCGGTGACGAACCGGCCCTCCTTGCCCGCGAAAGGCGAAACGTTCGCGGAGAAAACCATCGAGAGCGTCGGCTCGTCAACGTGAATCCTGGCGAGCGCCTTGGGAGCCTGGGGGTCCGCGATGGTGTCGCCGATGGCGACTGCCTCCAATCCCGCGACGGCGCAGATGTCGCCGGGACCCGCCTCCTGAATCTCGGCGCGTTCGAGGCCCGCGAAGCCGTAAAGGTTGACGACCTTGCCTCTGGCCTGGCCCGATTCCTGAAGGAGGATGACCTCCTGAGCCTGCCGGATGTTTCCGGATACGACGCGGCACAAGGCCAGCCTGCCGACGTAGTCGCTGTAGTCGAGGTTCGTGACCCACGCCTGAAGCGGCGCGCCCTCCTCGTACTCCGGGGCGGGGACGGTTTTCAAGATCGTCTCGAAAAGGGGCAGGAGGCTTTCTCCCGGGACCGCCAGGTCGGCCGTGGCCGTTCCCTTCTTCGCGTTGGTGTAGATGACCGGGAAGTCTATCTGCTCGTCGGTGGCGTCGAGGTCAATGAAAAGGTCGTATATCTCGTTCAACACCTCGCTCGAACGGGCGTCGGGCCTGTCTATCTTGTTTATCACGACCACGGCCTTGAGCCCTTTTTCGAGGGACTTCTTGAGGACGAACCGGCTCTGCGGCAGCGGCCCCTCGGCGGCGTCAACGAGCAGAAGCACCCCGTCCACCATCGTGAGGGCGCGCTCCACCTCGCCTCCGAAGTCGGCGTGGCCAGGAGTGTCAACGATGTTGATCTTGACGTCGTTGAAGGTCACGGAAGTGTTCTTGGCGAGGATCGTTATGCCCTTTTCGCGCTCGAGGTCGTTCGAGTCCATGACGCGCTCGGCGACCTCCTGGTTCGCGCGGAAAATTCCCGATTGCCACAGCATGGCGTCAACCAGTGTCGTTTTCCCGTGGTCAACGTGCGCTATGATGGCGATGTTGCGCAGGTTTTCCCTCTTCAAAATTGCCTCCTGCCCGGGTTTTCCGGGGAAATGGTAGTATACCACCAATCCGGAACTTATGGAAGGCGGCCTCGTGTTGCATTTTGGGATGACTTGATGGATAGTAATGGCGGGGCGGCTCAAGCCCGCCTTTTCAAGGAATGGGGACTTTAGACTTTCGGGGGCGTCGAGGATGGCGCAGCAGGAACCGCGGTTCAAACGGCGCTACAGCATCTTCATGGTCCTCTGCCTGCTCCTGATCGCCCTCGTCGTCGTGCCGCTTCTCTCGTACGCGTGGAAAGCGATCACCACGAGCCGCGACTACATCGAGGAGTCGCTGAGGGAGCGGCAAATGAAGACCGCCATCCCGGCCGCCTTGCACATACAGACCCTTATGAGCGGCTACGACAGGCACCTCCGGGAGCTGGCCGGCTCGTTCGAGATATACGCCAACGATGACGACTACAAGAAGGAGTACGAAGGCCTTCTGTCGAGAAACATCCTTGCCAGGTGGGCGAACGACGAGACGCTGCTCATCCAGTACCTCGGCGCCGAGGGAACGCAGTTTTCCGTCGCCGGCAGCGGCGTCTCCGAGGGAGACAAGGCGCAGCTCGAGGCTTTTCTCGTGCCGTTGGGCAGGGCGGCGATCAGCTCCAATTCTCCAAGCAATTCGGACGTCTTCTTCGTGAGGGCCGGAGCCCTCAAGAACATCAGCATACCGGCGATAGCGTTTTGCATACCGCTTCACTCGAAGGGGACGTGCGTCGCGGCGCTCTCCGCCATCTATACGCTCGACGCCGTCCAGAATTCGCTGGTCCAGTACAGCCGCGAATTTTCGCTCTTCGTCACGGACGACAAGGGGAACCTCATCCTCCACTCGGAGGCCAGCTTGCAGGGTCATCCGCTGGACATGTCCGATGACCCGATGGTCCAGCGCGTGCTAGCGTCCGGAAGCTATCCGACAAGCACGACGAACTACAGCGTCACGCGTGTGAGCAAGAAGGGTAACTCGACGGTGCTCGTCACGTGCGCGCCAATATCCGATTACCGGTGGCTTCTCTTTTCGTACGTTGACAGGGAGAAGTTCTTCGCGCCGATTCTGGAGCTAAGGCGCCAGTCCATGATCTGGATTAGCCTCTCCATCTTCACGGCGCTGATTTTCGGGATAGTCCTCGCCAGGCTCATCACGAAGCCGCTCTCTAATTTGACGGTGGTCAGCCAGGAGCTTGCCAAGGGCCACTTCGACCGCCGCGCGGACGTCCGCGTGCGCAACGAGATAGGCGAGCTTGGAGAGGCCTTCAACCTGATGGCCGGCGAGATACAGTCCTACATTGAAAAGGTCGAGGCGGCGGCGGCGGAGAACAAGACGCTCTTCATGTCGAGCATCCGCGCCATAGCGAACGCCATAGACGCGAAGGACCCATACACGAGAGGCCATTCCGAGCGCGTCTCGGCCTATACGATGATCGTCGCGACGCAGATGGGGCTAGACGAGAGGGCGCTTCGAGTAGCGGAAATCGCCTCGCTTCTGCACGACGTCGGCAAGATCGGCATAGAGGACAAGATCCTGAGGAAGCCGGGCGCCCTGACGAACGAGGAATTCGCGGTTATGAAGACCCACCCGGCGAAGGGGGCCGACATCCTCGGCTCCATCTCCCAGATGAGCGCGATGATTCCGGGCATCAGGCACCACCACGAGCGGTGGGGTGGAGGCGGTTACCCAGACAACCTGCGCGGAGAGTCCATACCGCTGCTGGCGCGGATGATAGGAGTGGCCGACGCTTACGACGCCATGACAACCAACCGCCCATACCAGAGGGCGATGACGTTTCAGGCCGCTGCGGCGCGCATAAACGAACTCACCGGGTCGGTTTACGAACCAGGCGTTGTCGAGGCCTTCAACCGCGCGGTCAGCGCCAACGCCTTCGCCACTTATCAGGCGAAGGTAAAAGAGGCCAAGCTGGCGTGAACCCGCTTTAGGAATTGGCGTTGCGCTTGGGGAATTCGGCCAGGACGTTGGAGCCCGGCTCCATGCTCTCGATGTGAATTGCTCCGCCATATTTGCTCAGCACTTCCCGTACCAGAAAGAGCCCCAGGCCAAAGCCGGACTGCTTGAAGAAGGCCACCTTGGCGGCTTGCGAGGCGTTGCCCTCCATCAGGCGCTCCCGCTGGTCCTTTGGGAAACCGGGCCCGTAGTCCCTGACCGCGTATATCACTTTCTCCGGGTCGTCGAGGAGGTAGACCTTGACTCTCACCCCCTCGGGGGAGAACTTGACGGCGTTGTCGAGCACGTGGTGGAAGAGCACCCGCGCGTCCTCCCTGTTGACGGGTACGATGAGCGAGCCCTTCTCCTTCTGAACTTGAAGATGGATGTGTTTGGCGTCCGCCCTCGGCCTCAGTCCTTCCACGACTTCATCCAAGACCGGCGAGATGTCGCACGGCTCGCCCCTGGCCGGTTCCTTCACCTTGGAGAACGATAGCAGGTCGGTGATCAGCCCCTCCAGCCGGACCGACTCGTCCAAAATGACCTGCAAGTAATCGGGCCCTCGCGCCGCCATCTGTTCCGGATGACGCGCGAGCAGATCGGCGTACGAGCGGACGTTGGTGAGCGGCGTGCGCATTTCGTGCGAGATGCTGTTGAGGAAGGCCCGTTTCATCTGGTCGAGTTCCTTGAGCTTTTCGAGCGCCGCGGCCAGTTCCGCCGTCCTTTCGACGACGCGCTGTTCAAGCCGCTCGTTGGCCGAGGCGAGCTGGGCGGTAAGCTCCATGGCCTGGAGCCTAGGCGTGACGAGCCTTTCGAGCAGGCTCGCGAAGCGGACGTCTTCCTCGGTGAACGGTTTTTCTGGCGTGGCGTAAACGATGAGGTGGCCCTGTGATTCCCCCGAAGGATTCATGGTTATGGCGAGCGCCTCCTCGAGCGGAATGGGCAGCCCGAGGCCGATGTTTCCGAGTCTTTCGGAAAGACGGTCGAGGCGCGCGGTGCCTCCTCCCTGCAACAGCCCCATAGCCATGTTTCCGATGGCCGGCGCCTCCGCGCTCCAGAGAGGGTCTTTTTGAAGCGGGTAGGCGGACAGCGGGCGCGGCTTGCCGTTCTCGGTGACGAAAGACGATACGACCCACTGGGGCCTGGCCTCCCTCAGCCTCGACGCCACGGCCTCCATCGCGGCCGGAACGTTTTCGGAGCCTGCCAGTTCCGAGCCAAGCTCGTAAAGGAGCGTCATCTCCTGAAGCCTTGCCTGGTACATTCGCGAAAGGCGCCGCGTCTCCTGGTGCTCCTCCGCGATGCGGGTCGTTGATTGGAGGGCGGCGACGAGCTGCTCCTCCTCGGAGAGCGGCTGGGCCAGCGTGACCTTGGCTTCCAGCGGCTCCGCCTTCGGCGGCTGAGGCTCGGCGGCCTCGCCCCTCTTGGCTTTCAGGAACGGCGCGAAGAACCGCTCCACGCCGGCTTCGAGATGCTCGGCCGTCACGCCTTTCCTGTCCAGTTGGAACTTCCTGGCAAACGAGCCCACTGCCTTATTGACGACCGATTGAAATGTCCTGACTACCCCCTCGCCCGACAGAGCGCACGCTTCCTCGGCCTTTTGCGCGTCGAGCCGCATGGCCGCGAGGATGAGAGGGACCGGTGACGCGTCCGGCAGGTCCCTCTTGTTGCATTGGACCACCACCGGTATGTCGGTCGCGCTCATCCTGTTGGCTAGCAGGTTGGCCTTCATGTTTTCGTAGGCGGTGAAATTCTCCTGCAGCCGGTTGGGCGCGGAGTCGGCGACGAAAACGATTCCGTCCGCGCCCGCGAGGACCACCTTCCTCGTCGTGTTGTAGTGGACCTGCCCAGGGACCGTGTATATCTGAATCCTTATCTGGTATCCCTGTATTTCGCCCAGCTCGAACGGAAGGAAATCGAAGAAGAGCGTCCGGTCCTCCGATGTCTTCAGCGAGGTCAGGGCCGATTTTGCCTCGGGATCGGTGATCTCGTGCAGCGCCTCTATGTTGGTGGTTTTGCCGCCAAGCGCCGGGCCGTAGTAGACGATCTTGAACTGGATCTCGCGCTCTGCGGACCGGAATTGAACCATCTCAAGGCTCCCTTACTAGGCGCATCACGGTGGCGGGCGTGCAGGGCTTTTTTATGACGCCGCTTGCGCCGGCGGCCTTCGCCCTGGCGGAAAGGCCCTCGTCCTCGCTTCCAGTCAGCAGGTAGGCGCGCGCGCGCGGCTCCAGGCGCAGGGCGCTCATCGCGGCGAGCACCGAGAGGCCGTCCATGTCGGGAAGATTCTGGTCCAGGATGCAGACGTCTGGTTTAAACTCAGCGGCGGCCTTGATCGCCTCGGCGCCGGAAGAGGCTTCCATGCAGGACGCGCCTTCATCGGTGAGCCCGTCCACCATGATTCGCCTTATCAGCCTGTCATCGTCAACGACGAGGATTCGAATCGCCAATCCCTCCACCATGCCGCATCGCCTCGCCGCCATTATACGACGGGCAGGACCAGATGCAAGCGTTACAGGCCGAGATCGGCGGCGCGCTTTACAAGGGCGTCCCTGACGAAGTTGATATGCGCGTCCAAATCCACCCCGAGCTCGCTCGCGCCCTGAAGAATGTCCTCGCGGTTCACGCCGCGAGCGAATGACTTGTCCTTGAGCTTCTTCCTCGCGCTCTGGGGCTTAACGCTCGCGATCTTCCTGTCCGGTTGGACGTAAGCGCAGGCGAAAAGGAAGCCGACCAACTCGTCGCAGGCGAAAAGGCTCTTCGCAAGCCTCGTTTCGCGCGCCGTGTTGGTGTAGCTGGCGTGGCCCAGGATCGCGGTGATCATCTCTTCTGGATAGCCCAGCCCGCGGAGCACCTCGGAGCCTTTGAGCGGGTGGTCTGGGGCCTGTGGAAACCTCTCGTAGTCGAAGTCGTGGAGAAGGCCGGTGATGCCGTATAGCTCGGCGTCCTCTCCGTTGGACTCGGCCATCGCTCGCATCGCCGCCTCGACCCCGAGCGCGTGGCGGCGAAGCGCCTCCGACTGGGTCCACTCGCACAGGAGCTTCCACGCCTCTTCCCTGCCTGGCAACGATCCCATCGCGCGCCTCCACGCTTCAGGCTGCCATTCTCCCCTCAAAAGCCCGCGGCACCGGCAGCGTGGCCAACGGAATTTTGCAACAGTATGCTAAAAGAGCCTATCCTAAAATAGGGCGCGGCCGCGCGCGTGGCGCCGGGCGAGCAGTACAAGGCGACCGACCGACGGAAGGCTGGGTGCCTTTCTAGGGAGGCCAACGCAGTAATGCGAAGCCCGCCGCCCGCGCCCGAAGGGACGGGGCCATTTCCTTCGCACCCGCAGGCAAAGCCTTGGCGGGTGCTTTGTTGCCCCTTTGGGCAGGCCGCGCGCCTGGCTTTGTCAGCTCGCTCGTCCGATGCACCACATCGCCCATCGCTCGCTTTCGCGCCATGCATCACGGCTGGCCTCCGTCGCGGCCATGTCCTAGTTCTAGGATAGGCTCTAAAGAGGTTTGCCGCACTTGGCGCAGAAGGCGTCCTCGGCGCGCGCGGCTGGGTTGCCGCAGGCGGCGCAGAACTTGGCGGGCTTTGCTTCGGCGCCGTTCTGAGGGGGTGCGCCGGCCGGCTCGTCGGAGCCAGCTTCCCGCATCTCCTGCTTGAAGTTCTTGATGGTCTTTCCCATGGCCGAGCCCAACTGGGGGAGCTTGGCCGCGCCGAATATCAGTATGAAGATCAGTAGGATGAGGAGCCACTGCTCGGGACTGTCGAAAAAAGCGAGGGCGTTGATCAAATTCATGAAGCCTCCTGCACTTCACCGGGGCCGTCGCTCCGGAAGTTTCCTGACGCCAAGTGCCTTTCCTGCCTTGAATCACGCTCCACCCTCGTCCTCCCGCCGCTATTTGTACCACTCTTGCGGCTACACGGTCAAGCGGACGGTCGAGCCGCTGCGCCGAAGGCGGGGCACGGCTCTTCGGCCTGCCTCGGCACGGCGACGCCGCGTATCGGCCAGGCGCGCGAGACGGCGAGCGTCAGGCCGCCGTGGCCGTCGTCCACTTTCCCACGGGCGACGAGCGGGCGGCCGGAGGTTAGAAGCTCGCCGTATTCCTGGTAGGCCCTCGGGAAGAAGACGAGCTCGCAAAGCCCCGTGGGGTCTTCGATCGTGGCGAACGCCATTCCGTCGCCGCTTTTTCGCGTGGCGATCCTTTTGTAGGTTATGACGTGGCCCCAGACGCTGGCCGTCCCGCCGGCCCGGCCGTGAAGTTCCGCCGCGCTCGTGTAGCCGTGCTCTCCCGCCCATGCCATCAGCGGAGTGAGGGGGTGAGCCGTGGAACAATACCCGAGCGCGCGCCGTTCTCCCGCGAGAAGCTCGGCGAGGCTCAAGGGGCGCAGGGGCGACGAGGAGAGCCGCGCCTCCTCGCTCCAGCGCAGCGCCTGCGCGAGGCCAGGCACGGCACGCCCTGGCGGGGACGGGTCGTAAACCTCCTCGTTTTCGGCGGCGGCGTGTTGGCGCGCGGCGTACCGCGCCTGGAAGGTGGCCTCTCTTTCGGCGCGCCCGAGATCCTTAGGGTCGCCTCCGTGGCGCCGCAGGAGCCAGAGCAGGCAGCCTCGGTGGAGGCCGAAGCCGTCGAAAGCGCCCGCGCGAACGAGCACCTCCGCCTCGGCTGGCGCGATGCGCCCATGCAGCCTGGCCATCGCGTCTCCGAGCGACAGGAATGGGCCCTCGCCCCGCTCTTCGTATAGGCGCTCGATCACGCCGCGCCTCACTCCACGAAGCGTGAAGAAGCCGCATCTGATGCGGCCTCCGCGCCCGTGGAAATCGTCCCCGGACAAATTCGCGTCCAGAGGAAGCAGCTCCATCTTCCACCGCCGGGCCTCCTCGACGTAGGCCGCCGTGTTGTAAAAACCGCCCTGGTTGTTGATGAGCGAGGCGAAGAATTCCGCCGGGTGGTGGGCCTTCAGGTAGGCCACCTGGTAGGAAAGCTGGGCGAAGGAGGCCGAGTGGGCCTTGCAGAAGGCGTAGCCGGCGAAGGAGCTTATCTGCCTCCAAAGCGCTTCGAGAAGCTCTCTGGAAAAACCTTTGGCCGAGCCCTTCTCGAAGAACGCGCCGGAGAGCGAATCCATCTCGGAGCGGCTCCTGTATTTGCCGCTCATGGCGCGCCTCAGGAGGTCGGCCTCGCCGAGGCTGAGGCCAACGAACTCGTGGGCCACCCGGATCACGTCCTCCTGGTAGACCATGACTCCGAACGTCTCTTCGAGTATCGGCTGAAGGCCTGGATGGAGGTATGCTGGAGGCTCCTCCTTGAGCGCCCTCTTCACGTATGCCTCCATCATTCCCGATTCAGAGACGCCGGGCCTGATGATCGAGGAGGCGGCCGTCAAGTCGCGGAAGGTTCTCGTCTTAAGCCTTCGCAGCAAGAGGCGCATCCCGGGCGACTCGACGTAGAAGCAGCCCATCGTCCTTCCCTCCGAGAGGACGAGGTTCGTCTTGAGGTCGCCTTGGACCCGTTCCGGAGGAAAGACCGGCGGGGGCGAGCCGGTGTTCTCCTTTACCGCGGAAACGGCGTCAACCAGTACGCCCAGCGAGCGGTTGCCCAGAAGGTCAATTTTGATGAGCCCCATGTCCTCGACGTCGAACATGTCGGCCTGCGTGATCGCCACTCCGCGCGCCGAACGCTCCAGGCTCAGCCTTTCGGTCAGCGGGACCGGCGAGACCACGACGCCGCCGCAGTGGACGGACAGGTGGCGCGGCAGGCCGTCAATCCACGAGGCCGCGTTCAAGAGGCCCCGCCATATCTCGTCCCTTTCGAGGTTCGCCTTCCTGCTCTCCGGGCGCGCCTTGACCGCCGCGCCGTACTTTTCCCACGAGGAGTGTGGGACGGCGCGGGCTATCGCGCCTATCTCCTCCTCCGGGACCGAGAGGGCCTTGCCCGATTCGCGGAAGCCGGAGCGCATCGAAAACGAGTTATGCGTCCCGATCATGCAGACGTTCTCTTCGCCGTAGGCGTCGTAGACGTGGCGGATCACCGTTTCGCGCTCCCTCCATGAGAAATCGAGGTCAATGTCGGGAGGATTCTTCCTCTCCGGATTGAGAAACCGCTCGAAGTAGAGCCCTTCGGCCACTGGGTCAACGTGCGTGAGGAAAAGGCAGTAGGAGACCAGGCTGGAAGCGCCGGAGCCGCGGCCTATGTTGGGTATTCCCTGAAGGCGCGCGAAGCGGGCGATCTCCTCAACGACCAGGAAATAGCCGGAAAAGCCCATCCTTGCTATGACGCCAAGCTCCGATTCGAGCCTTCTCAAGTATTTCACCGTCACGTTGCGCACCCGCCTGGCGAGCCCGGCGTAAGCCAGGGCTCGCAGGCGCGCCTCCGGCGTTTGGCCGGCTTCGAGCGGAGGCTCGGGCAGAAGCCAGTCGCCTAGGGGAAGCGCCAGGTCGCACGACGAGGCGATCTCGCCGGCGTTTTCGAGCGCTAGGCCGTCTTTTGCGAAACGCGCCAGCGCTTCACCGGGAGGGAGGAGATAGTCCCGAGCCGTGGCCTCGGGACTCAAGTGCTTCGCGGCCCTCAGAATACGGTGGACGGCGAAGCCCGACGGGCCCGCGAAAAAAACGGGAGGAATCGCGGCGAGAGGGAGCCCCAGCCACTCGGCCGCCGCCCTCGTCCTCGTTTCCACGCTGGACTGATATCCACAGAGCCCGGCGAAGAGGCTGCCCTTTTCCGCCCCGGCCTTCTTCAGCTCGCACAGCAAAGCGGCGTCGCAAGCCACGACGGCGGCGTGGCCCCCCTCGGTGGCCAGCGCGCTATCCCGCGCCAGCTCGAAGAGGGCGGGGTAGAGCCGCCGCCTCGTCACCAGCGCGCAGAGGCGGGAGTAGCCCTTAAAATCGCGCGCGAAAACGAAGAGCGAGGAGGCTTTTCGCCCCGGCGCCCCGGCCAGCCCCGCGGGCGCGCACGGCTCGGTGATCTCGGCGCCTATCACCGGACGCACGCCCGCCGCACGCGCCGCCTTGTAAAAACGGACCGCCGCGTAGAGGCCGTTCCTGTCGCAAATGCCCGCCGCGCGGTAGCCGAGGCTGGCGGCCGCCGCTGGTATCTCCTCGGCGCGCAGCGTGCCGGAGTAAAAGGTGTACCCGGACCTGACGAGAAGGGGCGCGAACGGCATGGCACCTCATGGGCGAACATGAGCATCCGCCTCGGATAAAATATAGTCAAACATGACCATCTTTGCAAGTGGGGGCTGCTAAGGCCGCGATGCGTAGACCTTGGCCGTATGGACGCGGCCGCAGCGAGCCAGGTGGAGAATAAATGACCGTCATCCTCTGTTTATCCATCTGAGGCGCATTGATGAGAAAGGCCTTTATCTGTCTGATGCTTGTTGCGTTCGGCTTGTTCTCGGCCGCTGGCGAGCCCGCCGCGCCGAAGGCGGGCCCGGCGCTAGAAGAAAGCGTGAGCAAAATGGAAACCGTGACCCTGGGAGGCGGCTGCTTCTGGTGCGTCGAGGCCGTTTACAGGGAGCTGAAGGGCGTAGTGTCGGTAGAGCCGGGTTATTCCGGAGGAAGCGTCGCGAATCCGTCATACCGTGAGGTCTGTACAGGCGAGACGGGCCATGCCGAGGTAGTGCAAGTGGTCTTCGACCCAAAGCTCATATCCCTCAGGGATATCCTCGATGTCTTCTTCTCGGTGCACGACCCGACGACGCTGAACAGGCAGGGACCAGACGCCGGGAGCCAATACAGATCGGTGATCTTCTACCGAGACGATGCACAGAAACGGGCCGCGCTGGAAGTGATGAAAGAGATATCGGCGGAAAGGCTCTACCCGAACCCGGTCGTCACGCAGCTTGTGCCGTTCACCGCTTTTTACAAGGCCGAGGACTACCATAGGGACTATTACGCGCTCCACGGCTCCGAGCCTTACTGCCGGATGGTCATCGCGCCCAAGCTCTCCAAGTTTCGCCAGAAATTCGCCGCGGAATTGAAAAGTCCCGCGAAGTGAGGCGCCTTCGCGCGCAGCAGCGCCGCGCCCGTGGTGAATCTATTATCGGCGTTGCCTGGGCCGGCGAAGTAATGTAGAATACGGCAATGGGGCGTAGATTCCGCGCCGTCTTCGTGGCCGCGCTCGCCATCGGGATCATCTCTTCCGCCGGGTATTTCGCCGTCGTCGTTTCCGGTTTCCCCGTCGAGAATTTCAGTTCACCCTCCAACTTCTACGACCTATGGAAGATCAAGAAATGGAAGGGGACGGTGGCGCTCGATTTCCTGACAGGCGCCGCGGGCCCTTACCTTGAGTTGACCGCCAACGATTCGTCCTGGGCCTTCATCCGCCAGGTTGACGGAGACACCACCGCCGCGCCCTACCTCGAGTGGGAGTGGAAAGTGGACGAGCTTCCTCCAGGGGGCGACGGAAGGATAAAGAGCAAAGACGACGAGGCGGCGCAGGTTTACGTCTTCTTTCCCGGGACGGGATTTTTCTCGAAGCTCGACCCGAGGATAGTGGGATACACGTGGGAGACGGTGCCGCCCAAGGGGACTTTCTACCACTCACCCAAGAACGACAACACGAGGATCTTCGTATTGAGGAACGAGAGCGACCCGAAGGGCCAATGGTTCTCGGAGAGGCGGGACGTGGAAAAGGATTTCATCGGCGCCTTCGGCGGAACCCAAGCGCCAAAGCCCGGAGCTATCTGCATCCAGACCGATTCCGATGACACGCGCTCCGTCTCCAAATGCGGATTCGCCAGAATAAGGTTCGGGGCCGCGCGATGAAATTCCTCCTTCGCCTCTTCGTCATGATGGCCTCGATGGGGCTTGTAAGCCTGATGGTGCCGGGCATAACTTTCGACGGCCTTGCGGCGCTCTTTCTGGCCGCGCTGGTCGTCGGCCTCGCAAACGCCGTGCTCAGGCCGCTCCTGATTTTCTTCACTTTGCCTCTTGTTCTTCTGACGCTGGGCCTCTTCATCCTGGTCATCAACGCGCTGCTTCTCATGTTTGCGGCGTGGGCCGTGCCCGGTTTCCACCTGGCCGGTTTCGGCGCCGCCTTCCTCGCCTCGCTGCTTATATCCATCGTCTCTTTCTTTCTTAACCGTATGGTGGGCGGCACAGGGCGGGCCAGGCGGGCGGCCGCTTGACATTGCCGCTTTCGCGGCTAAACTAAAGCCGAGGAGGAAGAGGAATGAAGCTCCTTATCGTTGACGACATGAAATCGTTCCTGGACCTTGAAAGGGCCTTCTTGCGCCGGGCCGACTGCCGCCTTCTGACCGCCTCCACGGGCCTCGAAGCGCTCAAGGTGGCGCAGACCGAAAAGCCGGACCTCATAGTGCTCGACATCGAGATGCCCGAGCTTGACGGCATACAGGCTACCCGCATCCTGAAGGCGAACCCAGGCCTTTCCTCAATACCGGTCGTCATCTTCTCCTCCACCTCCAGAAAGGACGAGGCGCTGGCCGCCGGGGCCCAGGAGTTCATAAGCAAGCCGGTTGACGAGGACCGTTTTCTTGAGATCATCCTCAGGTACGTTCCCCTGAAATTCAGGAAGGAGGAGCGCAAGGAGACGAGCCTTCGCTGCACCTACGCCTTCGAGCACCAGAAGGGCGAAGGGCGCATCGCCGACGTTTCCGTCTCCGGCCTTTTTCTGGCGACGGACACTCCCATGATGGTGGGGCAGCCGGTGAAGGTCTTTTTCACCCTTCCGGTAGATTCGATAGACAAGGAGATACAGGCCGAGGCGATCGTGGTCAGAAGGGCGGCCGGTGGGTACGGCCTCGGTTTCAGCTATATTTCCGAAGGGGCGAAGCTTTACCTGGCCGACTTCGTGAAGGGGTGAGCCGTTTGCGAAAAGCGATCGCTATGCTCTTCGCTTTATGCGCCGTTGCCGTTTACGCCAGCCTTCCGGTCGGCGATTTCAGCCAGCCTCCGGACATGACGGATGACTTGGCGGCCTCGCTCTACCTGACGGTGGAAGCTTGGAAAGTGCCGGTTGGCGACGCCAACCGGTTCGCCTCCGAGGCGAAGACGACGCCCGAGGAGTTCCAGGTCGCGGCCTTCCTCGCCAACCAGGCGGGCGTTCCTCTCCAGGATATTTGGAGCTCCAGGCTCAAAGGCAGGAGCTGGGCGCGCGTCGCCGAACTTGCTGGCGTCACTATGGACCAGCTCATGTGTAATCCAGCCAAAGATTACGGCGCGCCCTATTCCAAGGCGTACTCGTTCTGGCGCAACCACCCGCGGGGCTGGCCGGACCCCTCCTTCTCCGTTGACGACGTCGAATTCATAAGGCTCGTCGAGGTCCAAACACTGATGCGGGCATCAGGCAAGAGCGCCGACGAGATAGTCGCCTCGCTGTCGGGAGGGGAGACCTTCACGAGGCTCGCGGCGAGCATCTACCGCCAGCAGCACGCCCCGAGCGCGGCGCCGAAGGCCTCGAAACCGAAGAAGCACGGGCGCTGAGCTTCCGTCAACCATTGATGTTCATCGGGTGGTCCGGCCGCGCTGCGCGGGCGCGAGTTTTCATGCTCCGGCGCCGCGTCTTTTCCTCGCTTGCCTCGAACCGGTTTTCCTGATACCGTAAAAGGCGTGGAGGATGAATGGCGGACGCGGTCCGTATCGCGAGGGAATGCGGCATAGTGGGGGCTGGCGGCGCGGGTTTTCCGGCCCATGTGAAACTGAGCGCCAAGGCCGACACCTTCATTGCCAACGCCGCGGAGTGCGAGCCGCTTCTCTACAAGGACCAGGAGATACTCGAAAACTTCCTCGCTCCGTTTTCCGAGGGCCTCATGATGGCGGCGGGGGCCGTCGGAGCTTCCCGCGTCGTGGTCGGCATCAAGGACAAGCACGCCCGGCTCGCCGAGAAACTCAGGGACGAGCTGCCCAAGGAAGCCGAAATTTCGCTTTTGAGGGACACCTACCCTTCCGGCGATGAATTCATTCTCGTATACGACGTGACAGGCAGGGCGGTGCCGCGAGGCGGGCTCCCGCTGGACGCCGGGGTCGTTTGCGGCAACGTCGAGACGGTTCTCAACATCGGCCTCTCCCGCCCCGTCACCGATAAATTCGTGACCGTTTCCGGCGCGGTCCCGGAAACGGTGACCTTCAAGGTCCCCGTCGGCGCCTCATACCGCGACGTGCTTCTCGCGGCGTCGGCCCCGGTGGACGAAGCCGGCTTCATCATCGGGGGGCCGATGATGGGCTTCGTCGAGGAGGACCTGGCCAAGCCGGTGACCAAGACGTGCTCCGGCATTCTCGTCCTTCCGAAAGAGCATCCCCTTATGGCCAAGAAAGCACGGGGCACAGCGTCGGTGCACAAGATCGCCTACTCCTGCGACCAGTGCATGCGCTGCTCCGACCTCTGCCCGAGAGACCTCCTCGGCCACCAAGTGAAGCCTCACAAGGCGATGATGGCGATAGCGATGGCGCCGGATGCGGCGGAAGCCTGGCAGCAATCGGCGATGTACTGCTGCGAGTGCGCGCTATGCACGCTATACGCGTGCCCTGAGGACCTCGACCCGTTCAGGGTCATGGTTGAGGCCAAGCGGATGCTGCGCGAGCGGGGAGCAAAGCCGGAAAGGCGAGAGATGGATGTCGCGCCGATGTATCCCTACAGGCGCACGCCGACGAGCCTTCTCGTCAAGAGGCTCGGCCTGGAAGCCTACGTGGGCGCTCACCGCTACGCGGAGATTAAAGTCAAGCCGAAGCGGCTTGTCCTTCCCTTGAAACAGCACGCTGGCGCGCCTTCGGTGCCGAAGGTGGCGAAGGGCGACCTGATCCAGGCGGGCCATCTCGTGGGCGATATCCCCGAGGGGGCGCTCGGGAGCAGGATATTCTCTCCGTTGAAGGGCACGGTTTCCCGGGTGACGAGAGACGACGTCACCGTGGAGGTGTCATGAGCACAAAGGCTGCCGGCAACGCGATCGCGCTCCTGGAACTTTCCTCCATCGCCAGGGGCATCGAGGCGACGGACCTGATGTTGAAGGCCGCCGGGGTGGAACTGCTCATGAGCCGCTCCATCTGTTCCGGAAAGTACATGGTCCTCGTCCGCGGGGACGTGGCCGCGTGCCGCTCGGCCCTCGACGCCGGCAGCGATGCCGGCCGAGAGTGCGTGGCCGGGGCCACGCTGATCCCCAACCTCCACGACGATGTTTTTCCCGCCATATCGCAATCGGCCGTCGTTGAAAACGTCGAGGCGCTGGGAATCATCGAGGGGTTCAACGTCGCGGCCCTGATAGAGGCCGCCGACGCGGCCGTGAAAGCCGCCGAGGTCAGGCTCGTCGAGATAAGGCTGGCAATGGCTTTGGGCGGCAAGGCCTTCGCTGTGCTTTCGGGAAGCGTGGCGGCGGTAAGGGCCGCGGTCGAAACGGGAAAGATGGTCCTAGGCGACCAGGGGTTGCTCGCCAACTGGGCCGTCATCCCATCGCCTAAAGAGGATCTGGTAAAGGAGTTGCTCGGAGGGAGGCTGATATGACAGGAGCCTATCTCAACAAGAGGACGGCGTCACGCCATTTCGCCGCGCTGTTCGTGGTCTTGGCGGCGGCACTGTTCTTCTCGGCGGCCGCCGCGCCTCATGCGCAGGAGAAGCCTCAGAACCCGCCGCCGCAGGAGAAGCCGTCCGCCCCCGCCGCGGCGGCCCAGCCGGCCGCAGGCGGCCCCGCGCCCCAAACGCCCGGCCAGCCCGGGCAGCAGATAAGCGGCACCATCACCGAAACCGGTTTCACGCAGCTGGCCATAGCGATTCCCCCATGCAAGTCGAGCGCCGCCGCTTCGGCGAAGGCGGAGGAGATCACCGCGACGGTTGACGAAGACCTCCTCTTCTCGGGCTACTTCAGCTTGGTGGACCAGAAGCTCTGGACGGGAATGGACCTCAACGACGCCAAGATTGACTTCGCCGCGTGGCAGGGGATGAAGGCGGACTATCTTCTCTTCACCACCCTCTACGAATCCGAGGGCGGGCTCACGCTCGAATCGCGCCTTTTCGACGTCAAGCGGCAGGAGATGGTGACCGGAAAGCGCATCAGGGGCCCCAAGGGCGACGTGAGGGTCCTGGCCCACAACCTTTCGGCCGTGGTGCTCGATTACCTTTTCGGCGCGGGCCGGTTCCCGACTAGCCAGATTCTTTTCACGTCGCAGGTTGGGCAGACGCAGGACATTTTCATCTGCGACTACGACGGCAAGAACCTTCTGCGGCTGACGGCCCTCGGCATATTGAACGTGACTCCGGACGTGAGCCCGAAGGGGGACCGCATCGTCTTCACTTCCATCCTGAAGGACAGGCAGGAGCTTTTCCTTTTGGACAGGGCCGGGAAGCGAGTCAAGCTCTATGGAGAAGGGGAGGGGCTGAACGCCTCGCCGCGTTTTTCGCCCGATGGAAAGACGATCGCCTTCTGCTCGTCGCGCTCCGGCAACCCCGACATCTGGACAATCGGCGTCGACGGCAAGAACCTGACGCGAATCAGCTTCGCCTACGCGATCGACACCGCGCCGACGTGGTCGCCGGACGGCTCAAGAATCGCTTTCACCAGCGACAGATCGGGCTCTCCGCAGATCTACGTCATGGACAAGGACGGGGCCAACGTGAAGCGGCTCAGCCCCGAAGCCTCGAAACGGTGCGACCAGCCGGCCTGGTCTCCCAAGGGAGACAAGATCGCCTACTCGACTTCGGTTGATGGCCGCTTCAACATCGCGGTGATGGACCTCGGCACCAACCAGGTCACCATGCTCACCCACGGCGAGGGGGACAGCGAATCGCCGAGCTGGTCTCCTGACGGCCGGTACCTGGCCTTCGCGAGCAACCGCTCCGGCCAGTACGAAATCTATATCATGAGATCAGACGGGACGGGCGTAACCAAGATCACGAACCAGCCCGATTGCTATTCCCCCTGCTGGTTCTAGGCGTGGCGGGCTTTCATGCTGGCGTGGCTGAGGCTCAGGCAATTCGCCCTAGTCGAATCCATTGACCTGGAGTTGAAGCCGGGCCTCTGCCTGCTGACGGGCGAGACGGGAGCGGGGAAGTCCATCCTTGTTGAAGCGGCGTCGCTGCTGACGGGCCGCCGGGCCGATTCCGAGCTCGTGCGCTCCGGCGCTTCGGAAGCGTCCGTCGAGGGCACGTTCAACTACAACGGGCCGGAAGCCGGGCGCTGTCTGGCTCGTCTCGGGCTGAAGCCGTCGAGCGAGATAATCATCAAGAGGCGGGTTCACCGGTCGGGGCGCAGCGAGGCGACCGTGAACGGCGAAGCCGTGACGATGGCTCAGTTGCGGACGCTCGGAGACGCGCTCGTGGAAATCCACGGCCAGCACCAGAGCCAGGCGCTTCTCGACGAGGAGGCACACAGGCGGATATTGGACGAGACCGGAACGGTTCGCGCCTCCGCGGCCGAAACGAGGGAGCGCTACCAGGAGCTGGCGGAGGCGCTCGCCGCGCTCAGAGAATTGAAACGCTCGTCCGCCGAAAGGGAGCGCAGGCTCGACTCCGTCCGGTTCCAGCTCGATGAGATCGGGCGCGTTGACCCGAAGCGTGGCGAAGAAGAGGAGCTTCGGGCCGCGAGGTCGAGGCTTCAAAATGCTGGCGCGATAGCCGAAAACGCCCATGAGACGGCTTCTCTTCTCGGCGGCGAGGAAGACTCGGCGTCGGCCATTCTTGCCGAGGCGCGCCGTCGCGTGACGGAGCTTTCCCGTTTCGACAAGGAGTGGGAAGCTTACGGGCGCGATCTGGACCAGGCATCGGCGACGCTCGCCACCATTGCGTCCGAGGCCGAGCGGGCCGCCGCCGGCGTCACGTTCGAGCCAGAGGCATTGGAGAGGGCAGAAGAGCGCCTCGCGGCGCTTGAGCGCCTCAAACGCAAGTACGGGCCGGAAATGGATGACGTCCTTGCGCTTCGAGACAAGCTCGGCGCCGAGCTGGAAAGGCTGACGCGCGGGCCCGCGAGCGAGTCCGACGCGCGAGCAAGGCTCGACGAGCGGTGGTCCTCGTATCTGGACGCGGCCAAGAGGCTGACCGATCAAAGGCAGAAAGCCGCAGCTACGCTCGGAGAATCGGTCGAGAAGGAGCTTCGGCCTCTGGCTTTGGAAAAGGCCAGATTTTCCGTGGCTCTCCGGCCGGTGAACTGCGCGGCTCCGGAGGATGCCAGGGCCTCGGGGCTTGAGGACGTCGCCTTCCTTTTTTCGGCGAACCCCGGAGAGCCGCTGAAGCCGCTGTCAAAGATCGCTTCGGGCGGCGAGCTAAGCCGGACGATGCTGGCGCTGCTGGCCGCCGCAAGGTTGGACGCCGGCCCGCCGACCGCCATCTTCGACGAGGTGGACGCGGGCATCGGAGGGAGACCTGCCGAAGCCGTCGGCCGCCGCCTCAAGGACCTCTCCAAGTCCAGGCAGGTCCTCTGCATCACTCACCTTCCGCAGATCGCCGCCTTCGCCGACCAGCACGTCCGTGTGGAGAAGTTCTCGTCCCGCGGAAGAACGTCCGTGACCGCGGTGTCGCTTGACGAGGCGTCGCGAATTGAAGAGCTGGCGAGAATGGTTGCCGGCGAGGTCGTTACCAAGAGCGCCGTTGACCACGCCAGGGCACTGATTGACGCAACTCGCGCCGAGCGGTAGGATGAATGGCGTCAGGAACGGCCCGTTCGTGGAGGGGACCATGCGCAGGATGCAGGTGTTGGGAATGCTGGCTCTCTTGTTGGCGGCGCTTATGGGCTGCAAGGCTTCGTCCAAGGCGGCTCTCGAACTGAAGGGCTTCAAGTTCACTCCGGCCGAATTCTGCCGCGCCGTCAAGGACGGGCACGAGGAGGCTGTAAAGCTTTTCCTCAAGGCGGGGATGAATCCGAATGCCGGAGGAGCGGTCTGCCTTGCGGCCTCCGACGGGTTGATGCCGATGCTGCGCATCCTGGCGGACGGCCGCGCCAATCTGGGCGAGGCCTGCGCCGAAGGCGCCCCAATCCTGCTCGCGGCCAGGGCGGGCCATGGCGACATCGTCGAGTACCTTGCCGAGAAGGGCGTACCGCTAAACGAAGCCGATTCTAAAGGAGTCACGGTGCTGATGTACGCGGCTGGACGGTGCGACCTGACGAGCCTGAAGGCTCTCCTTGCACGCAAAGCCGATCTCTCCGCCAGGGACAAAAGGGGCTGGACGGCTTGGACCTACGCCCATGAAGCCAATCAGAAAGACATGGCCGACCTGCTGGAAAAGGCGGGCGCGCAGGTCTACCTCGACCCCGACAGAGAGTCTCTTCTTCAGTACGCGCGCGAGCTTGAGCCGACGTTCTCGGGCAGCGTCTCCGGCGAGGAGACTTACGAGGGCAGGGGCCTCAACAGGGACATTGCGGAGTTCAAGAGGCTCTCTCTGAAGATCTGCTGCCAAATGGACGGCAACCGCGACGCGGTTGAAAACTACCTGGCCCACCGCGGCTTCCCGATGAGCGCCCTCGAGCTTCGAATGTACCTCTGGGGCAACACGCCCTGCGGAGGCTGCGAGCCGCCACAGGAACCTGCCTTGGCTCCAACCCAAAGCGGCGGCGCAATGCGATAGAATAAAGGCGCCATGGGCGAAGGCACGGCCCTCTTCTCCCGAAAACCCGCGCGTGTTGCCAGAGCCTTGACGTTCGCCTTGCTTTGCGCGCTTGTGCCCGGCTTGGCCGCGCGGGCTGCGGGAGGCGCATCGGTGCTCGGCATTGGCACCGGGACAACTGCCGTCATAGCCGGCGTTGGCGGTGGTCTGGCTGGACAGGCCCCCTGATTACCGGGCTTTGGTGTAGCGCCTTTGCGGCACAGTTGCGCCGTCGCCCACCCTTCTTTTCCCCGGCTTCTTTTGGGTTTTCTCTGGTGGGTCGCGGGGGACTCGAACCTACGCGCCGTAACGTGCTCGCGGGCGTCGGAGTCCGCCCGCTTGCGCGCGAAACGGCGCCTACGGTTCCCGCGGCGGGTCGAATGAGACAAGGTTGAAGGCTGAAGTATGAAGGTTGAATTAAAGGAAGCAGTACCACCCTTCATCCTTCCTAATTCATACTTCATACTTATCTTCGCCGCTCGCGTTCTCGCGACGCGGCTACGCCGTCTCCCGCTCTTCTCGTCCCCGGCTTCTTTTTCGGGATTTCTCTGGTGGGTCGCGGGGGACTCGAACCCCCAACCAACGGATTAAGAGTCCGCTGCTCTACCGAATTGAGCTAGCGACCCGCCAAGACGCATCATTATAGCGGAAAAGCCGGGTTCGGTCAACGCCACGCGCCACGCAATGCGGTCGCGCGCCTTGCATTAACCGGCGCGATGTGTATAATAATCAAGTTCTGGTCGGGGCGTAGCGCAGCCTGGTAGCGCACTTGGTTCGGGACCAAGGGGTCGGAGGTTCGAATCCTCTCGCCCCGACCATTCTTGCGAGAGTGGCGGAACTGGCAGACGCGCAGGACTTAGGATCCTGTGGGGCAACCCGTGGGGGTTCGAGTCCCCCCTTTCGCACCATCAAAAGCTAAGACCAACCGGCACCACAAGTTGTCCGAAAGAGGCACGGCCCGCGCGGGGGGACTCGAAGGGCGGGAAGCCCGCTGGCGTCCGTTACGAGGACGCGACCGAGGGGGGAGCGTCCGCAGTTAGGACGCCAAGGGAGAGACCCGCCCCGGGAACCGTAGGCGCCGTTGCGCGCGCAAGCGGGCGGACTCCGACGCCCGCGAGCACGCTACGGCGCGTAGGTTCGAGTCCCCCCTTTCGCACCAGCAAAAACTAAGTACTTATCCTAAAACATATGGTATAATAACCTCCCGAGGCGATGGGACA
>JBBINO010000042.1:0-21982 GCA_037443845.1 Acidobacteriota bacterium
GTGATCTTGCCGCCAGCCATCCTGTTGCCGGCGAAGTCGTGAACGTTCTTGTGCACGAGGATCTCGCCGCCGCGCATCGAATGGCCCAAATGGTTTTCGGCAAGGCCCTTGACCACGATCTTGCCGCCAGACATGCCCATGCCGCAGTAGTCTTCCGCGTCCCCCTCGATGGTCAGCGTCCCCGAGGCCATGAAGGCCCCCGCGTGGTTGCCGGCGCTGCCCTTGACCGTGAGGTTATAGGTTCTGCCGAAGGCGTTGAGGCAGTCGAGCCGCCCCTCGCCGCCGAGGACGGAAAGGTCCAGCTCGGCGTCGGCCTTGAGCGCCTGCTGGAGCGCCGACAAGAAGAGACCCGCCTTCTTGGCGAAGGCCATGTGCGCCTTCATCGGCGAGATAGCCTCTAGAGCTGCTTGAAGGGTGGCCGGACCTGGCCCCTCCTTTGGAATCGCCGCCGCGGCGGCGGCGTATTCCAGGTCGAGGGTCTGGGCAAAGGGGGCGTTCAGGTATTCGCCGAAAACTTTCGTCATCTCCATTGCTCGCTCCCTCCTCTTACGCCGGCGAATACCAGGCGCGCGCCGGATCCCTGAGGTAGGCGTCCATGGAGCGCGCCGCCTCGCGCCCGGCGCGGGTCGCCAGAATGACAGTGGCCGCTCCGGTTATCGCGTCGCCTCCGGCAAAAACCTTCGGCACCGTCGTCATGTAGGTCTCGCGGTTCGCCTTGATGATGGAGCCCCACTTGGTCGCGAGCCCAGGCATGTTCGACGGAATGAGCACGTTCGGCGTCTGTCCTATCGAGACTACGACTGTGTCGCACGGTATTTCGTACTCGCTGCCCTTGACCGGAATAGGGCGGCGGCGGCCGGAGGAATCGGGTTCCCCCAGTTCCATCTTCTGGACGACGGCCGCCCTGACGAAGCCGTTCTCGTCGCCGAGGTAGTTCACGGGGTTGGTGAGGACCGTGATTATCGCGCCCTCCTCCTCGGCGTGCTCGATCTCCTCGCCGCGGCCGGGCATCTCCTCGCGGCTGCGGCGGTAGACGATGCGGGCCTCCTCTGCGCCGAGCCTCAAAGCGATGCGGACGACGTCGAACGCCGTAAAGCCGGCGCCCACGACTACACAGCGGCGCGGCTTGCGGACCGGCGTCCCCGCAGTCCCTTCGTTCCAGGCCTGCATCAGGTTGACCCGGGTCAGAAACTCGTTCGCGGAATAAACGCCGTTGAGGTTCTCGCCAGGAATGCCCATCATGTTCGGGTACCCGGCCCCGGAGGCGACGTAGACGGCTTCGTAGCCCTCCAGCACGTCCTTGACGGGAAGGGTTCTCCCCACGACCACGTTGCACTCTATGTTCACGCCCAGGGAGCGAACGTAGTTGACTTCCTTCTGGACGATTGCCTTCGGAAGACGGAATTCCGGGATGCCGTACATCATGACGCCGCCCGGCTTGTGGAGCGCCTCGAACAAGTCCACCTTGTGACCCATCTTGGCGAGGTCGGCCGCGCAGGAGAGGCCCGATGGTCCCGAGCCGATCACGCAGACCTTGTAGCCGGTGGAGGGCTTGTTCTGCGCAGCCCGCTCGCCCTCGGAGTGAAGGAGGTGATAGTCGGCCGAGAAGCGCTCCAGCCTGCCGATGGCGATGGGGTTATGGGCGTTGGTGTCGTTGATGATGCAGGCCGCCTCGCAGAGGTTCTCCTGCGGGCAGACGCGTCCGCAGACGGCCGGCAGGGCGTTGTACTTCCGGATGTCCTCCGCCGCTTCGTGGAACTTGCCTCTGGAGATCAAACCGATGAAGGTGGGGATGTCTATGTGGACGGGGCAGGCCACCATGCAGCGCGGCTTCGGGCATTCGAGGCAGCGCATTGATTCGGTGACGGCCTCCTCGGGCGAGTAGCCGAGCGCAACCTCGTTGTAGTTATGGATGCGCTCTTTGGGGTTCTGGCAGGCGATCTCCAGCCGCTTCTCCTTGGAGCGCGGCTTCTTCCTCTCGCCCTCCTTGACGCCGCCGAGCTTGACGATGTCTATCGTTTCGGCCATCGCTACCTCCTCAAGGCCTCAAGGGCGAGCTTACACTTGTGGTCGGCCTCTATCGCCATCCGCTCCTCCTTGGCGTAGCCCTTCATGCGGGCGAACATCTCTCCCCAGTCAACCTTGTGGGCGTCGAAGTCGGGGCCGTCCACGCAGACAAACTTGGTTTCGCCGCCGATGTGGACGCGGCAACCGCCGCACATCCCGGTGCCGTCAATCATGATCGTGTTGAGGGAGACCCATGTCGAGACGCCCCAGTCCTTTGTCTTTTCCGAGACGGCGCGCATCATCACTGGAGGGCCGATGGCGATGATCCTGTCCATCTTCAGGCCGCCGTCGCGAAGCTTCTCCAGCCCGTCGGTGACGAAGCCCTTCATGCCGAAAGAGCCGTCGTCCGTGGTGACGAGCACCTCGTCGGAGACCGACGCGATGCGGTCATGCCAGAACATGAGATCCTTGCTTCTATAGCCGACGACCGCAACGACGCGGTTTCCCGCCTCCTTGAGACCCTTGCAGATGGGATATATGGGCGCGACTCCGAGGCCGCCGCCGATGACCACCACCGTGCCGAACTTCTCGACGTGCGTGGGAGTTCCCAACGGGCCGACGACGGCGAAGAGCGCGTCGCCGGCGTTGAAATCCTCGCCGAGTTGGATCGTCGTCTTGCCGACTTCGAGGAAGACCAGCGTGATCTCGCCCTTCTTGGCGTCGGAATCGGCTATCGTCAGCGGGATTCGCTCGCCGTGTTCGTCGTTCATGACGATAACGAACTGCCCCGGCTTGTGGTGCGCCGCCACCCTCGGCGCCTGGACCGTCATCTCGATCACGCCCTTGGCCAGCGTTCTCTTGCTTGTGATGGGGTACATTCAAGTCCTCCATTTTTTATAGGCGCGGCGCGCGATGCCTCCCCGCGCGAATAAGCGGGGTATTTTACTCACCTTTCGCCCTGATTGCAAGCCGATTTCAGCATCCCTCGCGGCGGGCCGCCACAATTCATCCCCGCGAAGACGCTGCCATTGCGCCGCGCAACCGTGATAGACTTTAAGAGAAGGAGGTGCGCCATGAAACGTCGTCTTTTGATCGCGGTGTCGCTGGTCCTCTTTGGAATCGGGCTCTGCGCGCAGGAAATGAGCCTTTTGGACAAGGCGCGCGCGGCCTATGAAAAGCGGGCGGACGCCGCCCAGGCGAAGGAGGCCATGGAGCTTTACAAGCAGGCGGCCGCGGCCGACCCCAAGTCCTACGACGCCCTCTGGGAAGGGGCGAGGGCGTGCTACTTCTACGGTAACTACACCCGCTCCGAGGCGGACGATTCCGAGAAGCTGGTGATCTTCCAGGACGGGATAGACCGTGCCAAGGCGGCGATAGCCGTGAAAGCCGGCGACGCCGAAGGCCACTTCTGGCTCGGCGTCCTCGATGGCGTCTACGGCGAGGCGAAAGGCATCTTTAAGTCGCTCCACATGGTGCCGGAGATCAAGGCCGAGATGGCCGAGTGCCAGAAGCTCGACAACACCGTCGAATGCTACGGGCCGGACCGGGTGCTGGGGCGGCTCTACTACAAACTGCCCTGGTTCAAGGGGGGCGACAACAAGAAGTCCATCGAATACCTTGAAAGGTGCGTCAACGGATGCCCAACCAACGCCCTGGCCAAGCTCTACCTGGCGGAGACGCTCAAATCGGAGGGCGAGAAAGACCGCGCCATCGCGCTCGTGAAGGAGATCATCGCCATGACCCCCGACCCGCGCTGGGCGCCAGAACAGGTCAACATCAAGGCCCAGGCCGAGAAGTTCCTCAACAAGTGGAGCTGACGAAAATTGCAGTGGTTTTGAGAATGGGAGCCGCGAAGGCCGCCGCCCGAAAAGCGATGGGAGGCGGCCTCGGCTCGAAAGGCATGGCCTCCTCGGCCAGGATGTCGCCTTACTGCTCGTGGATTGTTTTGAGCGAAATTACCTCGAAGGTTCTCTTGCCGCCGGGGGTCTCGACTGCGACCTCGTCGCCCTCCCGCTTGCCGAGCATCGCTTTGCCGATGGGCGACTGGACGGAATAGAGCCCTTTGGATATGTCGGCCTCCTCGTGGGTGACGAGGCGTATTTCTATCTCCTCGTCCTTGTCAAGGTCCAGAAGCTTGAGGGCGCTCCCGTAGGCGGCCTTGTCCTTGGGTATCGCGTTGAGGTTTATCGTCGAAAGGGCGGCGATGCGCTCTTGAAGCTGGCGGAGCCTTGCTTTGACGTACTGCTGGCGCTGAAGGGCCATGTGGTACTCGGCGTTTTCGGAGAGGTCGCCCAACTGCCTTGCGCGCTCTATCTCGCGCGGGAGTTCGACGCGAAACTCCTGGTCGAGTTTCTTCATCTCCTCTTCCAGCGCCTTTCTCGTGTTGTCGAGGCCCTTCATGTGGTCGGACATTCTTCTCCTCCTCGGCCATTATAGCAAAGTGACGAAGCGGCGTGGACGGCTTTCGGAACGAGCAGGCCGGGAACTCGCCGCCTATTGCTTATTGATGCGCGCAAGGACTGCCGCCTGAACTTCGGCGAGGAGAAGCTCGGCGCTCTTCTCCATTTCGCCGCACTTCGCCGTCATTTCGGCGACGAAGTCCGGTTCTTTGATGCCCGGCAGGTTGATCCGGACGTTCAGGCAGGCCCCCATCACGGCCGCCCTGGCCATCTGGGCGCCGACCCCAGCGTCGCTGGCGGAATTCTTGTTGCCGTGCTCGGCCACCGCCTTGCAGAGGGAGAGCGCCTTCATGGAAAGCTCGGCGGTTTTGAGCGGCACGGCCACGGCCTGCTTGAGCCCAGATTGCATGGCGGCCTGGCGGGCCGCTTTTTCCTCGGCGGTCCCTTTGGGAAGCCTGAGCGCCTCCATGTATCCGTTGAACGCTCTCGTGTCCTCGTCAATGGCCAATAGGAGCTGGTCCTTCACGGGCTGCGCCTCCAGGGCGACCCCGGACATCGAAGCCCAGGCCCGCTCGTAACCGGCCTTGCCCGCCGTCAGGTTGGCCACCATCGAGGCGAGCGCGGCCGCGAGCGACCCCGCGAGCGCGGAGACCGAGCCTCCGCCGGGAGCCGGGGATTCGCGCGAGACTTCGTGGACGAATTCGTCCACCCGCTTCATCACCAGGTCGTCGCGCCCCGGTTCGGGATAGCCAATGACCTTTTCCTTGATGTCGAAAGGCGCGACGTCGCGGAGGCCCATTGACTGGACGGCGGTCTCTAGGACGTCGTCCACCGGCACCCCCGCGCAGCGCCCCTGAAGCTTCAAGTAGTAGAGCCCCGACTCGTAGAGGGCCCTGAATGGGATCAAGCCGACGACCTCGCTGCCGGTGACCACGAGCCCCCGCGCGGCGGCAAGCTCTCTCGCCTTCTCAAGAACGGCGTGGCACGGCGTCACCTTATAGTTTGTCAGGTTGATCGAAATCTGCGTCCGCTGGAATTTGGGGACCTCCCAGCCGATCGCCTTGCAATGCGTGAAGAGGCCGGGTTTCTTGGCAGGCTGGCCTTCAAGTGCCTCCGGGGCAATGTCGTTCATTTCGTAGAGCGCCTTCGCGTCGTAGCCGTGGGCCTTCTCGGCGTGGGCGAAAAGATCGCCAGGCGTCGCGCCGTCGAAATCGCAGGAGCCGCACCGGTACTTGCCCTTCTCGTGCTTGACTATCTGGCCGAGGTAGTAAAACGGAGTTGTGTTTCCACGCCTGGCCGTCCGGCCCTTTTCCCTCAGCTCGAAAGCGATGTCGGTGGCGTGGTCCTTGAGGCGGCTGTTCAAGTTGACGTTGTAGGCGATCAGAAATTCGCGGGCGCCGATCACGGTCGCTCCGGCTCGGGCGTTGAACTGGGCCGGGCCGAAGTCGGGAGCCCATTTCGGGTCCTTGAGCTTCTGCGCCAGCCCTTCGTATTCGCCGCGCCTGATGTTGGCCAGGTTCCTCCGCTCTGGAGTTCTGGCGGCGAATTCGTAGAGATAGGTTGGGATGGCAAGCTCGCGCCCGACGCGTTCGGCGAGCTTCTCGGCGAGGCGGATGCAATCCTCCATGGTCACATCGTTGACGGGAACGAATGGGCAGACGTCCGTCGCCCCCATTCTCGGGTGAGAGCCGTGGTGGCGGCTCATGTCTATCACCTCCGCCGCCTTGGCGATGCCTCTGAATGCCGCTTCAACGACCGCTTCGGGCGGCCCGAAAAAAGTGACGACGACGCGGTTCATGTCGGCGCCAGGATCAACGTTCTTCAGCTTGATTCCGTCCACCGACTCTATCGCGTCCGTGATCTGCTTGATGATTCCCGCGTCGCGCCCCTGAGAAAAATTGGGGACGCATTCCACTATCTTGGCCATTCATCTCCTCCAGCGGTCCAACGCCGCGCCACTAATATAACCGGCCAGGGCCGGAAAGCGCAACGCCGCGCCGGCGCCACGCGCTTGAGGCGAGCGCTGGGCTCGTGCTATAAAGGGCGCTTGGGAAGGAGATGCAAAATGGCAGTCCCGTTTCTTGACCTGAAAAGACAGTTCGCCAGAATTCGTCCTGAGATCGAGCCCAGGGTGGCCGAGGTCTTCGCTACGCAGTATTTCATTCTCGGCCCCAACGGCAAGGCGCTCGAAAGCGAAGCCGCGGCCTACCTCGGAGCCTCCCGCGCCATCGGCGTGGCCTCCGGCACCGACGCGCTTCTTCTCTCTCTCAAGGCTTTGGGCCTTGCGCCCGGCGAAGGCGTGCTGACCACCTCTTTCACCTTCTTCGCTACCGCCGGCGCCATTCACAACGCCGGAGGCAGGCCCTTCTTCGCCGACATAGACGGGGCGACATTCAACCTGAGCCCCGGCAGCGTCCGCGAATTCCTGAAGGGGAAGTGCGAGCGTGGCAAGGATGGGACGGTGCGCCACAAAGAGACCAAAGTCCCCATTCGCGGCCTTCTTCCCGTCCATTTGTACGGCCTGCCTTGCGACATGGATGAGTTGACGGCAATCGCTAAGGAGTACGGCCTGTTCGTTTTGGAGGACGCCTGCCAGTCGTTCGGGGCGTCTTACAAAAACAAGCGCTCCGGGGCGATCGGGGACGTCGGCGCCTACTCCTTCTTCCCCACGAAGAATCTGGGAGGGGCCGGGGACGGAGGAATGATAACCACCTCGTCCCAGGAGCGCGCGGAGAGGCTGATGAAGCTTCGCGTTCACGGCGGCCGCGAGCGCTACTACCACGACGAGGTCGGCTACAACTCCAGGCTCGACGAGGTGCAAGCCGCCGTGCTCAGGGTCAAGCTGCGCCACCTCGACGGCTGGAACAGGGAGAGGACCAAGGTGGCCGGGCTTTACAACCAGGGGCTCTCCCGCGTCAACGAAGTGGTGACGCCGCGGGTTCCGAAGGACCGCACCCACATCTATCACCAGTACGTCATCAGGGCTCAGAGGCGGGACGAGCTGAAGGCGCACCTGGAGGCCAGCTCGATCGGAGCGATGATCTATTACCCGGTGCCACTCCACCTTCAAAAATGCTTCGCTTTTCTCGGCTACAAGCAGGGTGACTTGCCGGAGACGGAGAAGGCCGCCGCCGAGGTGCTGGCGCTTCCGATTTTCGCGGAGCTGTCCGAAACGGAGGTCGCCGAGGTTTGCGCGGCCATCGGCTCTTTCTATAAAGGAGGGAGCTGAAGCGAGGCTTTTCGCGAAAAGGGCGCGATCTGGCCGCCAGGGGGTGTAAGTGCTGACGTCGCTTTCCAGCGCGGCGAGGGTTTGGGGAGTGATAACGGTGCGCCCGCGCAAGGAGCAGGCGATGGCCGGGCTCATCGGAGAGCAGGGCTTCGAGGCCTACTGTCCCATGCTCAAAGCCCGGCGCGCCGGGGCCAGGACGGCCGCCTTGTTTCCGGGCTACCTCTTTGCCAAGCTCTCGCCCCGTCTCGAGCTGGCTTCGTTGTGCAGGATTCCCGGCGTGGCGCGCCCGCTGATGTTCAGTGGCCACCTGGCGTGCATCGAACCGGAGCTGGTTGACCACTGGAGGGCGCGCGAGGGGGGGCGGGGCTACATGGCGCCCGAGCCGGCGCCCGCTTTCGCCCGCGGCCAGAAGGTCCGTTTCCAAAAAGGAATTTTTGCCGGGATGGAGGGAACCGTCATAGAGGTTCTGCCGTCCAGGGAAAGGGTCCGCCTCCTCCTCGACTACATTGGCGGCGCCGTGAAGGTCGAGGCCGACAGGGCCGTGCTCGCCGAGGAGAAGAAGCAGCGAACCAGGAGTTGATGATGGATCAAGAGGTGCAGAGACATCTTATCTGCGCGGTGCTGGCCGGAGGGAGCGGAACGCGCCTATGGCCTTTGAGCACCGCGAGCCGCCCGAAGCCTTTCGTCCCGCTTGGCGCAGCGGGCACGCTATACGAAGCGACGCTCGCGAGGGCGAGAGCGCTTTGTCCGGAAGTCGTGACAATCGCGAGCGAAGCGCTGAAGCCGTTGTGCGAAGCGCCAGGCGCGCGGGTTCTCGTCGAGCCGGCGAAGCGCAACACGGCCGCGGCGATCGCGCTGGCGGCTTGCGACGCGACGTCGCACCACGGCGCGGATGGTATTCTGGTGGTCCTGCCATCCGATCACGCGATCGAGGGCGATTTTCGAGGCACGGTTGAAACCCTCGCCGGCCTTTGCGCCAGCGAAGGGGCGCTCGGCGTCATGGGAATCGAGCCAACTGGGCCAGAAACCGGATACGGTTACCTTGAAGCGGGGGACGCGGCGGGGGAGGGGTTTCGCCTGAAAAGGTTCGTCGAGAAGCCCAGCCGAGAAAACGCCGAGGCGATGGTCGAAAGCGGGCGCTACGCCTGGAATTCCGGCATGTTCGTTTTTCCCCTCGGTGTGCTAAGGGCCGAGATGTCGCGCCATTGCCCCGAAATATGGTCGGCCGCCCAGGCCTTCGTCGAGCGGGGGGACGCCGCCGCCTTCGGCGCTCTAAGCCCGATAAGCATTGACTACGCCCTGATGGAGAAGGCGGACAAGGTCGTGATGGCGCGCGCGCGGTTTTCATGGAGCGACGTGGGCAACTTCGCCTCCCTGTTCGCCATGCTCCCCAAGGACTCCAGCGGCAACGCGGGCTGGGGGCCGGGCAGGGCGGAGTCGTGCCGTGACTCCCTTCTGATAACGCGAAGAAGGGAGACGCTGCTCACGGGGCTTGACGGGATGGCCTTCGTCGAGACCGAGGCCGGAACGCTCGTTACGCCGCTGTCGGCGAGCGAGCGGATAAGGGAAGGAGTCGAGGCGATTACCAAAAAATAGTTAGGAGCCGCTGAACGGCCGCGAAGGGGGTGAGCCGTGGAGGGAACCTTCATAGGTTTGGCGCTGCTGGTCATCCTGGTGATGCCCGTGGCCGCTATCGCGATAGCCATTTACGCGGCCGTGCGCGCGTCGCGAGTCGCAAGAAACCTTTCGGAAAAGGCCGAGGCGATCGAGCGCGACGTCAATTTTCTTCGGGAGCTTTTGAAGAAGAGGGACAAGCGCCTCGCCGAAATCGAGGCGGCCCTGCACGGCACACAGGCGCCGGAGGCCGGGGCGGCAACGGAACCGGTAGCCTCCGTTCCGCCAGCGCCTGTTTCGCCTCCGGTTCCGCCGCCACCGCTGGAGCCCGCGCCAGTCGCTCCGCCAAAGCTGGCCGGCGCGGAGGTTTTCAGGCCAAAAGAGACCGCCTCAATCCCAGAGTCTCTTCCTCCGCCCGCTCCGGTTCCGGCGAAGCCGCCGCTAGGCTTCGAGGAGCTATTAGGAACCAAGGGCCTTGTTTGGATAGGCGCCGTCGCCCTGGCGCTCGCGGGCGTCTTTCTGGTGAAGCTATCCATTGACATGGGGCTATTGAGCCCGGCGGTGCGCATAATCATGGGCGTAGTCTTCGGCCTGGCGCTGCTGGGGCTGGGAGAAATCCTCAGGGCGAAGTACTCTCTCATCTCCCAGGGGTGCTCCGCCGCCGGCGTCGCCGACCTTTTCGCCTGCTTCCTCGCGGCCGTCAACCTCTACAAACTGATAGGACCGGCCAAGGGTTTCGGGCTGATGGCTCTTACGACGGCAGTCGCCGTGGCTCTCTCTTTACGGCAAGGCCCCTTCGTCGCCGTGCTTGGCCTGATAGGCGGATTCTTCACCCCTTACTGGATTCATATCGGAGAACCGAGGCCCGTCCCCCTGTTCGCGTACCTCTTCATGCTCGAAGCCGGATTGCTGACGGTGACGAGAAAGAAGCGGTGGTGGCCGCTGGCCGCGCTCACGCTTCTGGGCGCGGTCCTCTGGGTGGCGGCTTGGCTCGCCTTCGTCTTCAAGCCGGAACACGCCATCTGGGTCGGCCTCTTCCTGCTCGCGTCCGTGGCCGCCTTCCTTGAGTCGGGTTTTCTTGGCGGAGCGGCCAGAGCGTGGGGTGACGCGAAGATTCCCATTGGGCTCGGCTACGGCTCCGCCGGCTCGGCGCTTCTGCTTTTCGCCGCCCTGGCGGGGGCCGGCCATTACGGGACGACCGAATGGCTCTTTTTGGGAATGATGGGAGCGGCCTGCCTGGTCCTTGGAAGGAGCGACGCCTCATTCGAGGGGCTGTCTTGGATGGCCGCCGCGGTACCGGCGCTGATGCTAGTCTCGTGGAGCACTTCCCTTGCCCCAGCGCTCACGGCGAAGTTCATCACGGTCGCGGCCTCCATGGGGCTCTTGTTCGCGGCCGGGGCTTACGCGGCGTTGTGGAAAGCCGGCCATTCGGGACGATGGGCGGCGCTCTCCGCCGCTTCGGCCATCGCCTACTTCTTAGTGATCTACCAGGGGGCGTCGCGGTTGGTAGAAGGATTCCACTGGGGGCTGCCGGCGCTTTTGGCGGGAATAGTCTATCTCGCGGGCTCGCTGCCGGTCGCCAAACAAAGAGGTCTGATGCGTGGCGGCGAGGAGGCGCTCGCGGCGATGGCAGTCGCGGTCACTGCATTTGTCAGCCTCGCCGTGCCTCTAGAGCTTGAAAGGCAATGGCTCTCGGTGGCGTGGGGCATCGAGGTGGCGGCGCTCTGCTGGCTGGGAGGGAAGCTGCGCGCCGGCGCTCTGTGGCACCTCGCTTGGGCATTGGCGGGGCTGACGGCCGCCCGCCTCCTCCTGAATCCTGCCGTGCTGGGATACCCCATAGGAACAACCCCAGTTTTCAACTGGCTTCTTTACGGTTACGGAATACCGCTGCTGGCCTTCGCCGTAGCGGCTTACATTTGCGCTGGCGAGCAGCCGGGCCTTTCCAGGGCGCTCCAGTGGGGTTCCGTAGCCTTGGGCTTCGCCTTCGTCACGCTGGAAATCAGGCACTATTTCCACTCGGCCGGTCTCGTGAAGGGCGGTCTATTCCTCGCAGAATGGGGCGCGTACTCATCCGCCTGGCTGGCCGCGGGCCTTGGCTTAATGCTGGCCTTCAAGCGGTGGTTGCTGCAAAGCCTTGGCCTATCCGGGCGCATCCTGGCCGTGGCTGGGGCATTCGCCGCGCTTTTCGGCCCGTGCCTCGTTGCCAATCCCATGTGGACGCACCATCCCGTGGGGGCGACGCCAATCTTCAACTCCCTCCTCTTCGTTTACGGGCTGCCGGCGGTGCTGATGTTCATCATCGCCGCTTCGGCCTTTTCGGTAGATGAATCTCCATTGGCCAAGTTGGCCGGCGTATCGGGGCTGGTCCTACTTTTCGTCCTGCTCACGCTGGAGATACGCCAAGTTTATCACGGCTCCGAGCTTTGGACGGGGCCCACTCCCAGCTCCGAGAACTACGCCTACTCGGCCGCGTGGGTGCTCTTCGGAACGGCGCTCTTGATCACCGGCATAGCCAAAAACTACGCGTTTTTCAGGTACGCGTCGCTCGTGGTCATGCTGGTGGCGGTGGCCAAGGTTTTCCTTTACGACATGGGAAACCTGCCCGGCCTTTACCGCGTCCTGTCGTTCCTCGTAGTGGGGGCATTCCTGATCTTCCTGGCGTTTCTCTACCAGCGGTTCGTCTACAAAAGGAGCCCGCGATGAAGCGCGCCCTCATAGCCGCGGCATTGGGGATCGCGGTGCTGGCCGCCCTGGCAGCACCAGAGATTCCTTGCCAGTTCAGGTTCAGCCGTCCCATTTCCGTCCAATCGCCGGGATGGGTCAAAGTTCCCTTGGACCCGGTCACCAGGGGACACATGACTCCAGATGGACGTGACCTGAGAATCTACTCTCCTTCCGGCGAGGAGGTGGCTTATCAGTTGGCCAGCCCGCCCGTTCAGAGTGGGGCGATGCAGGCCAAGGCGCTGGCTGTCTCCGAAGCACCGGGGGGATGGAACCTGGACTTCGACCTCGGGCCGCAAGCCGTGGCGCACTCCGCCTTCCGTTTCGAGTTCTCGAACCGGGTCGCGGCGAGCGGCTGCCGGCTCTATTCCAGCGCGGACGGTTCTTCATGGAAACCGCTGGCTTCGGGCGACCTCTTCAGGATCGGCGAATCGAGCAGCTTGTCCGAAACGCTCTTGTCATACGCGCCGTCGCACGGCCGCTACCTCCGCCTATGGTGGCCGAAGGGGGCCGGCTTCCCGGACGTGCGAAACGCTTCGGCCGTCGCGGCTGACGTACCGGCGGGGCCGCCCCAGAGGCTCGCCCTCCACTTCACTCCCGACGGGCAACAGCGGGCAGGCGTCAACGGCTACCTGATAACGCTTCCGGGCCAGGGCGTCAAGGTCAGGAGGCTCGAATTGAAATGGAGCGGCCCGGCTATAGCCGCTTACCGGCTCTACCTCTCCGGCGAGGGCGCGTGGAACGTCGCCGCTCAGGGCAGCTTGGCGAGAGGCGCCGGCGGCGGAGCATACGTTTCGCTATGGGCGGACTTGATACCCGAAGGATTGATCAGGGCTGAGCTGAGTTCCGGGACGATTCATGCTCCGGTTCTCGAGTCAGTCGCCGCCGAGCTCGAGCCTGAATGGGTGTTCTTCTCAGCCCAGCAGGCCGGAACATACGAAGTGGCTTACGGCGGCGCCGGCATGGCCACTCCGTCCTATCCGGAACTCGGTTCGGTTCCCCTCGAGACGGCAAGCGTCATCGGATTTGGGCCCGAGGAGGAGCGGCCCCTTCCAGAGGCGCCGTCTCGGCCAGCCGGACTGGGCGCGCCTCTTCCCAACGAACCTTTTGAATGTTTCTGGCCGGTGGTGGCCGCTGGCGCTAAGATGGGCCAGTTGGTCAGGCTTGAAATTCCGGGCGAGGTTTACGGCGCGGCGCAGCATTCGCTTCGCGACCTCAGGCTAGGTTCGGAGGGGCGCCAGGTGCCCTACGTTCTCTATTCGCCGCCTTCGCCGGCGCTGGTTGCGGCCGTTAACGGCGCCGCCCCGGTTTCAACGGGCAAGGGCAAGAGCGAGGTCGTAGTACAGCTTCCCCAAAATGATCTTCCGCTCTCTTGCATCGAGGTGTATTCAAAGGCGGCCGTTTTTGAGAAGGCTGCCAGCGTTGAAGGCGTTCCTGAGGCGTCGATGCCAGGAATAGAGGAGGGAGGCGATGCATTTCTGACGGGCGGCAATTTCCTGTGCACCGGGGAGCAGGAGCTTCCCTGCCGCCTCGGGCTCTGCCTTGACGGCTCGCGGGGCCTGAAGGCCCTGAAGCTAGTTTTTCAGGACGGCGACAACCCGCCGCTTCCTTCCGTTGACGTTCGCGTCTACAGGAAGAGAAACTTTCTTCTGTTCTTCATGCCGGCCAAGAACGTGCGCTTGTTGGCCGGAGCGCCCGCCCTCGGGCAGCCCGTGTACGACATCGCCGCGATGCGGGACCAGCTTCTTTCCCTTCCATCGCGCGTGGTGACGCTGGGCGCGGCCGGAGGAGGGGAGGAGGCTTCCGAACCGGCGAAGGTGAAGTGGGCGCTCGCCGGCATTCTTGCCTTGGCTGCCATAGCGCTCGCGGCGCTGCTTGCGAAAGTCATCAAAAATCCCCGGCCGGAACGTTAGGGGAACACGTTACGAACTTTTTTCGTTACAAGGCCGAGGGAGGACGATATGGGAGAAAGCATCCTTTCGCTTTGCACCCTCTTCGAGGAAGTCGAGGAAACAATGGCCAGGCTTTACGAAGAGATGGCCCTCACCTTTGCCGGGGACGAGGAGGCGGCGGCGCTCTTCGCCCGCCTGGCAAGAGAGGAGGCGGGGCACAAGCTGTCGGTCCAGCTCGAACGGCGCATAATGAAGCAGAATCCGAAAATGTATGATGGCCGGGACATCTGCGCCGAGGAAGTCAAGTGCGCGATCAGGTTGGCAAAGGAATTGAAGAGGGATTTGCGCGGGATCGATCTCGGCGAGGCCGTCTCCCGCGTGATCGCACTGGAGGAGTCTGGCGCCGAGCAGCACTGCAAAGGCGCCAGCAACCAGCTTCCGCCGGCGCTCGGCCGTCTCCTGGCCAACCTTCACGCAGGCGACAGGGCTCACCGCGAGGCGCTGGAAAAGTTTGCAGAGAAGAGGGGATTCATGAGACGGGATAAAGCACGATCCTGATTCCCTGGCTTGAACCTTCAACTCGCTCGTGGTAAATTCACTATGCCTTGGCCAGGGGGCCGGCATTTTTATTCGGGGCTCCAGGCCCTGGTTCCATCGCCACGAGATCGGACACGGCTAAGAGCCTATCCTAGAACTAGGACATGGCCGCGACGGAGGCCAGCCGTGATGCATGGCGCGAAAGCGAGCGATGGGCGATGTGGTGCATCGGACGAGCGAGCTGACAAAGCCAGGCGCGCGGCCTGCCCAAAGGGGCAACAAAGCACCCGCCAAGGCTTTGCCTGCGGGTGCGAAGGAAATGGCCCCGTCCCTTCGGGCGCGGGCGGCGGGCTTCGCATTACTGCGTTGGCCTCCCTAGAAAGGCACCCAGCCTTCCGTCGGTCGGCCCGGGGCTCCGGCCTCCCCAAGGATCTCTTGCGCGCCGCCAGCGCGCTGGGATGGGACGCAAGGCGCGGCGACGACGACAGGGTGGCGCCCTTTCTAGGAGCCGCAACACGGCGGACTGCCCAGCGCGCGGCGGCCCTTTGGGTTGCCGCCGGGCGGGGCATCTTCTTTGTCGGCGCTCGTTTACGTGCCTCCAGCACGCCTACCTCGTGCCTTCGCGAACCTGCACCCGCCCGGCGGGCAACGCGCAAAGAGCCCTTGGGAGGCCGGAACCCAATGTACTGCTCGCCCGGCGCCACGCGCGCGGCCGCGTCCTATTTTAGGATAGGCTCTTTTAAACCATTTTGGTGGACGGCGGTCATAACAAGCTGGGGAGCTGGCGGCGCGCGGCGTCGCGCCAGCGAGCGACCCAAAATGGCCAAGGCCTGGAGGCTGGCGCGTGCCGGAAAACCACTTTAGCAGGGCGGGCAACAGGGTGCTGCTTGGCGCGCGGGAGCGCCTTTTTTCAATCATCCGCCGCTTTCCAGGCTACAGAAATATGCTCTTGTCAAAAGGCGAACCATCCCCTCTTTTGGACCGCGCCCATGGCGGCCGCCGGGCGCTGGTCATTGATGCGACCACTCCAACGCCGGACATGGATTCCGGGTCCGTTGACGCCATTTACCTGATGAAGATTCTTCAGCGGCTAGGCTATTTGGTCACGTTCGCCCCGGATGATTTCATCTTTAAGGAAAAGTACACGGCGGAGCTTCGTTCGCTTGGGGTCCAGTGCATCAGCAAGGACGTCTTTCCTTCTCTGGCCCTCTACATAGAACTGTTTGGATGCGAATTCGACCTTGCGATCCTCTCTCGCGTCTCATGCGCGGCCAAGCATGTCTTAGCCATCCGAAAATTTTGCCCTAAAGCCAAAGTGCTGTTCAACACCGTTGACCTTCACTACCTGAGGGAGGCGAGGCGGGCGGAGCTGGAATGCTCGGCCCTCCTGGCTCGCCAGGCCGAGGAGACCAAGGCCAGGGAATTGATGGCTATGCAAAAGTGCGACGCTACGATAGTCATTAGCGAAGCCGAGCGGGCAATAATCAAGGAAGAACTGCCCTCGGCCAACGTAGCGGTCTTACCTTACGTTAGGGAAGTCCGGGGCTGCCGGGCGCCTTTCTCCGAAAGAAAGGACATAGCTTTTGTTGGAGGTTTCCTGCACAATCCCAACATAGACGCCGCGACCTACTTCGTCCGCGAAATCTGGCCCATGATAAGAGAAGAGCTTCCGGGCGTCCGATTCCACGTCGTGGGCAGCAATATGCCTCCCGAGGTGACATCGCTCGGGCAAGAGCCCGGTGTCGTAGTTAGGGGATACGTGCCGGACATCGAACAGGTAATGGATCAATTCCGCCTCACGGTAGCACCTCTGAGATACGGGGCTGGCATAAAAGGGAAGATCGGAACGAGCCTTTCATGCGGAGTCCCATGCGTGGCGACGCCGGTGGCGGTTGAAGGCATGGGGCTTTCGGACGGGATGGAAATACTCATAGCCACTGGCGGAAGGCAGTTCGCATCCTCCACGATAGCGGCTTATCGGAACGAGGCCCTCTGGAATTCATTGTCGGAGAGCGGGCTTGGCTTCATGGCCGAGCGATTTTCCTTTGAAAGAGGCGTCGAAAGAATGAAGGCCTTGCTCGATTCGGTTGGCTTGACCACGCATGGCGTTGCTTGTGCGGCAGAAGAGACATGACTGACTTGATGGATGCTATAGCCAGGCAAGGCAAGATGGAACGCGCTTCAATCTTGGCCAACGATCCGCGTAAAGCGCTGGATGGCAACCTCGGCTTTTTGAACGCAATAGGAGCGGCTGGCTTTCCGTTGAAACTCATGGCTCGCATTGCCCTCGGATTCGGCGAAGCGCCGGGAAGCGTCCTGCTTTTTCCTGGCGATGACCCAGGCAGTCTCGGTGACGAGGCCATATTGCGGGGAACTGTCGGCCAACTGAGTCTGAGAGGCGCGAATAAAATAGGAATAGTCAGGAGACGAAAAGAGGGGATCCACCTTGCCGATTATGGCCCGCAAGTGAGCGAAGAACCCATTTGGGACGGGGCTTTGTCGTTCATCAAGGTCCTCGGGCGATACGGGCTATTCGTGGTGCTTGGCGCTGACGTGCTGGATGGGCACTACTCGGAGTTGCAGAGCCGCGAACTGATCTCATACGCCAACATCGCGCGAGCATGGGGAAGAGGGGCGGCGATCCTCGGGTGCAGTTTCAACAAAACTCCCGCGGCGAACGTGATTAGAGATATGAGAGCGCTTCACCACGGAGTGACTCTTTCAATGAGAGACCGCCGCTCGTTGGAGCGGTTTGTCGCCACGACGGGCCGGCAGGCCACGTTGGCCGCGGACCCGGCTTTTCTAATGGAACCAAACGGGCCAACCAAAGCAACCGGCGCCATCGCGGACTGGATCACCAAGCGAAGGGCTGCCGGCGCGAAGGTCGTCGGCATTAACGTGAACCCCATTCCCTTCTTGCGTGCGGGAAATGTCCGCCGCGAACGGCTTCTTTCGTCGGTGGCTGGCCTTATGAATGGGATGGCCATGGCCGGGGACTACTACTTTATCGTCATTCCCCACGACTACCGCCCAGAAGTCGGCGATCTGGAGATAACGAAAGCACTGTTCGAGCGGCTGCCTGAATTTTTGCGCGGAAGGAGCCGCATGGTGGACGAGCGGTTGAGCGCGGCAGAAGCCAAAGATATCTGCGGCTCTTTGGACGCTGTAATTTCCGGACGGCTGCATCTTTGCATCGCCGCTCTCGGGATGGCAGTCCCCGCGTTCGGCATGTCATACCAAGACAAGTTTCAAGGCGTCCTCGAATTATTTCACGGCGCCCGCCTGCCAATGCTGGAGGCGGCGGATTGCGCCGACGAGGCCAGGCTGCGCGCGGCGGTCTTCGATTTTCTGGCGTCAAGAGACAAGTTGAAGCAACAGATCGCGAAGCGTCTTCCAGCGGTCACCGCCATGGCAGTGGACAATTTTCTGTTTCTGCCTGAAGTGGTGTAGACTGTCCCCGGGGGACGACGCCATGGATGAATCAGGTCCGGAGAAGCTCGGCGAAAGAGATGCTGGGACCGAGGCGCGCACGGCCCTCGCGCGCGCGGCGGTTGACGGCCTCCTTTCCGCTTACAAGAACGCCGACCCGGACGCAGGGGAGCTCCACGTCCACCTGCCGTCAACCGAAATCATCGAATGGAAGGGGCTGGCGAACATATGGCACGCGAGCCAGGACGAGTTCCGCCAGACCGTGGAGGCGCACAAGAACGAGCCGCTTTCCCAAGAAACTGCCGAAGAAGCGGTTGAATGGCTTTCCCCCTTGACCGCGCTTATTTTCCGAAAGGTCAAGACCACGGTTCCGAATGGCCGGTCGTTTGTCTCTCCAGCCCTTTTCGTGGTCACGCCTGACAGAGACGGGGTTTACAGGGTGGCTTTCTCGTGGTGGGGAGCCTTCCCCGGCTGGTTCGTCGGATAGGAGGCGCGCGGTGCCGTCCAAGATAAGGAAGCCTCGGATGCCCAAGCCGAGACGCCCGCTTCCCCAGAAGGCGCCTAAGGTTCTTGTGCCCAAAAAAGGCAGAGGGGCGCCTTCCTTGCCCAAGAGGCCGAGCCAGGAAGAAATTCAAGGGTGAAGGTTCGGCTCGCGAGAGTCCTTCTCGCCAGAGGCGCGCATGTTCGGTTATGAAATAGTCTTCGTGCATGGCGCTTGGGCCGGCCCGTGGGTTTGGCGGACCTGGTCCCCGTACTTCGCCTCGAACGGATGGGCGGTGCGCTCCGTGACGCTTCCCGGCCACGGTCCCGGCGACTCCGAGGAGGGCCTTGGCCTAATGGAGTTCGCCTCATACCTGGAACAGGTCGTGAGCGAGCCCGAAAAAACCGTGCTCATCGGCCACAGCATGGGCGGCTGGGCCTGCCTCAAGTTCATGGAGTCTCACAAGATTGCCGCTTCAGTGCTCGTGGCGCCGATGCCGGTGAACGGGCTGCCCCAAAGGACGCGCAACGCCATGATGGCCATGGCGCCCTTCGACACCATAAAAACGATCTTGTTCGGGATATCATCGAGGCTCGACGACGATAAGATAGTTAGGAGGACCTGTTTCCTTCCCGAGACCCCCGAACCTATAGTCACCGCTTTCAGGCAGAGGACGGTGCCTCTGAGCGCAAGGGCCGCAAGGCAGATGGCCCTCTTCCAGCTATTCGGCCCCCGCCTGAGCCGCCGCAAGTTCCGTCGTTGCCAAGCAGGGGTGCCTCACCTTGTGCTGGCCTCCGAGAAGGACTTCTTCTTCAGGCCCGGGGAGCTTGAAAAGACGGCCGGGCTGCTCGGCTGCCACGTCGAGTTGTGCGAGGGCTATCCCCACTGCATGATGGAGGTGGACGATTCGGGGAAGCTGGCGGCGCGGGTTGAGTCTTGGCTCAAGGAGAGCCTTTAGCCCATGCGGCGCTCAGGGTGATGGCGGAGAGCCTTGCCCGCGAATGCCAGGCTCCCGTTGCGGAGCGGAATGGTTCGGCGTCCCCAGGCGCTCGGGGCGCTGCGCGTAGTTTGACATGAGTCTCCAAATTGGCATATTATTTTTCAGCCGCCACTCCTCTCGGGAACAAGGCCAAGGGGCGGCGGTTGAAGTGGACTTTACACGGTGCCTTTATAGGAGAGCGAGATGACGCTTCGTACCACCCTCTCAAGGTTCGCGGTAACAACGGTCGTGGTCCTGGCCGCAGCCATGCCTGTCTTCGCGCAGGCCGATTTCGTAGTGGGCAAGGCCGACGATTTCATTGCCATGCTGAACAAGGGAGACTACCAAAAGGCCTACTCGCAGCTCGACTCGAACCTCGGCTTTCAGGTCTCCCCCGACAAGCTCAAGTCGGTCTGGACTTCGTTGACCAACAAGGCCGGCAACTTCGTGGAATTCAAGAAGAGCGACGTTCAGCCCAAGAACGGCTTCAGCCTCGTGGTCCAGGTCTGCAAGTTTGAAAAGGGCCTGGTTGACCTGCACGTCGCGGTGAACAACCAGGGCCAGATCGCCGGCCTGACCATAAAGGACCACAAGGCTCCGGCGGCCGCGCAGCCGGCCACCCCTCCCCAAGCATCGGCCGGGGCCGCGCAACCGGGCCAGGGCGGACAGGGGTGAAGCCAAGGCTAGGCTCGCCGCCTCATAGGCTGGCCTGGGCCTGGCAGCTCCGCTTCATCCATTGTCTGAAAGGGGGGGGTGTGTGAATGGGAGCGCCGTCGGTGGAGCCTGCCAAGCGCGTCCCCACGTTCGTCATCGCTCCAGCCAGGGGCGGGCTGTCTGTCAGGCTGAAAGAGCTTTGGGAATACCGCGAGCTCCTTTACTTTCTAATCTGGCGTGACGTCAAGGTCAGGTATAAGCAGACGCTGCTCGGGGCCTCATGGGCGATCTTTCAGCCGCTCTTCACCATGGGGGTCTTCACTCTCTTTTTCGACAGGCTCGCCAAAATCGGCTCGGACGGAATGCCTTACCCGCTTTTCTCCTTGGCGGCCCTCGTTCCATGGACGTTTTTCTCTACCGGCCTCACGCAGTCAACTAACAGTCTGGTGGGCTCGTCGAACCTGATCAAGAAGGTCTATTTCCCACGAGGCATAATTCCGGCCGCGGCCGTCCTAGCCGGCCTCGTTGACCTTGCCCTGGCGCTCGTCATGTTCTTCGGCGCGCTGGCTTTCTACGGGTGGTGGCCAGGCGTGGCGCTTGTTCTCCTTCCAGCCGCGGTCATATGGATTTGCGTCGTGGCTTTCGGGACAGGCCTTTGGCTTTCAGCGCTGAACGTGGAGTACCGGGACGTCAAATTCGTCGCCCCGTTCCTGGTTCAGATTTGGATGTTCGTCTCCCCGGTCATCTATCCGGCGGGCAGGGTTACGCAGGCGCTCGCCAAGCGCGGCCTGCCTGAATGGCTCTACGGGCTGAACCCGATGGCCTCGGTAGTGGAGGCCTTCAGGTACTCGCTTCTGGGCACCACCTCGTGCCCTGGCTCCTTCTTCGTCGCCGGCGCCGCGGTGACGGCCGCTCTGCTTTTCTCGGGCATCGCCTATTTCAAGCGAATGGAACGCACCTTCGCGGACGTGGTTTGATGGCAGAAATCGCGATAAGGGCCGAACACCTGTCGAAGACCTTCCCTCTCGGGGAGCGGAACGAGTTCAAGACGCTCCGGGACGCCGTCATAGGAGTCGCCAGCTTTTCGTTCCTTCGCCGGCGCGTGGAGCCCGAGATGGTGACGGCGCTCGTTGACGCCTCTTTTGAAATAAACGCTGGCGAGGTCGTCGGCGTCATAGGGAGAAACGGCGCCGGGAAGTCAACGCTGTTGAAGATACTTTCGCGCATCACCGATCCCACCACGGGGCGGGCCGAAATCCACGGGCGCGTCGGAAGCCTTCTTGAAGTTGGCACCGGTTTTCATCCCGAGCTTTCGGGCAGGGAAAACATTTTTCTCAACGGCGCGATCCTCGGAATGAAGCGGGCCGAAATATCCAGGAAGTTCGACGAAATAGTCGCCTTTGCCGAGGTGGAGCGCTTCATTGACACTCCGGTGAAACATTACTCGAGCGGCATGTACCTGAGGCTCGCCTTCGCCGTCGCCGCGCACATGGATCCGGAGATCCTCCTGGTGGATGAAGTTCTGGCCGTGGGAGACGCATCCTTTCAGCGAAAGTGCCTGAACAAGATGCAGGACGTGGGCGAGGAGGGCAGGACGGTCATCTTCGTCTCCCACAACATGCCGGCCGTCACGAGGCTCTGTCCCCGTGCCATAATGCTGGACGGCGGACTCGTGGTCGCCGATGGCGCCTCTCACGAAGTCGTCACGAGCTATCTCAAATCCGGCGTCGGCCTGAAGGCCTCGCGCGAGTGGGACAATGGCGCGAAGACGCCGGGCAACGAGGTGGCGAAGCTCCTGGCGGTGAGGGTGCGGACGGAAGAGGGGACAGTGGCCGAGGCCATGGACATAAGAAAGCCCATAGGCATTGAAATGGAATACGAGGTTCTGCAAGGGGGCGTCGTCCTCGTACCGAATTACCACTTCTTCAACGAGGAGGGGGCGTACCTCTTCGTTTCGATAGACGTTGACCCAAAGTGGCACAGGCGTCCCAAGCCTCCCGGCCGGTATATATCCACGGCGTGGGTCCCCGGAAACCTCCT
>JBBINO010000043.1:0-21523 GCA_037443845.1 Acidobacteriota bacterium
GCGGCCTCGACGCGGAGTACGGCGGCCTCATGGGCGGCCAGATCAACTCCATCACGAAGAGCGGCGGCAACGAATTCCACGGCGGCCTCTTCATGTACTACTTCGATAGCAGTTGGGCCGCCAATTCGCGCACCATCGAAAACCCCAACATCGTCTCGAACAACCCTGGCTCAATGACTCAGTGGGACTTGGGCGGCTTTTTGGGCGGCTACATCGTCAAGGACAAGCTCTGGTTCTTTACTTCGTACGACTACAACAAGACGAAGATGGACTTTGGCCCGCAGACGGGAGTGGACCAGTATATTAGGCTTAATGGCACTCCAGCTGGTTCATGGGCAACCAACGGCTATGAGAACAACTACAGAGACCCGCAGTATGCCATGAAGCTCACCTGGAATGTCAGCCAGAACCACAAGCTTGCGATGTCCTTCTTCGGGGACAGGTACAACTCGGATACTTGGGCCAACCGGCAGAACTATGACCGTACGGCAGCGCCGTACAATTTCAACCAGGACAACTACGGTCTGACCCTCCAGTGGAATGCGACCTGGACCCCCAAGTTCTTCACGGAAGTGGTGGTTGGAACCAGAAGGACCTTTGAGAACAATACGCCAACTAACCCCGCGGCAATGAATAACTGGGGCTATTACTACCGTTACGCTGGCAACACTTACGGTGGCTATCAGGTCATTCCGGTGGCGGGAACCAACAGCGGCCGATATGCCAACCTAACTTCATACTTGCCCTCGTTGGGTGGCAGAACTTACGAATACACTACCGACTACAACGATCAGCTTCGCCTCAAGGCAACGAACCTTTTCAACGCGCTAGGTCATCACGAGCTCTCCTACGGCTTACAGTATTTTGACATAACCTACAACTACAACTTCAACTATACCGGGCCGGGCGTGCATCACGCTACGGCAGCTCTCTACGACCCCAGCACCGGGGCCTACGTCAACGACCCGTGGATAGGCGAGACTTCTCCGGGCGGCGCGATCATTAGGTGGCAAAACTATGGCGCGAATGGTTATCTTTTCCGCGCGCAGTACTTCATGAACAACCAGAACAAGCACACCCAGCAGAAGTACTATGCCTATTGGGTGCAGGACAACTGGAACCTCAGCGACTACTTCATGCTGAAGCTTGGCGTCCGCCTCGACCAGATCCACATGAATGGCCAGCAGAACACTCTCAACATACCCCACACCCTTGAGATAGCCAAATATGGTTCAGACCCCTACAACATGGCTACCGGTGCTCCCAGAGAAGTCCGCATTAACGACGAATTGGCTCCACGCATGGGCTTCACTTGGGACGTCGCCCACAACGGCAAGAGCAAGCTCTACGGCTTCTTTGGCCAATACTACGAACGAATTCCAAACGATATGGCCGTCAGGGCGCTGACCGATGAGTACTTCACTTTCGAGTACTTCACTGACTACGCTCTCACTACGCCCTACGGCTTCTCCTACGCCTATGGCCTCCACCCGACTCAAATTCAGGGCGGTCCTGGCGGCGGCAAGCTGAAGGGATCCTACAACGAAGAATGGATATTGGGCTTCCAGTACGAGATAGCACCTGATTTCACCATGGGAGTGCGCGCCATTTATAGGAGCCTCGGCCGTGTCATCGAGGACATTTCACTGGATGGCGGCTTAACCTACATCGTGACCAATCCGGATGCTTGGGGAGGTTACTTTGAGCGCGCCCCACGCAATGGCGTATGGGGTATGTACACTTTCCCCAAGCCGACGCGAATTTACCGTGGCCTTGAGATCACTGCCGACAAGCGCTTCAGCAACCACTGGCAGATGGGCGGTTCATACGTTCTCTCGCGCCTGGAAGGTAACTACGAAGGGCTCTACTCCAACGACAACGGGCAGCTCGACCCGAACATCACGTCCAAGTACGACCTGCCGCAGCTGCTTGTCAACGCTTACGGTTTGATGCCGAACGATCGCACGCACGTCCTCCATTTGTACGGCAGTTACTCGTTTGACTGGGGGCTTGACTTGGGAGCTAACTTCACCCTAATGAGCGGAACGCCGATCAGCCAACTGGGCTCCGATGACTTGTACGGCATCAACGAAGGCTTCTGCTTCCCGCGTGGAACGGCTGGACGGACGCCTACCATCTGGTCCCTGGACGCGAGCGCGCAGTACAACATCAAGCTCTTCAAGACCAACCTTGGGCTTCGCGTTGACGTCTTCAACGTTACGAATCAGCAAGATACCACTGCCGTTGACCAGACATGGAATGTCACCAATGTGAGCACCACTCAAGATTGGCCATTCTGGGGCAAAGAAACGGCCCATCAGCAGGAGCGCCGCGTTCGCGTTGCGGTGCGCTGGACCTTCTAGTCTCTCGTTTGTTCGGTTCATGAGGGCCCCGCCATGGGGCCCTCTTTTTTTCCCCAGGCCCAGGTGATAACATTCGGCTCTGGAGGGCTGGGCTCGTTGAAACTATTTTATGTCGCGGGACTTTCCGTTCTGATGTGCGTGCTTACAGGGGGCGTTGCGATTGCTTCCGAGCCGCATTCGCATCCCAGTTTTCCTTCGATTCTCCTTATAACGCTTGACACGACCAGAGCCGACAGGCTGGGAGCCTATGGAAACAAGGACGGCCTCACGCCGTCATTGGACGAATTTGCGAAAAGTGCGACGCTGTTTCAACGCTGTGAGGCTCCCGCACCCCAAACCGAACCATCGCACGTTACTATATTCAGTGGGTGGTACCCCGCGCGCCATGGCGTAAGAAAGAACCTTAACGTTGATCTCGCGGCTGGAGTGCCGCTATTGGCGGAGAACTTCAAGAAGGGCGGCTACCAAACGGGGGCTTTTGTCAGTTCGTATGTCTTGCTGGGCCATTTTGGGCTGGACCGCGGCTTTGACGAATATGATGCTTCCTTCTACGACCTTAGAAAGCCTGCAAGTAGCGTGGAGAGGCGTTCTGCCGAGACGTTATCCAAGGCAACCGAGTGGTTGAAGGGAAGGGCCTCGCCTTGGTTTTGCTGGATCCATTTGTACGACGCCCATTCCCCGTACAATCCGCCATCTCCATTCAGAGAGAAGTACAAGGGCAATTCATACAATGGAGAAATCGCTTACATGGACTCTGCCCTCGGCGGCTTTTTCTCGTGGATGCGTAGCAGTGGCATGGATAAAAACACGATCATGGTAGTATGCGCGGACCATGGCGAATCTTTAGGTGAGCACGGAGAACCCGAGCACGGGGTGTTTCTGTATGATGCAACCACGCGCGTACCACTCCTGATCCATATGCCAAAGCAGACCGCACCGCAATCCGTCTCTCGCGACGTAAGCCTGGTTGACATAGCTCCTACCCTGAGGGACCTTTGCGGGCTTCCTTCGGCAAGTAGCGACGGAGTGTCGCTCGTGCCATTGTTGCGAGGCGAGCCTATCAAGCGCGGTCCAGCAGTGATTGAGAGTCTTGTTCCATTGTTAGATTATGGGTGGGCGCCGCTGTATGCGGCTGTTAACGGGCATTTCAAATTTATTCTTGCGCCCCGGCCAGAATTGTATGATCTTGCCGAAGATCCGATGGAGACGAAAAATATCATTGGCGATAATCCAAAAGAAGGAGTGGCGCTTGAGAAAGTACTCAAGCAATACATTGTAGCTGAAGAGGGAAAGTCCCTCCCCAGCCGCAACGTGTCCTTAGGTGAGGAAGAGATGCAAAGTCTGAGGAGCCTCGGATATCTTAGCGGTGGCGGCGCCCCTGTTTCCCGAAAGATATTCAAGGACCCCAAAGATTGCATAACTATTCTAAACGAAATCTACAAGAGCGTTGCCACGAGGAAAGCAGGGCATGAGAGGGAAGCGGTGGCGCTCTTAGAGGACGCGCTGGCGCGAGATCCAGGCAACGCCACGGTGCTGTTCCTCATAGGACAAACTTATGAGGACTTCGACAAGAGCCGAGCCGAGGCGGCCTACCGGGAAGCGATTAGGGCAATGCCGAGCTACCCACAACCGTATATACGCTTGGTGACACTCCTACTGGAATCTGGGCGGTATCAGGCAAGCTATGATACGGCAACCGTGGCGATAAGCCAGGCCCATGACTATTCTGGCATGCTGAACGTGCTGAAAGCGTGGGCGGCTTTCAGGTTGGACAAGCCGAGGCTGGAAGTGATGGGCGCCTTGGACGAGGCGAGGAAGCACGCTCCAGAAAGGCCGCTAGCATTGAAATTGAAGGCGCTTCTTTCGATACAAGACGGAGACAAGGAGCAAGCGTTGAGTTATCTGGGAAGGATGGCCAACTGTGCACCTTGCTTCCTCATGAAAGCTGTCGGAAATGATGACGACTTCAAGGTCCTTAGGGAAGACGCTAGATTTTGGTCGCTGGTTATGTGCCAAGAATGAGTCGAAGACATACGGAGTATCGCGTCTGTTGCCATGGCGATTGGTCAACAAACGGCCATATGTATCGCGATTGGTACTCCTGGGCGTGTTTTAGCGCTATGAGGAGCGCACGATGAGACTACGTGTGACCTTGCTCGTTTCGATTCTGCTGATAGCCACGGGGCACCAGCAATCAAGAGGCGAACTGCCTTTGCCATCCGTTCTTCTCATCACTCTGGACACCACCCGAGCGGACAGGTTCGGAGCCTACGGGAACGCCGACGGTCTTACGCCGTCGCTTGATGCCTTGGCCTCGCGCTGCTCGCTGTTTGAACACTGTTACGCTGCAGTTCCCCAGACGTTCCCGTCGCATCTTACGATTTTCTCGGGCTGGAACCCGGACCATCACGGAGTTAGAAAGAATATGGAGACCTACGCCCCCCGCAATGTTTCGCTTCTTGCTGAGGCTTTTCAGGGCAGAGGCTATGCCACGGGGGCGTTTATTTCCTCGATCGTATTGCTCGGGCGTTATGGAATGGATCGGGGTTTTGATACCTATGACACCAGTTTCTACGATCCCCAAAGGCCTGCGATCAGCGAGCGGCCGGCAGCCGAGACCTGTTCGCTGGCTCTGCAATGGATAAAGTCGCGGAAGAAACCATGGTTCTCTTGGATACACCTGTACGACCCCCACTTTCCCTATGCGCCGCCCAAGCCTTATGCCGAAAGGTTCAAGAAGCAGCCCTATGACGGAGAGATCGCCTATATGGATTCGGCACTGGGCAACCTCTTTTCTAGGCTACAGCAGGCAGGGCTCCTTGAGGGCACCCTCATAGTCGTGTGTGGCGACCACGGTGAATCACTTGGAGAGCATGGCGAAGACACGCATTCAATTTTCCTGTACGATGCGACTACGCAGGTCCCTCTGTTAATCCACCTTCCAGGCCAAACAAAAGCCGCTCGCGTCAGGGATGTGGTCGGCCTGGTGGACATTGCGCCTACTATCAGGGATATCTGTGGCTTGGGTCAGGCGCCCGCCAGTGATGGCGTCTCCCTGCGGCCCCTTTTAGAGGGGAAACCCTGGCAAGAGCGCCCGATATACATCGAGAGCCTTGAGCCCCTTTACAGTTTTGGTTGGGCGCCGCTTTACGCCTGGGTAGAGGGGGCTTACAAATTCATCCTCGCTCCGAGGCCGGAGCTTTACAACGTCATAGAAGACCCAAAGGAGCTGAAGAATCTTTTTCCAGCCCAGAAAGGGCGCGCATTGGAGATGAGGCAAGCGCTTCTCGCTCATATGAAAGCCGCCAAGCCCGAGGAAGGCAAGAAGGTCGAATTGGATCCAGAAGAAATGAAGAGTCTCTTGAGCCTAGGATATATTTCTGGCACGACGGGCGCATCTGGAGCGACTTACCGCGACCCAAAGGATGGCACTGAAATAATGAAGCTTCATATGAAAGCCATGGGGTTTTATGCTTCCAACAAGTGGAAGGAAGCCTCAGCCATTTTTGAAATGATCATGCAAAAAGACCCAAGGAATCCCTTGAATCTTTATTATCTCGCTCGTTGCTACGCGGAGACAGCCCCCGATAAGTCTGTCATTTACCTCAGACGTTCTCTTGCAATCCGACAGGATTTCCCGCAGGCGTATCGAGAGTTGCTTTCCATCATGCTGCGCCAAGGTAAGCTTCAAGAATCGTATGATATCGGGCAGGTTGCGCTTAAGGAGGTTTCGGACAGCGACGGCAACATTCACGCCTTGACCGCGTGGGCGGCTCTCAAAATTGGCAGGCCTTCCACTGAGACCAGGGCTATTATCAGATCGGCCAAGCGGGGGGGCGAAGCCGATCAGCTTCTTCTCGAAGACGAGGCGGCGCTGGCTCTCCAAGACGGCGACAAGGAGGCAGCGCTCAAGAAACTCAACGCTTTCGCCGCGATTGCGCCCGCCGCGGACGTCGCACTCTTGGACAAGGAGCCGCTTTTCGCGGGGCTCAAGGAAGAGCCGCGCTTCTGGGTGCTGGTTCTTAAGGCGCGCCAGGAAGCCGGCGGGCATTGATGGCAAAGGCTGAATGGCCGTATAAGTCAGGGGAAAAGCCAAGAGCCAGGAGTCAAGTGGAGAGTCAATAGGTTCAATGTACCTCCATCTTGGCCCCTGACTCTTTGCCTTTGCGCTCCTTCGTGCCTAAGCACCATGCGAACTGCGGACGGCGCAGGCCGGCGACGGGCGCGATCTCCACGGCTCATCTTTCATCCGAGGCCTCAGTGAATCCGCAGTGAACTCCTTCGGTTCCTCCGCGCCTGTGGTGAAATTCGGCACCAGCTTGCGCCGCGCCCTCCTTTCGGCCTACACTTTGAGCATGGAGGATGCCTTGCGCCCACGCCTTCTTGTTTTATTGGTTGCAGCCGCTCTTCTCGCCGCCCTTGCTCTCGCGGCGCGTGAATCGCTGGTGGTCCTGGAAAGCTTCGCTCCGAACCCGCCCAAGAGAATGCCCAAGGGGCTTGAAGTCCAGGGCCTCGGTTACCATTTGCGGAACGCCGATCTTGACGTCACCGTCCAGCCGCTGTTCCTTCCCGAAGTGGCCCAATATTACAAGGAACACGGTGTCAGCAATCCCTTCTACGACATTCCGAAAGAGATGAACTACTTCTTCTTCAAGGTGCGGCTGGAAAATCTCACGAAGAAAGAGACGCTCGAATTTATGCCGACGAGCTCCGTGATGGAAAGCTGCATGGCGAAGGACGAGTCTACCGTCTATGAAACCTTCTACAAATTCGAGGACGGAGACGCGCGCCTTGCCGCGCTAGGAAAGACGCTCTTCATGAAGCCTTTGATGCTCCCCCCGGGGCAGTGGATCGAGAGGTTGCTCTTCTTCGAATACGATGACACGATGACGGCCCACCGCATGACGCTGATCCTCGCCAACGTTGCCGTGGGGCGCGACCAGTACAACCTGGAATTTCCTTACCGGGCCAAGTTTTCGAGGGAGAAGAGATGACATCGCGACTCCTCGACGGAAAGGCGACCGCCGACGCCATCCTGGCGGAGTTGAAGCAGAAGGCCGCCTCATTGGCCGCCTCCGGCAGAAGGCCGCCGGGCCTCGCGGCGGTTTTGATCGGAGAGAACCCCGCGAGCAAGGTTTACGTGGGGTCGAAGGTCAAAGCCTGCGCCAGCCTCGGTTATCATTCCGAGAAAATCGAAAGGCCCGCCTCGGCGACGACCGAAGAGGTGCTTGAAATTGTCCGTGGCCTCAACGCCGACCTGGCGATTGACGGCATCCTGGTGCAGCTTCCGCTTCCGCCCCATGTGGACTCGATGGCCGTTCTGTGCGCCGTTGATCCATCGAAGGACGTTGACGGTTTCCATCCGGTGAACGTCGGGAACCTGGTTTTGGACAGGCAGGGCTTCGTGCCATGCACGCCGGCCGGAATCATGGAATTGCTGAAGCGCCACGACATCCAGCTCAAGGGTAAGCGGGCCGTCGTCGTCGGACGCTCGGCCATAGTGGGAAAACCAATGGCGATGCTTCTTTTGCGCGAGCACGCGACGGTGACGATTTGCCACTCGCGGACGAACGACCTTCCCGCCGTCTGCCGGGAAGCCGACGTTCTTGTCGCGGCGATCGGCAAAACGGCCTTCGTCACGGACGAGTTCATCAAGCCTGGAGCGGTCGTCGTTGACGTCGGCATCAACCGCGTCACCGGCGTTGAAGAAGCGCGGCGCCTCTTCGGGGGCGACGAGCGGCGCGTCAGGCAGGTCGAGGAAAAGGGCTCGACCCTCGTTGGAGACGTGCTTCCGACGGCGATGTGGGAAAAGTCCTCCTGGCACACCCCGGTTCCTGGCGGCGTGGGTCCGCTCACCATAGCCATGCTAATGTCTAACACGCTCAAGGCGCGCGTGGAAAGGCAAGGATGAATTATGAATGGATGTGCCGTGATTTCTTTCCGTAAGGAGAAAGTGCAACACTTCATCCTTCATCATTCATGCTTCATGCCTATTTCTCCTCCGTGCCACAGTGTCTCCGTGGTGAAATCTTTTGAACCACAGAGACACGGAGACACTGAGAAAGACGACTGATAGTTAAAGACGAAGAAGAGGTGCAAAGAGAGTGGGCATAGATCATAATTCTTCCCCTAAGTACCCCTCCGTGCCTCCGTGCCTCCGTGTCTCCGTGGTGAGTTCTCTTTCTTTTGCGGGTGATGGATGCTGCACGCAGGATTGACGGGCGGGGTCGGAAGCGGCAAGAGTCTGGCCGCGGCGGAATTCGCCCGCCTCGGAGCCGTCGTCTTCAACGCCGACGATATCGCGCGCGACCTTTTAAAAAAGAACGGCGCGGGATACCTCGCGGTCGTGAAGGCCTTCGGAGATTCCATCCTGAACGCCGGCATGGAAGTAAACCGGAAAGCGCTGGCGGACCTTGTCTTTAGACAGCCGGAGTCGCGGCGGAAGCTCGACTCGCTGCTCCACCCAATGATCGTTTCCGCTAGAAGGCGGCTTCTGGAGGAAGTGCGGCTGCGCTCGCCGGAGAGCGTCGTCGTCACGGAGGCGGCGCTGATTTTCGAGGCCGGAACGCGCGGTGAATTCGACTGCGTCGTGCTGGTCGTCGCTCCCGAGTCGGCAAGGCGGGCCCGCCTGGCCGAGCGCGGGTGGAGCGGAGCCGAAATCGAGTCGCGAATCCGTTCGCAGTGGGACGACGAAAAAAAGAGGCCGCTCGCCGATTACGTCATCGAAAATGGCAGCGGCCCCGCCGAGTTGCAGAGGGAAGTGGCCAAGGTATGGAGCGAGCTAATCCGGAGGTCAACGCGTGGTTGAGGAATCTCTGGCGCAAGAACTCCTGGATATTCTGGCTTCATCGCGGCCGGACTTCGCCGAGGTGTTTTGCCAGAAGGCCGTCTCCCTGACCGTCTCCCGCGAGGTTTCGGGAGAAACCACGTTTGCCAGCGATTGGGATGACGGCATCTCTTTCTATATCGAGGCCGGAGGCAGGAGCTTTGTCTCGTCGCTCGGGCCGGCGCCGCCAAAGGCTTTGAAGGCCGAAGCCCGGAGGCTCTCCGAAGGAGAAGCCGGCTCCAACGCGGCTGCAAAGGAGATCGGCCGCGCCGGCGCGCCACGAAAAAGCGATCCCCCGCTGGGTTTTGGAGGCTGGGACGTCAAGGGTGCGATGGAGCAGGCGGCCGATGGCGCCTCCGGCTCCGATCCACGCGTAGCAGGCTTGTCGGCGATCTTAAAGGAATCCCTATCGGATACGCTCAGGCTCGATTCCAAAGGAGGGAGAACCGTTCGCACGGAGCACACGTGGGCGGCGTACGTAAAGGCGCTGGCCCGTGAGGGCGGCGTGGCGCGAAGCGGGGCTAGGATCCTCGCCGAAAGCCATGAGCCAATGGCGCAGGCCGTGGCGGACGTGGCGGCCGAGGCCGGGCGCGCGGCGTGTCTTTTGTTGGAAGCCCGCCCGGCGCCAGCGGGGGAATTTCCTGTCATCCTGGCTCCCCAGGCGGCTGGACTGTTTTTGCACGAAACCATCGGGCGCGCGCTGGAAGGTGACTTGGTCGCCCGGCGCACCTCCTTTTTGTCAGGCTCGTCCGGCAAGCTTGTGGCTTCACCGCTTCTAAGCCTCGGCCAGGAGCCTCCCTTGGGTGGACAATACGATGACGAGGGGAGCCCTCTCAAGAAGGAAATGCTGGTGGAAGAAGGCGTGCTCGCGCGCTTTCTGGCCGGGCGCAAGAGCGGCGCTCTCATTGACGCGCCTAAGGCAGGCTCGGCTTGGCGCGCTTCCTACCGCTCGATGCCTTCTCCGCTGCTCAGGTACATGAGCGTCGCGGCAAAAGGCGCCAGCCTCCAGAAAATGCTTGCCGGGATGGAATTCGGGTTTTACGTGGCGAGAATTGGAGGAGGGAGCTTCGATGCGGAGTCTGGCTCCTTCAGGTTTCCCGTGAGCGAAGGGTTCGTCGTGCGAGAGGGGACGATCGCCGAGCCCGTCGAGCCGGCGGAGATATCTGGCCTCGCGCCCGAGGCGCTGAAGCTCGTCACGGCGGTGGGAGCGAAACGCGAGCACCATCCGGGCATGGCACGCAGGCGCCGGGAAGGCATAATGGTGTGGGACGTCGCGCCGGCGGTCGCGTTTGGCAAGATGGCCTTGAGCCCGGCGGGGTCCCGATGACTAAGGTGATCGCGATGATCGCCGGCGACGGCGAGGCGCAAGTAATAGAGGAATCGGCGCCGAAAGGGTGCGTCTGGATTCGGGCGCGTTCCGGCGAGGAAGGCCTTCGCCTGCTCAGGGAGAGCGGGGCGGATCTGATAGTCACCGACCTTGTCGCCGAGAGAATGACGCCAGAGGCCCTGGTGATGAGGTTGAGGGCCATGGCCCGGTCGGCCCCGATTATCATAGCCGTCCAGGAGAGCCGAAGGGGCGAGGCGGCTTCGCTGCTGAACAAGGGGGCGACCGACCTTCTGCCGCTGCCCGCCATCATCGAGGAATCAAGGGCCCGCATCGAGAACGTGATGTCGGGCCGCCAGCAGGAGGCGGCGGGACGCGTCTCCGATTTCGACAGAACGGTTCTCTCGGGGGAGTCGGCGGCCATGGCCCGGCTCAGAGAGCAAATGACCGTGGTGGCACGGACCAACTTGCCGGTCCTGATCCATGGCGAATCGGGGACCGGCAAGGAGATAGTGGCGAGAAGCGTCCACGCGCAGAGCCAGAGGAGCGCCGCGCCGTTCGTGGTGTTCAACTGCGCGGCCATAGCGGAATCGCTCTTCGAGGCGGAGCTGTTCGGCCACGTGAAAGGCGCTTTCACCGGCGCGGTGGCGACCAGGCGCGGGCTTTTGGAGGAGGCTTCCGGCGGTACGCTTTTCTTGGACGAGGTCGCCGAGCTCGCCCCCCATTTTCAGGCGAAGCTTTTGAGGGTCATGCAGGAGCTCGAATACGTCAGGGTCGGAGACACGGAGGTCAGGCCGCTGGACGTCCGCCTCATCTATGCCACGCAGAAGGACCTCTTGCAGGAAATCGCGCAGGGGCGGATTCGGGAGGACTTCTACTACAGGATCAACGTCTTCGAGCTTCGCATTCCGCCTTTGAGGGAGAGGCCCGACGACGTCCCGGTGCTGGCGACCTATTTCCTCCGCCATTTCTGCCGGGAGATGGGGAAGCCATTTGAAAGCATCGAGCCGGAAGCCGCCAGGATAATGGCCGGCTACGGGTGGCCGGGCAACGTCAGAGAACTTCAGAACCGGCTGCGGGTCGCCGCCCTCTATCTGAAATCGCCCGTTTTCGGGTTGCAGGACGTGCCGCCGGACCTCCGGACGGGCGGGGCGAGACAAGGGGGCTTCCAGCGTGCTAAAATGGAGTTCGAGCGGGCCTACCTGCTCTCTCTGCTGAGCAAGCACCGCGGCAACGTCTACCGGGCTTCCAGGGAATCGGGCAAGCAGAGAATGGAACTCTACCGAATGATCAAGCGCTGCGGGCTGGCGCTGGACCAGTTTCGCGAGCTTGGCGAGTGAAAACGGGAGGAGTGAAAAGGATGGATGCGCTATGACCCGTTTCCCGCGGTTTCACTTCATCGGCTTTGGGGTTCTCTTCGCCGCGGCCATTTTTCACGCTACGCTCTCTCCGCGCTCGACGCTGTGGGGGCCGGTACTCGTCCACGGCGACAGGAAAGGCGACCTCGTGGCCGTCACCTTTGACGACGGCCCCAACGAGCCCTACACCACGCAGATTCTCGACATCCTCAAGAAGAGGGGAGTCAAGGCCACCTTCTTCGTGATCGGCGCCAACGCGTGGACTTACCCGGACGACGTCCGCAGGATCGTCGCCGACGGCCACGAGATCGGCAATCACACCTTCTCGCATCCATACATGATCAAGGAGAGCGGCGTCACGATGCTTTCCCAGATCGAGGAGGGGAACAGGGCCATCGAGGAGATCGCCGGCGTCACTCCTCACTGGTTCCGTCCGCCGCACGGCTTTCGCGACCCGCGCCTATTCCCGAAAACCAAGCGCCTGGGCCTGAGCGTCGTGGAATGGTCTAACATGCCAAGGGACTGGACGAGGCCAGGGATTGACGTGATAGTCAAGCGGACGCTTAAGGAGTTGAAGCCCGGCGACATCATTCTTCTTCACGACGGGGCCAACACCTTCCACGGCGGGGACAGAAGCCAGACGGTTGCCGCGCTTCCGCGCATCCTTGACGCCATCGAGGCGCGTGGCCTCAAGCCGGTGACGCTGACCCAGCTCGTTGACAGCCCCGGCCCGAAGGGCTACCGCAACTACGTTGACGACCGCCTGCCAGCCGATCAACCGGAAGGCGAAGAGAAATAGGGCGGGGCTCTTCAGCCCCCCGTCATTCCAGCGAAATGACGACCTTGCCGAAGTGGCTGCCGCTTTCGAGGTGGCGGTAGGCGGCCGGGGCCTGGCCGAATGAAAAGACCCTGTCAATAACTGGCTTGACGGAGTGTTTCTCGATGAATGCGTTCATCCTGGAGAAGTGTTCCTTCGAGCCGACGAAGATGCCGCTGACGGTCGCGTTCTTGACGACGATCAGAAAGGGGTTGGAGAGGCTTCCCTGCCCGGCCAGGATGCCGATCAGTGCGACGTCCCCCCCCACGGCCGTGCAAGACAGCGACTTTTCAAGGGTTCCCGCGCCGCCGACCTCGACGACGTGGTCCGCACCTCTGCCGGATGTCGCCTCTTTGACCGCCTTCTCCCAATCAGGGCGCTCCTTGTAGTTTATGACGGCGTCCGCGCCCATGGCGCGAAGCTTCTCCAGCTTCTCGTTGCTGCTTGACGTGGCGATGACCTTCGCGCCGTACGCCTTCGCGAACTGGAGGGCGAAGACCGAGACGCCTCCGCTGCCCATGGTTAGAACCGTCTGGCCGGGCTTCAGGGGAACCCGCTCGAAAAGAGCGTGCCACGCGGTCAGCGCGGCGCAGGGCAGGCACGCCGCTTCATCGAAAGAGAGCCCCGCTGGAAGCGGGATGACCGCCTCTTCGGGCAGGACCACCTCTTCGGATAGCACGCCGTCGAGTTCTCCCCCGAGGCCGGCCTGGTGGGCTTCGAGCGTGGGCGGCCCCTGGAGCCATCTCGGGAAGAAGAGGCCGGCGACGCGGTCACGCACCTTTACTCCGTCCACCCCGTCTCCAACCGCCACCACTTCGCCCGCGCCATCGGAGCACGGCACCAGCCTGGGCTGCTTCACCCCCTTGCCGTAAAAGGATTTGGCTATGACGAGATCCCGGTAGTTGAGGGAGACGGCCTTCACGCGAACCGCTACCTGGCCGGCGGCCGGCTCCGGCCTCGGCGCCTCTTCAAGAGAGAGAGTCTCCACCCCCTTTCCAGGAGCGACCGTCCAGCGCTTCATCGCTTCCTCCTCGATGGGCTAACTTCGCTTCACGAGGTTCTTGAGGACAAGCGCCGTGATGGACGGCCCTTCGACCATCCGGCGGCGGAGGTAAGCTATCGCGTCGTCCCAATCCTCCGCGAAGGGCACGTAGAGCCTCATCGTGTATCCGGCCTCGATGATCTGCTTCTGCACGGCGTCGCGCGGGACGCCGAGAAGCATCTGGAACTCGCACCTATCCTTCGGGACTTTCATCTCTTCGAGGATCGCCCTCGCCTTGGCGATGTACTCGTTGTCATGCGTTCCGACGCAGACGTAGTGGCCGCGCTCAACCAGTTTTCGCAGGAGCTTCAGAAGGTTTTCCTTCATATCGCGCTTCTTTGTATAGGCGAGGGTGCCCGGGACGTTGTATATCCCTATGCAAAGCCTTATGTGGGCGTTGAGCCCGTCGAGCGAGTCTATGTCCTTCTCGGTCCTGTAAAGCCTCGCCTGGAGCACGGTCCCGAGGATAGGGTATTTGGGCTTGAGGGCCTTGTAGGTGGCGAGCGTCCAGTCGGTGAGGTCGGTGTCCTCCATGTCGATCGTCAGCCCGCGCCCCGCCTCCTGGCATGCCTTTGCCATCCCCTCGATGTTAGCGAAACAGAAGTCCGGGTCAACGTAATAACCGAAATGGCCGGGCTTGATCGAGAGCGTGGAGTACGGGCGGTTCCTTGTCGCGGCGAGGGCGCGATGGTAGACCTCGACCGCCTTCGTCACCTTCTCCTTCGTCTTCTCGGCTTCGCCGAGGACGTCCAGAGTGCTCGATACGTGCCTTTCGTTGAAAAGGCGGTCGGTCATCGCGAGCCCATTGTCGAGGGAATCGCCCGAAACGTAAGGCGCCGCGAAGACGCGAACCAGCCTGCCTGGAATTGCGTTTGCCACTGCCGTTCTGAATGACATCATGACCCCCTTGCGGGCTGGTCTGTTGCCGGCCCGCAGAAATATTGCAGTTCGCTCGTTGGTGAGCCGTTATATGAAAAGGATGAATTGGCCTGTCGAAAGCGCTTTATGGTCAGCATGGCGTGGTCCCCGTCACGGCCCGCCGCCGGCGAGATTCTCTTCCGGCGCGGAGATGGATTATACCACCAAAGGCCGGCCCGTGAAGGGAAAGGGAAGCTCTTTTCGTCAGATTCTCGCCAAGGCCTCCACCGCGGGGCGCCAGTAGAGGGTTCCGGCCAGCGTCTTCAACTCTTCGATGATGGCCGGCGGCGTCTTCGGCTCTTTGTATCGGCGGTTCGGCGTGACCGAGGCCTCGTACACGTCGCAAACGGCTACGACCGCGCCCATCGGCTGTGGAGTTATTCCCTTCGGATAACCGGCGCCGTTCATGGTCTCATGGTGCTGCTCGACTACCGCGGCGATGTCACTCATGCCGATGGTCCTCAGGATGTCCGCCCCGTGTTCCGAGTGCTGGTGCAGAAGGACTCTCTCCCTCGGCGTTATGGGTCCGATCTTGTTCAAGAGAGACCACGGGCAACGGAGCTTCCCGATGTCATGAAGAAGCCCGGCCATGTGGAGGCGGGTTATGTTGAGCTCCGGCCCTCCGTTCTGGTTGATGGCCTCTCCGACCTTGCGCGCCAGTTCCCCGACGCTCCGCGAATGAGACCTGCCGGTGTACCAGTCCTTGTCTTCAAGAAGCTGCACCATGTCGGCGACCAGGCCGGCTTCGGGACGCGGGTGGTGAAACGCGCCCAGGCCTTTGATAACTACGAGCGCTTGGGACAGAACGAGCTGCTCCTCCGTCGGGAAGGCGTTTCGCAAGCCCTCTTTCAGCGCGCCCCGCAGCCAGGCGTACGCCCCGTCCCAGTCCTCCTCCAACTGGCAAATCCGGGATTCGAGGCGGCACCGGATGGTGTAAAGCGGGTATTGGTACGGGCCTTCCACCACGCCGCCCTTTTCGCCTAGACGCAGGAGCGCCGCGCGCGCCTTTGAAAAATCGCGGCGGAGGATCGCGAGTTGCGCGGCGGCGACCGCGCGGAAGTGTTTGAAGCCCTGGCTCAGAGGCAAGGCTTCAACCTCCGAGACCATATTCTCGGCCTTCACGGCCAGCGACTCTCTTTGCACAAGAGGGGAGCGCTCGGCTCTCTCAAACCAGCTTTCAATGAGGTTGAACTGCTCCTGGGCGAGGAAGTCGCTCTTTGTCGCCCCAATCCAGAACGGGAAATCTTCCTCCTTGATCGAGGCGGCTAGCGCCAGCGCTTCATTGTACGAGCCCTCCGCCGCTTCCGGATCGCCCATCAAAAAATGGATGGAGCCCTCCACGTTCACCAGTTGCGCGAGCGGCACGCCAGGCTCCGAGGCGCAAAGGCGCCTGATTTCCCGGCAGCGCTCCAACCCTTCCTCGAACAGGTAGAAGTTCCTCGCCGAAGCAACGACGCCCACGAGCGCCCGCGTGGCTCTCTCGGTCTCTCCGGCGTCAAGCAGTATGGAGGACCAAAGATCGCCGAGTATGTATCGGTCCACGTCGTCGCCCTTCGCGAAGAGCCGCCTCCAAAGCGGGGCGACAACTTCGTCCCAGGCCTTTACATCTGGACGTTTCTCTGGAGAAAGGGAGGCAACGAGTGAGAAAATATCCTGAAGGTGGGCGATCTGGCCGGCGTGCTTTTCGAGCTCCTCCGGCCCGGCGTCGGGAAGGGCTGGGCGCGCATCAAGGTCGCGGGCGAATTCGCGGACCCAGCCAAGCTCCCCTTCCCACATCCTCCGCCTCCATCCCTAATCTATTCTCCGCGGGCGAAAGATGCAAGGGGCGGGGCCGAGGGTGAAGAATCAGGAGCCAGGAGCCAAGAGTCAAGAGGCTGGATGCGTCTCTGGTGGCGTTTCTTCGTGCTCCTTGACGCCTGACCCCATCAAGCACGCAAAGCCGTCAACCGCGAACCGTCCAAAGCTCTGTCTGCGGCGGGGCGAGGAGCTTGCCGCCGGAAGGGGCCACGATGGCGTCCTCCTCGATGCCGACCGCGCCGAAGCCCTCGACGCTGAGAGATGGTTCCAGCGTGAAGATCATGCCCTCTTCAACTGGAATGAATGGGGTGTTCCTGTAGCGCGCCCAAGCGGGGCCAAGAAGCGCGCCGCCGTCGTGGACGTGGCGCCCGACCTGGTGGCCCAGCGCGTGCGGATACTCGGGGAACCCGGCGGCCGTTATGTGCCCGCGCGAGATGGCGTCTATGTCAACGCCCTTGACGCCGGGTTTCAAGGCGGCCCTGCTCTTCTCGATCGCCTCGGCGGTCACCGCGAACCCGCGCCTGGCCGGCTCCGGAGGCTCGCTCTCTCCTGGCTTCAGGACGTACCACGTGCGCTGCATGTCAGAGGCGTAACCGCGGACGAAGACGCCCATGTCAACATGGACGAGGTCGCCTGGCTTCAGGGGATTGTCCCCGGCGCTACCGTGTCCCATTCCGGCGCGGTCCCCGGCGAAGACGAGCGTCTCGAAGCTGGGACCGAGCCCCCTGCTCGCCATGCGTCCTCCGATGAAGTCATAGACCTCGCGTTCCGTCTTGCCGGGGCGAAGGAAGGCGGTGATCTCCTCGAAGATTTGGACGGTGTGGTTGACCGCCTCCTGAATGGCGGCCAGTTCTAGCGGCGACTTCCTCGAAATGAGGGAGAGGATTATCGGCTCGGCGGAGACGATTTCAACGCCAGGCGAAGCCTCGCGAAGCATCGCCTCCAGTTGCAGGTATCGGCCGTGCGGGATGCCGTCGGCGCTCGGGTCATTCATCGAGAAATTTACGGCCACTCTTCTGGGCAGCGACTTGCGCAGAAAGGCGAGGAACGGCTCCCTGAAGTCCTGCACGAAGGTGACGACGCCGTCAAAGAGGCCCGAATCCTCGAAGTCCTTCTGGTCGAGCCTGCCGCAGATGACGGTTTTTTCGCCAGAGGGCCTGACGAGAATAGCGCTTTCCCAAGTCAGATTGCCGGGTGATATGTACGAGAACACCCGTTCGGCGCCGGAGCTTGTTTCCTGGACGAAGGTGACCCAGAGGTCCGCGCCGATGGCGCGCGTCTCTTTCACCGCCTGTTCCAGTTTTTGAGAAACGATTTCCCTAGGAGCAAGATCGCGAGCCATTTTTGCCTCCCACCGCGCGCCACCGCGCCTTAATGAGTATATCACCATGGAGGCAGATGATAGATGAGGGATAGGTGAGCAAAGGCGACGGCAGGCGGACGACGGGCAACGGACGCGCGAGCCGACGCCCGGAAAAGAAGGATTCACCACAGAGACACCGAGGGCACAGAGGAAAACTGATACGGGAAGAAGAAAGCGCCGTGCAGATTGTCACCAGCCGTAGCTTGCGGCTCGGCGGACACGGAGGAAAGCCATGCGCAAAGGATAATATAAATGTTGAATTTTGAATGATGTTTAACGCTTGAACCGAATGCGCGCAGCCCGTTGCCTTTTTGTTGGGCCGGCAGTAAAATAGGCGCATCAAGGGGGATTCTTATGAACAAGAAATTCCTTCTCGTTGCCCTGGGTGCGCTGTTCTTCGTTTGGCAGGCCGCATCGGCCAGACAACCGCTCACGTTTGAAGATCGGGTGAAGGCTCAGGAAGCGATCGAGCGGGTCTATTACAACCACCGCATCTGGCCGAAGGAAAACCCGGCGCCCAAGCCGCCCTTCGAGCAGATGGTCACGCGCGCGATGCTCGAAGCCAAGGTGACGACCTATCTGAAAGAGTCGGCTGCGCTCGATCAGTTCTGGCAGCGGCCGATCACCGGCGAGCAGCTTCAGGCCGAGATGGACCGCATGGCCAAGAACACGAAAGATCCCGCCACGCTTCAAGAGCTGTTCGGCGCGCTCAACAACGATCCGTACCTTATCGCCGAGTGTCTTGCCCGGCCCATCCTCGCCGACAGGCTGATTAGAAACTGGTACGCCAACGATGAGCGGTTTCATGCCGAGGCGAAAGCCAAGGCCGAGAGCGCGCTTTTATCGGCGGGTGGTGGAACCCTGGCCTTTTGCAATGAGGGCAATTATCAGAAAATGGCATACATCCTAAGCGATTCCGAAGAGGGAGCGCTCTCTCAAGAGGAAATGAATCGCGGCGAAATCGTCTTGGACCCAAGGCGATTTAAGAGGCAGTCCCTGCAAACACCAGAGGCAGGCAGCTCCTCCGTCTTGAAAGAAACTCGAGAAGCATTCTTTCTGGTTCGCACGGTATTAAAGACGGCCAACCATATTGAAGCCGAAGTGCTTTCTTTTCCCAAGCGAGCTATGGAAGATTGGCTCAAGACCTTTGAGCCAAAGGAACGACTAGAAACAGGAGCTTTGACCGTCTATGGATACGCGCGTCCCGTTGTCAGCGCTGGTGTTTGTGACGAAGGTTGGTCCAATGGGATTCTTGATGATGAGCTTGCTCCACGCTTGGCTTTCAAAGTCGTCTGGACGGGAACCGAGATGTTTGTGTGGGGAGGACTCGATTCCAACCTTGTGCTGAACACAGGAGCGCGGTACAACCCTGCGACCGATTCGTGGCGGCAAATTCCCATCGGCGTGAATTGTCCCCAGGCACGTTATCGCCATAGTGCAGTTTGGACCGGAACTGAGATGGTCGTTTGGGGGGGTGTAACGAACATTAGTTCGAACGCGACAAACACCGGAGGACGTTTTAACTCTGCTACGGAATCTTGGACCTCGACCTCTACGGGGACTAATTGCCCAGAAGGGCGTTCAGGCCACGTTGCTGTCTGGACAGGGACAGAGATGATCATCTGGGGGGGATTCGGGGTGGCCACGTATAATTCTGGCGGGCGTTACGCACCAGGGACCGATACCTGGATAAGCACATCTGTCGATGCCAATACCCCTTGCTATCGTATGCAAGAATCTGCGATCTGGACCGGGGTCGAGATGATTGTATGGGGTGGTAGCGATGGGAGCTGGTCTGCGTCCTACCGGACGGGTGGGCGCTACAACCCGACCACGGATACCTGGATCCAGACTTCCTTGGGAGCGAACTGCCCTTCGCCACGCAGGTCCCACAGCGCAGTTTGGACGGGGATGGAGATGCTCGTCTGGGGAGGGGTCACCGAAACAGGAGGTGTTACAAACGCGGGCGCAAGGTACAACCCAGCCAGCGACACATGGACATTAATGTCTACCGGGACGGGCTGCCCCACTGGGCGCCACGATCAGGCGATGATCTGGACGGGTACGGAAGCGATCCTGTGGGGTGGTGATCTGTCTTACAACGTGCCCGCTGCTACAGGCGCTCGGTACAGCCCCTCCAATGATTCCTGGACCTCCATTGCTACCGCGCTAGACTGGCCTTGGGTGGACCCGCTAAATTGTTTGGCTGTTTGGACGGGCACGGAAATGATTGTTTGGGGCGCGAAAGCTAGCGATAGACTAGACGACAACGCGGGTGGGCGGTACGCCCCATCCACCAATAGCTGGACACGTGTCGCCCCCGTCTATGCCCCGAAGGGACGCCTGTCCCATACTGCTGTCTGGACGGGGGTAGAGATGATTATTTGGGGGGGGAAGAACGATAAGTCTCCCGACCTAGCAACTGGTGGGCGTTATACGCCAGCAACGGATTCATGGACCCCCACCCCGGACCTCTACACGCCTCCCCCGGCAGGAACAAACTGCCCTGCAGAACGGTTCGACCACACGGCGGTATGGGACGGGATGGAGATGATCATCTGGGGAGGCGCGGGGAGCTCGGGGGCGACCACCTGGTACATGAATACAGGCGGCCGCTACAATCCTACCAGCAACGCTTGGCTAAGCACCTCCACAGGAGCCGGTGTCCCTGTGGCCCGTTCTGGCCACACGGTCGTATGGACCGGAACGGAGATGATCATCTGGGGGGGGATGGACGCCACATACTTCTACAGTAGCGGTGGGCGGTACGATCCATCCAACGACAGGTGGACCGCGACCTCGATAGGGACGAATTGCCCCTCCGCACGCAAGTACCACAGCGCGATCTGGACCGGCACGGAACTTGTCATCTGGGGAGGCTTTGGAGCGTCGAGCAATTCCTTAAACACAGGAGGCCGGTACAACCCGCTCAGCGATACTTGGCAGCCTACCTCCACCGGGGCGGGCGTGCCGTCTGCCCGCCTTTTGCATACAGCCGTTTGGACCGAGATGGAGATGATAATATGGGGTGGCAACTTCTTTGATGGAGCCAACCACCGACTAAGCACGGGCGGAAGGTACAATCCCTCGAACGACTTCTGGTCCTCTACTTCCATAGGCAGCAGTACACCCTCTGCTAGGTCTGAGCATTCTGCCATCTGGACAGGGAGCGAGATGATTGTATGGGGTGGGTATGATGGCGCCAATGTCTATAACACTGGTGGGCAGTACAACCCATCAAGCGATACATGGTCATCTACTTTAGCCGATACCAATTGTCCTTCTGCTCGCTCAAATCATACCGCCGTTTGGACCGGCACTGGGATGATCGTCTGGGGTGGATACGATATTTCGTTTACTAATACTGGCGGTCAGTATCTTTTGCCGCAACTGCCAGGGGAGGTTTCCGACATGTCCCTTGCTTGGAGCGGAAAAAACACCCTCTCCTGGTCGGCGGCGAGCTGCGCGACGGGCTACCGTGTCTATCGCGGCAGTCCCGCCGATCTTGTCAATATCAATACTGGAGCGCCGGCCTGCCGTGCCTATGACGGAACCGGCACGACCACGGGAGCGGTGCTTTCGGCCGAGCCCGCTGCGGGCAGTTTCTATTGGTACCTGGCCGTTGGTTACGACGCCAGCGGCGAAGGACCGGCTGGACAAAGCAGCTACGGGCCTCGAATGGTCCTAAGCAGTGGGTCCTGTTCGCCTTGATGTG
>JBBINO010000044.1:0-20583 GCA_037443845.1 Acidobacteriota bacterium
CTGGTTTGTAAACCTCTCGATGGCCGAAGCTTTTCGTTATGGGCAGTTTCTGGTGTTGCCGAAGGCGGGACTCGAACCCATGCGCCGTAGCGTGCTCGCGGGCGTCAGAGTCCACCCGCTTGCGCGCGCAACGGCGCCTACGGTTCCCGGGGCGGGTCCCTCCCTTGGCGTCCTAACTACGGGCGCTCCCTCTTCGGTCACGCCCTTGTAACGGACGCCAGCTGGTCTCCCGCCCTTCGAGTCCCGCTGCCTGGCCCGTCCGTCTCTCGGTGACAAATGATCTTTGTGCGGTGAGGAGTTTCTATTGGTGCCGAAGGCGGGACTCGAACCCGCAAGGCCTTGCGACCGGGGGATTTTGAGTCCCCTGCGTCTGCCAATTCCGCCACTTCGGCGAGGGAGTAATCTTACACGAGAAGCGCTTCCGCGGACAAGGGCACTACTCCTCCCGCCTCAAGAGGAGCACTGTAATGTTGTCTTCGCCGCCGCCCTCGTTCGCAGTCTTCACAAGGGCCTTGCAGGCCTCGTCAAGGCCCCGGGCACCGGCAAGTATCTCCGCGATCTTCTCGTCCGGGACCATCGTGTTCAGTCCGTCGGTGCACATGAGCACCAGATCCCCGGCCATCAGCGGCGTCTCGCTCACGTCCGCGAGCGCCTCGCCCTTCGTCCCCAACGCCTTGGTGATCACGTTTCGGAAGGGATGGTGCTGGGCCTCGTTTTGGGAAAGGAACCCCATCTTCACCTGCTCGTTGACCCACGAGTGGTCCGAGGTCAAAGCCGAGAGCGTCCCGCCCCTCAACATGTAGGCGCGGCTGTCGCCGACGTGGGACATGATCAGCCTGTCCTCATGAACCATCGCGGCGACAACGGTCGTTCCCATGCCGCGCGATTCCGCGTGCTGGCTGGCGTACTCCTGAATTTTCTCGTTCGCCGCGGAGACCGCCGTTCTCAGCTTGTTCCCCTCGAACGAAAGGGACGCGTCGTAAAGGTACGGCCAGGTGCTTTCGGCGTCCAGCTTCGAGTTTTCGAGAAACTCGACTATCTGGCTCACGGCGATTTTTGAAGCCACTTCGCCGCAGGAGTGGCCCCCCATGCCGTCGGCCACTATGTAAAGGCCCAGGTCCGGCCTTAAGGCGTAAGAGTCCTCGTTGTTGTTCCTTTTCATGCCGACGTCGGTCAGAGCCGAGGATGCGTACTTGCTCATTTCTTCCCGCCAAAGATAGAAAACTTGCCGCCTCCGGCGCCTTCGGAAGGCTTGGAGCAGCGTTGGATGAGCGTCTTGATGTCGTCGCTTGCCGGGTTGTCCTGTGCCGCCTGCGCCAGTATCTTGGAGGCCCTGACGGTTTGCCCCATCGTCAGGAGGAGGTTGCAGTACTCGACGACGTAAGAGGAGTTGTAGGGTTCAAGGGCTATTGCCTTCTCGGCCCATTCTGCCCCGGCGCTCCTCCACTTGGGGTTATGGAGCTTTATCATCCCCCCGTAGAAAAGCGCCTGCGAATTGTCGGGCTGGATTCTGACCACGTGGTCAAGAAGGCCAACCGCCGCCGCGAAATCGCCGCTCCGGTATCTGGCGAGCCCCTGCTGGAGGAACTCCCTGGCCTGCTCCTGAGGTGATTTCACGGCGTGGACCGGCCCCTGGGAGAGCGACTTGTCGTACTCTTCCCGGCGCCTCGGATCGTAAAGGGAGTTGAAGGCCTCGGTGATCTCCTTCAACGCGTCCTCCGCCTGGCGCTTGCGGGCCGCATCCTGGAATTTGTCGGGATGGTTCTCGCTTACCAGGGCGCGGAACGCCTGGAGAATGTCCTGCCTTGAAGATTGCCTTGATACGCCGAGAACTTGGTAGAAATCACGATCCATGGCAGCCACTATACCCCATTTAAACTACTTGCCGCAAGGGGAAGCCCTGCTCGCGCCAGCCCTCCCGCTTCATCAGATGAGACTATATCGCAGCCTTGGGGCCGGCGCAACCGCTCGCCCGCCGCCCAGGCGCTACTTGCCCTTCTTGTAATTCACCGTCTTGGGCGTATGGCGCAAGTCGTATATCTTTCGCGCCTCGCGCCTTATGATGTCGGATACGTTCTTGTCCTTCAATAGGTTCTTCAGGTCGAAGTCGTTGAGCCTGCCCACCAGGGGCATGGTTATTCCGACCGGCGCCTTCGGGTTCGTCACGAGGCCGTGGACGACGCCGTATCGTTTCATCCACTCGCCGTTTCTGGCGACCTTTCTCAGAAGCTCCTCGGGCAGGTTGCGCATCTTCGCGACCGCCTCTATTTCTCCGTCGGTCATCTTTGGAGAATCCATCACCGCCTCCTGGACGACCTTATTGCTGTCCCTCATCAAAAGCGTGCGGGCCTCTTTGTCTCCTCGCACCGCCAGGGAAATCCTCTCCGGGACGGTCATCGTGAGAAGTCTTTCATAGAGCGTACGGCGCTTTTCTTCGGCCTCGGCGCCACCCTCTTCTTCGCCCGCTTCCTTCCCTATGGGAGGCACTGCCTCGCTTGGTGCCGCCTCTTCCCTGGCTTCTTCGGGGGGAGCCGCCCCATGCGTGGCAGCCACTTCCGCCTTCGCCGGCTTCGCCACGGAAGGCCGTGGAAGCGGCGGCGTTTCCGCGGCCGGCTTGAACTCGCCCCCGGCGTGTCCGATCTTCAGGCCGAACTTCTCTTCAAGCAATCGCGGAATGGTGGGATGGTCCCTGAAGAATTGTTCAGCCATATCGAAGAGGCGCCGCGCCTGGCTTACGGAAACAGCCGAGTTCTGAAGCATGGCGGAGACGATCTCGGGCTTCGCCAACAGCCTGTTTTGCAGGTCCAGCATCTGATCCAGCGCCTGGCCGCGAGCGGCGCCCGCCAAATAGACCAGCGTCTCGTCTGGCACAGACTTGTTCCGAAGAAGTATTTCGGCCATGTCGGGAGAGCGCGCCAGGACTCGCGCGGCGAAGTCAAAGAACTCCGGACGCCAAGAGGTCTCTGGAAGCAGCGTCCGCCATTCGTCATTAGTGACCGAGGCGAGGCTCTCGCGGCAGGCGGAGCGAACCTCGGGGTCGGCGTCGTTTCTCAGGCACGCCCAAAGCTCGACCTGATCTTCCCTGGGGATCGGCAGCAGCCCCTGGGCGGCCGTCAGCTTGACATTCGGCGGGACCTCGCCCGAGAGAACCCGCTCAACGACCGGGTGGCTCACTTGCCGCTCCTCCGACGCTCATCTCCTTTACAACCGTTCCAGGCTTATCCGGCAAGGGAATTTGTTTCTTGTCGTAGAAGAGCTTGACGACCGAAGCGTCGCCGGCGGTGAGGCGGAAACCGCCGCCGTCGAACGATACTCTCTCGCCAGCTTTCATCTGCCTGAAGACGAGCCTCTCCTGGCCTTTGTACAACTCGACCCAGCAAGGGCCTGACGTCTCGATAACGATGCCTTTCGGCGGAATGGGAAGCGGCGGCGAGGATAATTGCCCCGCCGCCGTTACATGCGCTGGCGCCGTTGCGGCTGCCTCCAGAGGCGCGGCGGCCTTCGGAGAAGCCACAGCCGGTTCAGGGAGAGCCTGTTCCGCCATTGGTTCGCCGCCGTTCCTCTCTACCGGAGTGGTAGTTGGGTTCGTTTGCGCCGTTTCTATCGCGGGGGCTTGAGCCGGTTGGTGCTCCACCGCCTGTTTCGGCAAGGAGACGGCTGGCGGCGTCTCGACGATGGCCGGCCCGCTTCGCATCTCGATGTATATCCAACACAGAGCGGCAGCGACCGCGACGGCGCATGCGATCGCGGCGGCCAGCGCCCAATTGACGCTTCTTTTCGATCCTCCAGCAGCCGCCGGCCCTGAAGAGGGCGCCTCCGAAACGACGACGCCGCCTTCGTAGGCGGAGAGGAACAAGGAGGGTTCGACTCCAATGTGCTGGGCGATTGCCTTCAGGTAACCGGTCACGAAGATCTTCGCGGGTAGCTCACCCCAGCGCTCTTCCTCGAGCGCGTCAAGGAAGACGCGCCTCACCTTCGTCGCCCTTGAAAGCTCATCCAGCCCGATGCCGCGAGATTCCCTTTCGCGGCGAAGCGTGGCGCCAAGCCCTTCGCCTTTCCCGGTCATCGCTCCCCCCCTAGCCGTGTCTGGATCATGCGCCTGATCGCCGCCGGCACCTTCATGTCGTGCAGGAGGCTCTTGAGGTCCTGGGCGCCGAGCTGGGTGATGAACGGAATGACCGCGGATACCGGCGTGCTCGAATTTCGCAACAAGGCTATCCTGACCTCTTTCCGGGTTGACCACTTCGGGTCTCTGGCTATGGCTTCGAGGACAGGGCCGGGCGTCCGGCTCTGGTTGATTATAAAAAGGACGTCTTCTTCCACGAGCCTCGGGTTTTCCAGAAGGGCCGCGGTGATGCGGGCGTCCTTCTCCAGCCTCAGGGATTTGAGCGTCTGGCCCCCGGCCACCCTCGCCAAAGAGACCTTCTCGCCCACGGCGAGCGCGGGCAGCCGCTGGAAGAGGACCGACTCGGCCATGTGGCGCACTTCCGTCGCCAGCTTGAAATTCATCGTCACCAGGTTCAGCTCGCGCCAAAATAGGAACTTCACCAAATTCATCGCCTGCGGAAGCGGCGTGTTCGGGTTGTTGACCAAGTAGTACTGCACCCGCTGAGACTTCACCCATTTCGACTTGGCCACGTTCTGGAGAAACTCCCCGGGCAGATCGAGCCTTTCGAGCAGCTTGATAATGTGCTTTTCGCCGGCCTGGGGGTGCTCCAGAAGAACGCGGAGACCCTCTCCAGACAGGGTGGGCAGGGCCGCCCACAGCTCGTCAGGTGATGCGTCTGGACGGATCATCTTCCCTCCAAACCGTAATTCTAACCCTCTTGCCCCGTTTGGCCAAGAGAGCGGCGTTGTGGCGCCACCTCCCTCCCACGCCCTTCCCGCCACGCACTGCTCCTTGTCTCGCGCCTTCAACAGACGGAGATTCGGTGAACGAGATTTGTCTTTCGTCTTCGCTTTCGCCCCGCGACGGCAAGCAGGGCGCTGCTACTCCATCATCGCGGCCAGGGCTTTTCGCTGGGGGGCCGGGAGCAGCGAGGCTTTGGCGGCGGCGGCGCGGCAACCGGCGATCGCGGCGCCAGAAAGGCCGGCGCGCCTGGCTATGCGCTCTTCGGCGGCGAGCGATGTCGAGAAGAGCCCCGGGTCGTCGGTCGAGATGGAACAATGCACCCCGTTTTTCACGAGCGCTCCAATCGGGTGCGGCTTTCCGGCCGGCACGGCTCCGGTGGCGTAATTTGACGAGGGGCACACTTCAAGGTGGACTTTTTCTTCGGCCAGGCGTGCCATCAGATATGGGTCTGCGGCGGCGGCCACGCCGTGGCCGATCCGCTTCGCGCCAAGAATGTCAATTGCGTCCGCCACCTCTTTTGAACCCAAGGCCTCGCCGGCGTGAACGAGAAGCGGAAGTCTCTCTTGGGCGCATGCCTCGGCGAGCCATGCGAAGAACCGTGCGGGAGCCGCCTTCTCGTCGCCCCCCAGCCCAAAGCCGGCCACGTTTCTCTTTCGGAAGCGAAGGGCAAGATCGAGGTCCCGTTCAAGAAACGCGCGTTCCCACTGGCGGACGCCGTCAATGATGAAGAGATAACTAGGGGCGTTGGGGAAGCGCGCGGAGCATAACGCGCCAAGTCCATCCTCGGAACCTATTCCGTGGCGTTCCCAGACGGAGGGAGAAAGCCGTATCTCGGCGTGAATAACCCTCTGGCGCGCCAACCGCTTGAGCAGCCTCTCAAGGAGCCAGACGAGATCGTCCGGGCTTCGCAAAAGGTCCACGACCGCTCCGAAATGGCGCAGGAACTCGCCGAGGCCGCCGTGGATGAAGAGACTCCCAACCGTCTTGGTGTCAATTCCTGGGATTGCGTTTTTTGAGGCCAGGAGAAGAGCGTCGCTTGCGGTGACGGCTCCCTCGAGGTGGAGGTGCAGCTCCGTGCGCTTCCAGCCCGGCCCCGCCACCGCCACGAACGGCACCCCTTAGTCGCGAGGTTCGGTGAAGTCGTAGTGCTGCTTCAGCGTAGTGACCTTCAAGTCAATGGGGATGTCGAAGACGACGTGGATGTGGTACCACCCTTCAGACTGGGTGACCTGAATGTTTTCTCTCTTGACCGGCAGGTGCAACTCTTCGGCCTTTTTGAGAAGCGCTTGGGCAACCGTGTCCGAGTCCGCGCGCCTCGTTTTCAAATCAGGATCATTGTTCCATCGCGCCATCTCGTCCCTAAACTCGTAAGCGTTCACTCTCGGCGGAATCCATTTCACCGCTACGAAAACGGCTATTGCTATCACGGCCAGGAAAATGAAGAGGCTCAACTTGCCTTCACCGCGTTCATTTCGGTTCATGGGACGCTCCTTACTCTCCACGAAGAAATTATGCCTTAAGAGCCAGCGCCAGTCAATCCTTGAGGGACTGGATGGCCGAGCGGATGTCTTCCGCCTTCTTGGCATACTCTTCCATAAGCTTCCTGCTCTTCTCGACCACCTCGGCCGGGGCGCGCTCCGCAAAAGAGGGATTGGCGAGTTTAGCGGCGAATTTGGCGTGGTCGGCCAGAACTTTCTTCAGGTCGTTTTCCAGCCTCTGCCTTTCCCGGCCGGCGTCGGTCTCCCCGGCCGTGGCGGCCCTCATGGCAAAGCGGCAGCCACCCGAAACTCCCTTTGCCCAAGGCTGTTCATCAGGCAGCGAGCTGGCAAGGGACAGGGAGGAAAGCCGGGCCAGAAACCTTATTTCGTCCTTGGAGCCCTCCACGGCCTTCGCCAAACCGTCGTCCGCCGGAACCACTACGGCTTCAAGCTGGGCCGAGGCCGAAAGGCCTCTCTCGGCGCGGACGTTTCTCATCTTGTTGACCAGTTCCATGACGACCGCAAGGTGACCAGGCGCCGCGTAGTCTCCTTCCTTTCCCGAAGGGTAGGCCGCGTCGGCAATGAAGCCGTCTCTCGGCGCTATCTTCTGCCAAAGCTCCTCGGTGACGAATGGCATGATGGGATGAAGCAGGCGCAAGGTTCCTTCAAGCACCTTGAAAAGCGTCCAGCGCGCGGCGGCGGCCCGATTTCCGCCCGCCTGGATGGCGGGCTTGGACGCTTCCAGATACCAGTCGCAGAAGCTGTGCCAGGTAAAGTGGTAAAGGAGGTCGGCGGCTTCGTAGAACTTGAAAGCCTCGAGCGCTTCGTTGGCCGAGCGCGCCGTCTTCTCGAACTCGGAAAGTATCCACAGGTCCCAGGGTCCGAGGTCATCCTTTGCGGGCTCTTCTGGCTCCCGGTCTCCCGCCTGCATCATAACGTATCTCGCCGCGTTCCAGAGCTTGTTGGCGAAAGCCCGGTAGCCCTCCATCCTCTTCGTGTCCAGGGCCACGTCGGTGCCAGGAACGCATAGGATGGCCAGAGTGAAGCGGACCGCGTCGGCCCCGTATTGCTCTATCAGGTCCAGCGGGTCCACGACGTTGCCGAGCGTCTTGCTCATCTTTCGGCCTTTTGCGTCGCGGACCAGGCCGTGGAGGAAAACCTCCTTGAAAGGGGCCTTCCCGGTGAACTTCAGCCCGGCCATTATCATCCTCGCGACCCAGAAGAAGAGAATGTCGTAACCGGTCTCCATCACGGCGGTCGGGTAGTAACGCTCGAAGTCGGCCGTCTTCTCCGGCCACCCCATGGTCGAGAAGGGCCAGAGCTGGGACGAGAACCAGGTGTCTAGCACGTCCGGGTCCCTTCGGACCGCGCCACCGCAGTAGGGGCAGGAGCCGAGGTCCTTCATCGAGACCATCCGCCGCTGAGGGTCTTCGCCGCCGGCGCCGTTGCCGCACGAGTCGCAGTACCAAGCGGGGATCCGGTGGCCCCACCAGAGCTGCCTCGATATGCACCAGTCGTGGATGTCACCCATCCAATTGAGATAAACCTTGCGCCAGTGGTCGGGGATGATCTTGATCTCCCCGCTCTCGACCGCCTTGATGGCCGGGCCGGCGAGCGGCTCGATCTTGAGGAACCACTGGTTGGAAATGGCCGGCTCCACGATGGTGTGGCAGCGCTGGCAGTGGGCGACGGAGCTCTTGTGCGGTTCGATCTTGACCAGGAGCCCCTCGGACTCGAGCTGTTTGACGATTCCCTTTCGGGCGGCGAAGCGGTCCTGGCCGGCGTATGGCCCGGCGTTGGAGGTCATCTTACCGTCGTGCCCGATGACGGCGATCTCTTCGAGGTGGTGGCGCTTGCCTGCCTCGAAATCGTTCGGATCGTGAGCGGGCGTTATTTTCACGGCGCCCGTCCCGAACTCGCGGTCAATCATCTGGTCGGCGACGACCGGGACCAGGCGGTTGACGACCGGCACCATGACGCGCTTGCCGATCCACTTCTTGTAGCGCTCGTCTCCGGGATGCACCGCGACGGCGGTGTCGCCGAGGAGCGTTTCCGGGCGCGTCGTCGCCACGACGAGCCCTTCGTCCAAAGCCCCGCCCTCCAGGCGGTAGAGTATGTGCCACAGGCTGCCCTGCTTCTCCTCGTGTTCCGCTTCCAAGTCCGAGAGGGCGGTGCCGCACGACGGACACCAGTTGATCATGTAATGGCCCCTGTAGATGAGGCCTTCCTCGTAAAGCCTGACGAACGCCGTGCGAACCGCGTTCGAGAGCGGCGGGTCGAGCGTGAAGCGCGTTCGTGTCCAGTCACACGACGCGCCCAGCTTGCGAAGCTGGGAGAGAATGGCCCCGCCCTTCTCGCCGCGCCATTCCCACACCTTTTCGATGAATTTCTCGCGCCCCAAGGCCTGCCTTGAAAGCCCCTGCTTTTCGAGCTCCTTCGACACCACCATCTGGGTTGCTATGCCGGCGTGGTCGGTTCCCGGCAGCCAGAGGGCGTCGTAACCCTGCATCCTCCGCCAGCGGACAAGAATGTCCTGGAGCGTCACGAACATGGCGTGGCCCGAGTGGAGCACGCCGGTCACGTTCGGCGGTGGTATGACGATGGTGTAAGGCGGCTTGCCACTGTCGGGCCTAGCGGTGAACGCTCCCGACTCTTCCCAACGGGCGTACCAGCGTTCCTCGCACTCTTTAGGATCGTACCTGGTCGCGATTTCCATTTTCCCTCTCGCCGGCTGAATCACATGGAGTCGTTTGGGGAGCGCCGGGGCCATAAATCGTCCGGCGCCCGCGATGGAAAGCCGCGCGATTTGGCCGGGTGCTACTCGGCCTGGGCCTCGAGCTCCTGGATTCGCCTCTTGATGAGGCTTTCAGCCAGCTCCGGTATGACCTCCCAGGCGACCTGGCGCATAATCTCCGGGGCCATCTCCTCCACTACCTTTCGTACGATGGCTTCGATCTGCTCCGGGCTTGCGGCCACGGCGGGCGCCGCGGCATCAGGCGCCTCGGGGGCGGCGGCCGCCAGATGACCGGCCACGAGCGCCGGGTTGGTGTTTTCCGAATGCTCCATTCTGGGAGCTTCAAGAGTGCTCTCGCCGGCCATGGGCTGTTCTTCGAGATTGTCTTCCCAGAAGGCGGCGTGGCCGGAAGCAGGCGGCTCATCTATGACCGTCTCGGGCTTGCTTGGCGGAGGAACGAACTGCTGGGCCTCGGCCACCATCTCCTGCTGCTCGGTCATGTCATGGACGATGCCCGATTCCTGCGGCGCCGGCTGCTCCGCCGCCGGCGTTTCGGAGTGGAGCCATGAGGAGGATTCAAGCTCCATTTCGCCCGCGGGCTCTTCCGTGAATGCGCCCGGCTTTTCAACCTCGGGCTCCCGCGGCTGATTCGCGTCAACAGCCTCGTGTTCCGAAGCCAGCGGCGCGGCCGGCTCTTCGCTCATGGCCCTCTCGATGGGAGGCTCGGAGGCTGGCGCTATGTCCTCGGGTAGGACGACCTCTTCCCCGAAGGCGGCCGAAGAGGCTATGAGCGTGGCTTCCGGCGAAATGGTGACGTGGCGGGGCGGCTCTTCTTTAGCCTCCTCTTTGGCCGGGGCTTCGACGAGCCCCTCGAAGACGCTCTCCGGCACCGGCTGGGTTCCAAGCATCGCCACGTCCATGACTTGCGGCTCGGATGGCGCGGCAACAGGCACGGGCTCTTCGCCGGACTTTCGAGGCTCCTCGGCCTGGAAAGCGGCCGCCGGCTCGAATGCCTGTTCTTGCTCCGTCTTGGCCTGGGCCAGCGCGTCTGGAACGGCTTCAAATTCCGCTTCGCGGGCGGGCGGCATCTCGCTTTGAGACGGAGGTTCTGGTTCAAAAGCGGCCGCTTCGAAGATCTTTGGGGCGGCCTGAGCGAACGGCGAGACGGCTGGGGGCGCGGACGGACTGGTCGGCTCGAAGGCGGCCTCGAAGGCCTGTTCGGGCACCGCATGGGGTGCTTCCGGCGCGGCATGGGCCGGAGAGAAAGGAGACTCCGCGGCCTCCTGGGGCCGAACCGTCATCTCCTGCCTGGCGACGACCTCGAAGGATGGAGCCGGAGCCGCGGCGTCCATCACGAGGCGGCTCTGCAAGAGGCTCTGGACCTTTTCGACCAGCATCCTGGAATCGAACGGCTTCGTTATGTAGGTGTCGGCCCCCGACAGGCGCGCCTTCTCCTCGTCGAACGGCTCGAAGGTGCCGGTCAGAAGGATGACGGGGATCGCGGAGTAAACGGGATTCTTCTTGACGAATTGCGCCACGTCGTACCCGCTCACCTCCGGCATGATGATGTCGCAGAGAAGGATGTCGGGCCTCGATGCCTGCAGCCTCTCGATGGCCGCTCTGCCGTTTGAAACGCAGGTGACTTCGTAGCCTCCCTCGGCAAAGGTCAACTCGACTACCTTCTGGATCGTCACGCTGTCGTCCGCCAACAGTATTTTTTTCGGCATTATAGCCCCCTTCGCTCCTTCCTCTGAGATATTCTACTGTATGCCAAGGACGCTGTAAAGCTTTCGCAAATCGGGGCGCATGGCCCGCCCGATTCCATCCACTTCGGCTTCTCCAGCGACCGGCAGGCCGGCCGCCGCCTCTTCGCCGCTATTATCACACGAAACCCCGGCGGAAATCGTCGCTTCCTGGCATGGGAGCCCTAGAAGCACTCCCTGGCGCTCGACGATGACCAGCATCGAAGGCGGCCCCAAGCTGGAATAACCTTCACCGCCGAGCACGGGGACGACGTGGTCCTTGAAAGCCACCCACCCGGAGCACCAAGCCCTGGACTTAGGAAGCGGCCGCTTCGCCGGGGCGTCAATCACGGCCAGCGCCTCCTCCAGGGGAAGCGCGAAGCCCCAGCCACCCGCCCTCACCATTAAGAACCGCTCTTCAGCCATGAAGAGCCTCCAGCGCGCCGGGATCGGCGACAAAGGCCCACCGGCCCCCGAACTCCAGGACGCCGGTGCACCATGGGGGCTGGCGGTCCAGCAGGCAGGGAGGGACGGCCATGAATTTCACATTCTCGCCCTCTTCGCCAAAAAGCGCCTCGCCTGCGTGCCAACAGGCCCCGCCTCGAAGGAGGACCAAAACGCCAGGCAGCTTCTGATCCGGGGTTACGCCCAAAGCCGCGGCCAAAGACCATGCTTGCGGGGACAATTCGCCGTAATCCGGGTTGGCGCGGTGTACGACGCGCTCCACCGCTTCGAGGGGAAGCGCGATTTCGCATTCTCGCGCCACCTTGAGATAAAACCGCCGTCCCGGCAATTCATCCTCCTGCTGACAGATTAAGCCACTTGCCGTGGCGTGTCAATCCAGATGGCGGACAGATGGCGCCCAGGAGCGAGGTTGGAGCATCCGAGTGAAATCCCCCACCTTGCCCCGCCTCGCCCAGAAGGGGTGGCGCCAAATCGCTCCACGGCGTATACTTGCGCCTCGGTCTGGCGCCTTGGATCTCCTCCGGCGCCGACGACTGACACTAGACCACACGGTGACCAGACGGGCCAGCGGCCCGCAAAACTCATGGAGAGCGGAATGACCCAAAGGAAGAGCGTCACGATTGACGGAAACGAAGCCGCGGCTTTCGTTGCCCACCAGGTCAACGAAGTCTGCGCCATCTATCCCATCACCCCCTCGTCCAACATGGGCGAATGGGCCGACCAGTGGTCCGCCGAAGGGAAGACAAACATCTGGGGAACCATCCCGGCCGTCGTTGAACTGCAAAGCGAAGGAGGCGCCTCGGGCGCGGTCCACGGCTCGCTTCAGACGGGCGCGCTAACGACGACCTTCACGGCGTCGCAGGGGCTCCTGCTGATGATCCCGAACATGTACAAGATCGCTGGCGAGCTGACCTCCACGGTCTTCCACGTGTCGGCCAGGACGCTCGCCACCCACGCCCTCTCGATCTTCGGGGACCACAGCGACGTGATGTCGGTCCGCCAGACCGGCTGGGGGCTTCTCGCCTCCGCGTCGGTCCAGGAAGTCATGGACATGGCTCTCATCGCCCAGGCGGCCACGCTCAAGGGGCGCGTCCCAATCGTACACTTCTTCGACGGCTTCAGAACTTCTCACGAAGTCCAGAAGATAGAGCAGCTCACCCGCGAGGACATGGCGGCGATGATTGACGACGAGCTGGTGCGCGCGCACCGCTCCCGCGCCCTCTCGCCGGACAGGCCCGTGCTCAGGGGCTCGGCCCAGAACCCCGACGTCTTCTTCCAGGCCAGGGAGCGCTCGCAGCCGTACTACGTGGCCTTCCCGGAAATCCTCCAGGCGGCGATGGACAAATTCGCCAAGATCGCAGGCCGCCATTATCACCTCTTCGACTATTACGGGGCGAAGGACGCGGACCGCGTCGTGACACTGATGGGCTCGGGCGCCGAGACGGCGGAAGAGACCGCCGAGTTTCTCAACGCCCACGGGGAGAAGGTCGGCGTCGTCCGGGTTCACCTTTTCAGGCCGTTCTCCGCGAAGCACCTCCTCGCGGCGATTCCGAAAACGGTCAAGGGCATCCTCGTCCTGGACCGCTGCAAGGAGCCAGGCGGCATGGGAGAACCGCTCTACCAGGACGTCGTGACCGCGCTGAGCGAGGCGTCCGCGGCATCGAGCCTGCCCTTCGCGATGCCGAAGGTAATCGGCGGGCGCTACGGCCTTAGCTCCAAGGAGTTCACTCCCGCTATGGTCAAGGCCGGGCTGGACGAGCTGAAAAAGCCCTCTTCCAAGAACCACTTCGTCGTGGGCATAGATGACGACGTGAACAAGAACAGCCTTCCTCTCGACCCTGGCTTTTCCGTCGAGAAGGACGACGTCGTAAGGTGCCTCTTTTACGGCCTGGGGGCCGACGGAACGGTGGGTGCCAACAAGAATTCGATCAAGATCATCGGCGAGGGCACGCCCAACTACGCGCAGGGCTACTTCGTCTACGACTCGAAAAAGTCGGGCTCGCTCACCGTGTCGCACCTCCGGTTCGGGCCCAGGCCGATAAGGTCAATCTATCTGGTTGACCGCGCCAATTTCGTCGCCAGCCACCAGTTCGTCTTTTTGGAGAAGTACGACGTGCTCAAGGCGGCCGTGCCCGGCGCGGTGTTCCTCTTGAACAGCCCCTACGGCCCCGAGGAAGTCTGGGACAAAATCCCGAGGCCGGTGCAGGAACAGATCATCTCCAAGAAGCTGAAGTTCTACGTGATTGACGGCTATAAGGTCGCCAAGGATACGGGCATGGGAAGCCGCGTCAACACCATCATGCAGACCTGCTTCTTCGCCATCTCCGGCGTCCTGCCGAAGGCCGAAGCTATTGAGGCGATCAAGAAGTCCATCAAGAAGACATACGGCGCCAAGGGCGACGATGTGGTCCAGAAGAACTTCGCGGCGGTTGACCAGACGCTGGCCAACCTCTTCGAGGTCAAGGTGCCCGCCAAGGCCACCGGCTCCATCGCGCTGACGCCGGCCGTCACCGATAATGCGCCGGCTTACGTGAAAGAAGTGCTCGGTAAGATCATCGTCGGCGACGGGGACAGCCTTCCGGTCTCGGCCATGCCAGAGGACGGCACCTTCCCGACGGCGACGGCCCAGTACGAGAAGCGCAACATCGCTCTGGAAATTCCGGTCTGGGACGAGAAGCTCTGCATCCAGTGCAACAAGTGCGCGCTCGTCTGCCCCCACGCCGCCATCCGCGCCAAGGTCTACGACGGAGGGCTTTTGGGCAAGGCGCCCGCCACTTTCAAATCCGTGGACTTCAAGGGCGCCGAGTTCAAGGGGATGAAGTACACCATCCAGGTCGCCCCGGAGGATTGCACCGGCTGCGGGCTGTGCGTCCAGGTCTGCCCGGCCAAGGACAAGAGCAACGCCAGCCACAAAGCAATTGACATGGCCGACCAGATTCCGCTCAGGTTCAGCGAGCGCGAGAACTTCTCCTTCTTCCTCTCGCTGCCGGACGTAGAGAGGGCGAAGGTGAACCCGGGCACGGTCAAGGGCTCGCAGTTCTTCAGGCCGCTCTTCGAGTTCTCCGGCGCCTGCTCCGGCTGTGGCGAAACCCCCTACGTCAAGCTCTTGAGCCAGCTCTTCGGCGATAGGGCCATTGTCGCCAACGCCACAGGCTGCTCCTCGATTTACGGCGGCAACCTTCCCACGACGCCGTGGGCGGTCAATTCCGAGGGGCGCGGCCCGGCGTGGTCCAACTCTCTTTTCGAGGACAACGCCGAGTTCGGTTACGGCTTCAGGCTGAGCCTCGACGCGCAGAGGGAGTTCGCCGTAAATCTTCTCAAGAAACTCTCCTCCGAGCTCGGCGGCGATTTCGCCGAAAGCCTCATCACGGCGCAACAGAAGGACGAGGCCGGCATCGCGGCCCAGCGAACCAGGGTCGCCGAGCTGAAGAAGAAACTCGGCGGCATGAACGGCGCCGAAGCCAAGAATCTGCTCGGCGTCGCGGGCTCGCTCGTCAAGAAGAGCGTTTGGATAGTCGGCGGCGACGGCTGGGCCTACGACATCGGCTATGGCGGCCTCGACCACGTGCTCGCTTCGGGGCGCGACGTCAACGTCCTCGTGCTCGACACGCAGGTTTACTCCAACACCGGCGGGCAGTGCTCCAAGGCGACTCCGATAGGCTCGGTCGCCAAGTTCGCCGCCTCCGGCAAGCCGTCGCCCAGGAAAGACCTCGGCCTCATGGCCATGGCCTACGGCACGGTTTACGTCGCCCAGATCGCGATGGGCGCGAACGACAACCAGACGGTCAAGGCATTTCTAGAGGCCGAGAGCTACAAAGGCCCCTCGATCATCATCGCCTATTCGCACTGCATCGCTCACGGCTACGACCTGCGCCTGGGGATGGAGCACCAGAAGGCTCTCGTCGAATCGGGCGCCTTCCCGCTCTACCGCTACAACCCGGAACTCGCCGAGAAGGGCGAAAACCCGCTGAAGCTCGACTCGAAGGCTCCGAAGATCAGCTACGGGGATTGGGCTATGACCGAAACCCGTTTCAGGATGCTCACCAAGAGCAAGCCAGAGCTTGCGAAGAAGTTCATGGAAATGGGACAACAGTCCAGCCAGCGGCTCTACAAGTTCTACGAACAGCTTGCGGCCATGAGCTTCGGCGAGGCGAAGAAGAGCGAGTAATATCTGCACTAGGCAGCGCGCGCCCGGCTTCGAGCCGGGCGCGCTTTTTTTTCTGGCCCGGTGGGTGAAATAGGGAGACCGTTTCTGCTATTCTTGGAAGAAAGGAGGCGGACATGGACCTTTCAACCAGCTACCTCGGCCTTAGGCTCAAGAACCCGATTGTCCCGGCGGCGTCCTCTCTCAGCCGCGACCTTGGAAACCTCAAGGCGATGGAGGAGGCCGGCGCCTCGGCCGTCGTCCTCGAATCGCTCTTCGAGGAGCAGCTCGAAGGCGAGGCCGCCTCTCTGGACCACTACCTGGCTTACGGCTCGGAGAGCCACGCCGAGGCCATGTCTTATTTCCCCCTCCTGGGCGACTTCGACAAGGGGCCGGAGGAATACCTGGAGCACATCCGCAAGGCCAAGGGCGCGCTTTCGATTCCGGTTATCGCCAGCCTCAACGGCGTTTCGCGCGGGGGCTGGATGAGCTACGCCAGGAAGATGGAAGAAGCGGGCGCCGACGCCATCGAGCTCAACGTCTATTTCATTCCCACCGACCCGAATATGCCGGGCGGCGAAGTGGAGGCGATGTACGTCGAGGCACTGCGGGCGGTGAAGGAAGCGGTCAAGATTCCCGTGGCGATCAAGGTCGGCCCATACTTCAGCAACATGGCGCACATGGCCAAACGTTTGGATCAGTCTGGCGCGGATGGCCTGGTTCTTTTCAACCGCTTTTACCAGCCGGACATTGACCTCGAGGAGATGGAGGTCGTCCCACACCTCCAGTTCAGCTCTTCGGTCGCAATGCTTCTGGGGCTCAGGTGGGTGGCAATACTGCACGGCAAGGTAAACGCTGACCTCGCAGCTACTAACGGCGTCCACACCCATGAGGACGTCCTGAAGATGTTGATGGCGGGCGCAGCGGTTACGCAGATGGCCGCGGCCCTCTACAAGAGAGGAATCGGCCATATCTCGACCGTGCTCGCTGACATGAAGGCGTGGATGGAGGAGCACGAGTACGAGTCGGTAGCCCAGATGCGCGGCTCCTTGAGCCAGAAGCACTGCCCATCGCCGTCCGCCTTCGAGCGCGCCAACTACATGAAGACGATCGTCGGATACAAGGCGTAGCGGGCCCGGCGCAAAACCGGCGGACGCTGTGGTAGAATTACATTTGGCGCAAGCGCCGGACCTGGGAGAGCGATGGAAGCCGATACGATCTTGATGCCGCTGGCCGAAAGCGGGGCCGTCCCCGCCGAAACGCCGCGCTTCGCGCTGCCGGTCTTCGAGGGGCCCCTCGACCTCCTGCTCTACCTCATTCAGAAAAACGAAGTTGACATCTACGACATCCCGGTGGCGAAGATCACCGAGCAGTACACCGAGTACCTCGACAGGATGAGGGAACTGAACCTTCAAGTAGCCGCCGACTTCATCCTTATGGCCGCGACGCTCATCCACGTCAAGAGCCGGATGCTCCTTCCGCGCCCGCCGCAAGAAGAGGACGCCGGCGCGCCGCTCGACGATCCCCGCCAGCCCCTCGTGGACAAGCTTCTCGAATACCAGCGATTCAAGGAGATATCGAAGCTCCTTGAGGAGCGGGAGACGGTCTCGTCGGCCCAGTACGAGAGACAGCCTTTCGAGCACGGCTGCGAAGAAGTCGCCCTGGACGTGGACGTTTACGACCTCCTCTCCGCCCTGCAGGAAGTGCTTAAGCGCGCCTCCGACCGCAAGGAGCGGCTCGTTTACGCGCAAGAGATCAGCCTTACCTCGCGCATGAACCACATCCTCGAACGGCTCGCCGAACACGGCTCGCTGCTCTTCGCGGAGCTTTTCGGCTCAGCGTCGAGCCGCCTCGAAATCATCGTCACCTTCCTCGGCCTTCTTGAACTGGTAAAGCAGCGCGCCGTCCTCCTATTCCAGGAAGAGACCTTCGGCCCTATCCGCGTCGTCCTCGTCTAGCAGACTACTGAAAAAAGTCGCCACCTATGGGAGTTTCTCAACAGCCTGCCAAGGGGCAATGACAAATGGAGAATTCTCAATTTTGAATTCCAAATTCTGAATTGTGGTGCTTTTTATTCTATCGGCGATTCCGGCATCAATTCAAAATTCAAAATTCGCAATTCAAAATTGGGCCGCGCCTCTGTGCGGTTCAATATTTCTCTTCGTGACCTTCCTGGTGAAAGCTTTCCCCTGACGCGCTTCGCTTTTGTCTGCTATAATTCCTCCCTGCGGCGGCTTTTCTCGCCCAGGGGAGCGAAGCGCGATGGCGATCGGCGAACAGCGACTTTTAGAACTGAAGAAAATCCTTGGCCACTACGTGAAGAACAACAAGCGCGAGGCGCTCAACGCCGCGAGAGACCTGCTTCGGCAGCTGAAGAAATCAGGCGCGATCAAGGCGATGGGCTGCGAGGAGAAATGCGCGACCTGCGCGTGGGGGAAGCCTGGCGCGCCCGCGTGGGACGGCCAGTGCCTCCTCTGGGATCTCTGGGAATCGCTGGAGGACCTCGAACCCAACGTGATGCCTAGCAAGGCGATCCGCGTAAAAGCCGCGGCGCTTTTCAAGGCGCTCGAATCGGCGTCGGCGCCGGAAGCGCGGCGCAAATAGGCACCACGGCCAGTTATTGCCCGCCGGCCGAAGTCTCAAGTACTGACCAACCTCGGCTTCCCCCCTGTAGTCGTGCCTGCCCGATTTAAGACAATCACTCTTGGGCGTCCGCCTGCCGGCGCATCCTTTTGACTTTCTTGTGGTTTCGGGTATAATAAAGTCGTTAGGGGTTCACTTCGTAACACCGAAAAAAACTAGGTGGGAGGGCAAGATGAGACGAACCGCAGCCGTTGTGGTTTTCACGCTGGCCGTTTTCTATTCGTTTTCGGTTCTGGCGCAAAAAGTCAAAGAACCTTCGAGCGCCTTGGACAACCTCACCTTCTCGATGCCCGAACTGCGGGTCTCCGAGACGGTGGCGGACTCCGAGACGATCAGGGGGATGATTCCGAACGCCAAGGCGATAGACCTCTTCCGCGCGGAGAACGGCGCGGAGTGGCGGGTGATGGTGGACCAGCGGCGCGGCGTGCCCGCGCTCGTGGAGGGGGGCGCCATCCCCTTCATCCCGGGGCCGGCCAACGCGCTCGATTGGCGGAGCTTCGACGGAAACTGCACCGACTACTCGTGCCTGGCTCCCGAGGTGGTTGGCAAGCTCGCCTACGCCTTCCTCGTGAAGTACCGGGAGCTTCTCAACGTCAACCCCGACGAATTCGAACTGGCGCTGGACGGCTCCGTCCCCGTCGGCAACTCAATCTACTTCTTGCGCCTCCAATGGTTTTACGCGGGAATGCCCGTGGAAGGCGCCTCGATTTTCTTCAGAATCAACAACGGCAACCTCATTCAGGTGGCGACTGAAAAAATCGGGCCGATCACCCTCGACCCGGTTCCGGCGCTCACGCGCGATACGGCGTGGGAAATCGTCAAGGGGTACCTCGGAGAATACGCTTCCGAAAAGGACCGGATGACCGACAAAGGTTCTCTCGCGATCATCCCGGTCACTCCCGCTGGATTGAGTGCCGACGTTTTCGACGGCGGCTACGGCACTCAGATAGGCTACAGCCTCGTTTACAGGTTCTCCTTTACTCGTCCTGGAGTGACCGGCGTTTGGGAAGCGCTCGTGGACGCCCACTCCGGCGAGATCCTCCGCTTCGTAGACACAATGCGCTACGGCCACATTCACGGCGGCATCCGGCCTTCTGACGGCCTGCCGCCCGAAGAAGACCGCCCCTTCCCGGGGGCCGATATCGGTGGCGGCCTTTACACCGACAGCGCGGGAAATTTTTCCGGCACGGCGGCGACGACGACGCTGACCGGCAAATACTGCCACATTTCGGATGCCTGCGGCTCCATCAGCGCCAGCACCACGACCGGCGACATAGATTTCGGATCGGGGGCGACGGGGACCGATTGCACCGTGCCCACCGGCAACACTTACGGCGCCGGCAACACCAAACCATCGAGGACGCTCTTCTACAACGTCTCCAACATCAACGTCCGCGCCCAGGTCTGGAACCCAACCAACACTTGGCTCACTAACCCCATCAATGCCGTTACCCTCCACGTAAATGGGGCGGCGCAATGCAACGCCGGCTCCTCCGGAGCTGATATTTACTTTTACAAGGCAGTTGCTGGAAGCTGCAATAACCTGGGCGAAATCCCCGCCGTTGCGATGCACGAATGGGGCCACAGTTACGATTCGAATGATGGCTCGAGCGGCCAGGATCCTCCTCTTGAAACGTACGCCGACTGGACCGCCATTATGTCCACGCACAATTCCTGCACCGGCGCGGGCTTCCTCGTCAGCGGAACCTGCGGCGGATACGGAAACCCCTGCACGACGTGCAGCGGCGTGCGTGACTGCGATTACATGAAGCACAACCCGGCGACGCCCTGGACGGCGGCGAATCACACCACAGGCACGCCTTCTCCGCCAACCACCATTTGGGGGTGTAGCAGCGGCAGTTACAACGGACCGTGCGGATGGGAAGACCATTGTGAGTCGGGCATATCCACCCAGGCGCTTTGGGACTTCGTCGTCCGGGACCTCGAAGCCGCTCCGACTAACATGGACTTGGCATCCGCCTGGATGTTGGAGGACCGTCTCTGGTTCACGGGCGTCATCACCCTCAATCAGATGTACACCTGCTCCGGCGGCGTCACCAGTGGCTGCACGGGCAACGTGCTCTACACCGTGATGCGCGCAATTGATGACGACGGCGACGGCACCGCCAACGGCACGCCTCACGCCGCCGCCATTTTCGCCGCGCTCAACCGGCACGGAATCGCATGCGGGGCCGCGGGCGACGTGACGAACCAGAACCACGTCAGCTCCTCCTGCCCTGCCATGACGATCACGACGCTGAGCGTCTCCGCGGGGAACAACCAGGCAATCCTGAGCTGGCCGACGGTGACCGGCGCGACGCGCTACTTCGTCTTCAGGAACGAATCAGGATGCTCCGCGGGCTTCACGCGGGTGGCCACCGTGAACGCCCCGACGACCTCCTACACGGACAGCGAGGTGGTCAACGGCGTGACCTACTACTACGTCTTCCAGGCGGTGACCAACAACGACTCCTGCGCGAGCGCGGTCAGCAACTGCGCCAGCGTGACGCCTCAGCCGTGCGCCG
>JBBINO010000045.1:0-20484 GCA_037443845.1 Acidobacteriota bacterium
TGGTACATAGACGACGTGTCGGTGGCGGAGGCGGCTTTCTCCACCTACACGCTGCCCTTCAGCGAGGACTTCGAGTCGGGGACGGGGAAGTGGCTCGCCTCGAAGTGGGCGCTTTCGGCGGACGCGCCGCGCGGCGGCGCCGCCTGCATCCTGTCGAGCCCGGGAATGAACATCTGCCCCGACAGCCGTTCCTCCCTCAGGCTCAACGGTGTGCTCGACCTTCGGGGCAGCAGCAACCCCCAGCTCACCTTCTGGGCCCGCGGCCACATGTTCTGGTGCAGCTACTTCAGGATTTACGGCTCGACGGACGGAGGCTTCACCTGGGCCGACATCGGGGGCGGGTGGAACCACGACTGGAACCCGGACACGGTCTGGCAAAGAGTCCAAGTTGACCTGACCCCCTACAAGAGCACGCCGAACCTAAGGCTCTCCTTCGAGGTTTCCACGTCCTGGTGCGGCGCGGATGAGGACGTCTACCTCGACGACATCCGCATCGAGGATATCCCGCCGGCGGTGACGCTCAATCCGATAGACGCGATTACAACGTCAACGCTGGGCCTGTCGTGGAGCCAGTACGCGGGCGCCGATTTCCTCAAGTACCTGCTTTACCGGGATACGGCAAGTAATCCGACGATGAGCAGCACGCTGGCCGGAACCTTCACCTCGGCCGGCACGACGCAGTTCGTGGATACCGGGCTTCAGCTCGGGCGCACCTACTACTACAGGCTCTACGTGATGGACCAGTACGGTACCGTCAACGCATCCAATACCGTCTATGCGAGGACGGCGACGCTTCCGCCGCCGATGTCCGATAACTTCGAGTCGGCCACCGATTACTGGACCCTGACGGGTACCTGGCAGCGTCAAGCCGGAGCGGGACGCAACGGCGGCACGGCTCTGGTGGACTCGGTTGGCAACTACAACTGCAACATGGACCAGACGGCCACCTTCGCAGTGAACCTCGCGGGCACGCAGTGGCCTGTGTTGACTTTCTGGGAGCGGTACGACTACGAGACAAACTACGACTGGGGGGCGGTTGAGATCGTCACCGGCGAAGGGGCCACCTCGTCGCGCAGGTACAGCGTTACGGGAACTGACGGGACGTGGCGCCAGGTTACGCTCGACCTCTCCGAATGGAAAGGTAACCCCGACGTCTGGATACGCTTCCACATGTGGAGCAACGGCTGTGGCGTCGAGCGTGACGGGTGGACGATAGACGATCTCTCCCTGGCCGAGAATCCTCACGCCGCATTGCCGTATCCTTACGTTAACGGCTTCGAAACAGGCAAGGGCGATCTTGTCGGCGGTAGGTGGGAGCTATCCACGGACAACCCCAAGGATGGGGCGGCGTGCTTGGAAAACAGCCCCGGCGGCAGAGAGTTCGCCGACACCGCCCACATCATGAGCCTTGCAGGGACGCTCGACTTGACCGGCTCGGCCGCACCGGCCCTCACCTACTGGCTGCGCGGACACCTCTACTGGTGCGGCTACTTCAGGTTCCAAGCCTCCACCGACGACGGCCTGACTTGGAGCGACCTGCCCGGAACGGCCTTCAACAGCGACTGGAACGCCGGCCAGACGTGGCAGAAGTTCACGACGTCGCTGGCCGGCTACAAGGTGGCCAACTTGAGGCTCCGCTTCTACGTCAGCACCTGCTACGGCGGCTCCGACGCCGACCTCTTCATTGACGGCATCCGGATCGGAGAACCCTCGCCCGGTGCCCCCACCGCCAATGCTCCGGCGGACGGGGCGACCGTGACGATCTTCAGGCCCACGCTCGTGGTCAATAACGCCTACGACTACCAGTTTGATTCTCTTACCTACAAGTTTGAAATCTACTCGGACGCCGCTATGACTCAGCTCGTCTCCACGGTTCCCGCAGTGGCCGAGCAGGCCAGCACGACCTCCTGGACGGTTGACGTGGACCTTCCGAACAACGCCCAGTACTGGTGGCGCTGCCAGGCTACCGACTCGAGCGCCAACGCGGGGCCGTGGATGCCAGCCGCCACCTTCTACGTCGTCCAGGTGAACCATCCGCCGGCCGTGCCTTCCCTCATCGGCCCCTCCAACGGCGCTTCCGTATGGGGAGCCGACGCGCCCTTCTCCTGGTACAAGTCGGTTGACCCCGATCCGGGGGACGTGGTCAGCTACGACCTTCAGATCGCCGACAACCCCTTGTTCACCAACCCGGTGATTAACGAGACGGACATTCCCACGCCGGCCTTCGCCGTGGCCTTGGCGGCGGAGCCGACGATTACCATCACGCTCGGAAGTCTCACCGGCTTTGCGAACCTCGTTGACAACACGACCTATTACTGGCGGATGCGCGCCAAAGACCAGCGGGGCGCAATTTCCGCATGGACGACCGAGTCCCGCCGGTTCCTCTACGGCAACGACAGTGTGGCTCCAGTCGTGGCATGGGCGTCGCCAAGCGATGGCGACACCGTGATGGCCGCCCCGGTCAATTTGAGCGGGACCGCCGTTGACCCATCCTCCGGCGTTGATTACGTTCAGGTGAGCGTGGACGGCGGAGCGACTTGGCTACTCTGCTCCGGAGCGGGTTCTTGGAACTATGCCTGGACGCCTTCTCAAAACGGGGCGGTGGACGTTTATGTCAGGGCCGCCGACAGGGCTGGCAACATATCAACGCCACTGGCCAGGCATTTGATAGTGGCCCTTTCCGACATTCCGGTGACGCTGCGCGCTTGCCCAGACAACTCGGTCGTCTCTTTGACGTGGGCATATCCGGCGCTTGCCGGCGCGACCGGCTTTAACATCTATAGAAGCGCAACGTCGCACGCGGGCTACGTCAAGATCAACTCCGCGCCAGTCCTGGTGACGAGCTATATGGACGCCGGTCTCGCCAACAATGTCCCGTATTACTACGCGGTCACCGCAACATATCCAACGCTTGAGTCCGGGTACTCCGAGGAGGCAATGGCCGTTCCCTTCGGCTCGGGCATCCCGCCATTCGTAAGCGACCTGAGAGTGGCGCGCTCGGGGAGCGACTTGTCGCTGTCGTGGACGCCGCTGACGGTGGACAGCGGAGGCGGGCCGTACGTTTGCCCCAGCTACGAGGTTTACGCCGGAAGCACGCCGGCCTTCGTGCCAGACGTCGCCGGCAATGGCAACCGCATAGCCATTGTAGCCGGGAGCAGCCAATACATCGTAACGGGGGCCTTTGACGATGGGCTTAACCACTTCTACCATGTTACCGCCGCGGATTCGGTTGGAGTCGAGGGTCCATGGACCGCTTGGTACAAGGAGGAGACGGCGCCGGAAATAGCCAAGGGCGCGGACTGGCTTTCCGTTCAGGACGGCATGGCGTGGGGCAGCAAATATATCGCCTCGTCAACGGCCGGAGGAGTCCTGACGATTACGTTCCGCGGGACAAGCTTCGCCTTTTCAATGATAAAAGGGCCGACCGAAGGAATTGCTTCGGTGACGTTGGACGGCTCTCCGGCTGGAACCGTGGACCTCTATTCGGACGTGACGAGTTATCGCCAGTTCCTCTTCCCGATGGCCGGGCTTTCAGATGCCATTCATACGCTGGTGGTGACGGTGTCGGGGACAAAGAACCCCGCCTCCTCGGGGACTCGCGTTACGTTCGACCAGTTGTTCTACGGGAGGTGAGCTGCGGGTGGGTTTGGCATGTTGCGCTAGAAATACCAAACGCCAGGCGGGTTTTGTCCCGCCTGGCGCCGTCTTTTACTCCGGACTCTTTCTTTTCTATTCCGGCTCTTGGCCTAGCCGCTGATCCCCGAACGCTTTGGCTGAAGCCCCTGTCCGCTGAGGCCGGTCTCTACGAATGAACGCACATCGAATGATTCAAGCTGCTCCTTGTACCTGTTCGCAAGCGCCGTGTTGCCGGACTCGCCAGCCCCCGAGGGCTGCGTGCCCAGTTGCTCCTTGAGCTGGGCCACCTGTTCCTCCAGCGCCTGCTTCTGCTCGGGGGTGGTCGCGGGGTCGTTGATCTGCGACTCGAGCACGTCAATGCTGGCCTTAGTCATCGCCTGAAAGCCCTCCTGGCCTTCGAGGTTCCCGCCGCTCTCCCCGCCCGATTCGAGGGCGGAGTAGGCCGTGTTTTGGAGCCAGCGGTATTCCGAGGGGCTCATTTTCGCCGCCTCAAGCCCGTCTTTGAGCGCGGTGGATATCGCCGACGCGGCCTCGATCATCTTCGTCGCCTGCGCCATATCCTTGCCGCCGGAGTTCTGCTGCATTTCCTCCAACTGTTGCTGGTAAGGCCCTGCGGCCTCCTTCACCTTCTGGCAAACGCCAATGAAAGCCTTCAGCCGCTCCTCGCTCATCACGCCGTTCTGAGGCTCGCTGAACGGATATTGGGCGTCCAGCTTCTTGATGGCAGTGATGTTCTGGCCGGCCTTCACCGCGCCGCCGAAAAAGCCGCCGACCTTGTTTTTCAGCCAGCTTCCGCCGACGAAGAAAACCACGGCCAGCACGATGCAAAGGATAAGAAGGACAACCAAACAACCGATGGCAACCTTAGCCCACGTTTTCATCTGCACCCTCCTCACGAAACGGGCTGATCTTACCACCTTTCGAGCGCGGAGACCATGCGCCCCATGGGAGTTTCTTAACAGCCTGCCAGGCCGTCCATCTTCTTGGCTATGCGCTTGAAGGCGGCCACGAGTTCCGGGTCGAATTGGGTGCCGGAGCACCTCTCCAGCTCGGCCACGGCCTCATCGGTGCTTCTGGGCCTGTTGTAAGAGCGCTGGCTGGTCATGGCGTCGTAGCTGTCAGCGATCGTTAGGATCGAAGCCATGAGCCTTATCCGCCTCGGGATTTCGCCGTGGCTCTCGTAGTCCTCGAAGCGAAGGTGGTGGTGCCTGATGACGAGCGCCTCGTCTTTCAAAAATGCGATTGCGGACAGGATCGTGTGGCCGGTCTCCGGGTGCTGCCGTATGATCTCCCACTCCTCGGGCGTGAGCGGCCCCGGCTTCTGAATCTGTTTCAGGTCTATCGAGACCTTCCCGATGTCGTGGAGCTGCCCGGCCCGTTCGAGAACCTTCAAGTCCTCTCCGGCAAGGCCGCAGGCTTTGGCTAAAGCCAGCGCGAAGCGGGTGACGCGCAGCGAGTGGCCTCTCGTGTAGGGGTCCTTCGTTTCAATCAGCTTGGCCATCGAGGTGAGGACTTGAAGCGTCAAGGCGTCCTGGCGTTCCCGCTCGCTCTCCAGCGCCCTGGTTTTCTTTTCGAGCCTTTCGAGCCGCTGCTCCAGCTTCTCGATCAATACTTCGGTGAACCGCCGGTAGTACTGGAGGTGCTCCTTGAGCTGGAGCTCGTCCCGCTTGCCTTCCAGAAAATCGTTAATTTGGACCGGAAAGAGCACTGGGTCGAGCGGCGTGGAGATGAACCCGGTGCATCCCGCCACCAGGGCCACCTTGTGGTCGCCCCCGTCGGATGCGTCGCTCAAGGCGACTACCGGCAGGTCGCTGTAAACCGGATCCTTTCTAACGCGGCAGACGATCTCCAGTCCCGATATTTCCGGCAGCTCCATTTCGACGATCAAGAGGTCGGGCTCCTTCGCGCGAAGCGTCTCCACGAGAGGGACGTCGAGCGGCGCGTCGGCGACGTTGTACTTGGGGCCGAGCATCGCTGCGACCAGCATGCGCGTCTCCGGCCTCGCCAGATAGGTGACTATTTTGGGAAGGTTATCACTGTCCATGGCGCGCCATTTCCAAAAGGGCCTCGCCGCCGCCCAGAGGCCTGTTCGCGAGTTCCAGCCGCCATCCCATCGTGGCGGCCAGGTGGCGGCATAGGTTGAGGCGAATTCTCTCGGAGCCCTCCTTGACCGACTCGGGATCAATGTCGGAGACCGTTATGGGGGTGAGATCCTCCTGCGGATGGCGGCTGCCGGTGTCCCTGATCCTTATGACGGGGTTCGGTCTTCCGCCGCTATCCTCGTCTTTTGGGGGGATTATCTCCACGGTTATCTCTCCCGCCCCTTCAATCCGCTGGATCGCGTCGTCTAGCAAGTTGACGAGGATGTCCTTCAAGAGCGATTCGTCGCCGTCAACCATTCGGGGCGATTTCTCCGGGTAATAGGTCAGCCTGATCTCCTCCCTCCCCAAGGAGCGGCGGGCCATGGTGATGACCGCGTCGAGGGCCGGCCCCAAGGCCATTGCGCCGGGAGCGGCCGAGAGCGCGCCGGCCTGGATTCTGGAAAGATATAGAAGGTTAGACAGGTTGATCTCCAGCCTGAAGGCGGTCTTGAAAACGATCTCTTGAGCCTCCCGTTCCCTTTGCGGGTCGCGGTTTTGGGGCGGGGCGTCGCGCATGAGGCTCAGGAAGCTTAGGATCGTCGAGAGCGGCGCTCTCAACTCCTGGCTTAGCGAGCGGATGAAGCGCTTGTTGAATTCGGACAGCCCCCTCACCTCGTTGTAAGCCTTTTCCAGTTTCTGGTTCTGCACCTCTAGGTGGTTGACGCGGTTGACGAGGTCGCACGAGATGCGCTTGAGCCTCTCCGTGAGCTGTTCCTGCCTTTTCTGGAGGCGGTGGCGCTCTACGAGCCGAGCCACCTGCTGAACAGCGCCTGCGGTGTCGAAAGGCTTGACCAGGTAGTCGTCGGCGCCCATCTTGAAAGCGTCAACGGCGACCGACTCGCTTCCGTGGGCAGTCATGATCACGACCGGGATGTCGTGGCCCTTTTCCCGCATGATCCTCAGGACGTCGAGGCCGCCCATTACTGGCATCTTTAGGTCCATGAGCATCACGTTTGGCGAAAATGAGTCCAACTCGTTGAGGCCTTCCTGGCCGGAAACGGCGGCCCGCACTTCGAATCCCTCGCTGGCGAAGCGCATCGTCAGGAGGCGTATGTTTTTCTCGTCGTCGTCAACGATCAACACCTTGTCTTTTTGCGCCTCCACGGGCGATGGTGGCTGGCCTTGGCGCTCCGCGGAGAGGAGATTCTCGACGGCGCTTTTCAGCTCCTTGAGGTGGACGGGTTTTGAAAGGATCATGTCCGGCTTCACGAGGTAGTCGTCGGCCCCCATCCTGAAACCGTGGCGCTGGTCCTCCTCGCTCAGGTAGACGGCCGTAACCATGAGTATTGCCGTCTCCTTCAGGTTTGGATTCTCTCGAACGCGGCGGCAGACGACGAAGCCGTCCATTCCGGGCAGGAGCAGGTCAAGGATGATGACCTTCGGCCGGAGCGATTCGGCGAGGCGCAGCCCGTCCTCGCCGTTGGCCGCCGTTTCCACCTGGTAGCCGGCGGCACCGAGGTGCGCGCGGATGAGCCGGAGCATGCCCTGATCGTCGTCTATGACAAGGATGCACGGGGAGTTCGTCATTGCTTGCCCTCCAGGAGGGACTCCATCTTGGCGCGGAACCCGGGTACCGAAATCGGTTTCGTGATGTAGTCGTCGCAGCCGCTGGAAAGCGCCCTTTCCCTGTCGCTATCCATCGCCAGCGCCGTGACGGCTATGACCTTCACCCTCTGGCCGTATAGCGACTTGACCTTGCCGGCCAGGGTGAAGCCGTCCAACCCGGGCAGGTGCATGTCCAAAAGGATGGCGTCGAAGCGGCCTCCGGCCAGGAGCGCCCATCCTTCCTCGCCCGTGAGCGCGCACGTCACGCTATGCCCCATGGATTCAAGCACCATGCGGAAGAGCCTCTGATTGGCCTCATTGTCCTCAACCAGCAGCACTTTCGCCATCTGCCTGCTCCGCCGGCGGCTTGGCGGCCGGCTTTCTCGACGGGTCGAGGGGGAGAACGAGAGTAAAGGTGGAGCCATGCCCGACTTCGCTCTCGACCGTCAACTCTCCTCCCAAAAGCTCCGTGAAACGCTTGCAGAGCGTGAGCCCGAGGCCAGTCCCTTCCTGATTCCGGCTTGGGGAACCGTCGAGCTGGCGGAACGCCTCGAATATGTCGCCGAGGTGCTCCCGCGGAATTCCTACCCCCCTGTCCTTGACTACTATCGCGTGGCACTCCTCTTCCTTGCGGACCGAAAGCTGCACCTCGGCGCCTTCCGGAGAGAACTTGTGGGCGTTGCTCAACAGGTTGATGAGAATCTGCTTCAGCTTGTTCTGGTCGGTATAGATGAGAGTTTCGGGCTCGGGGCAATCCACCGCGAGCGTCTGTTTCTTCTTCGCGAAAAGGGGCTTGAATAACGCTTGAATACTGGCGAGGATCGCTCCGAACGACAGGGTGGTGAAGACGACCGGCATCTTCCCCGCTTCAACCTTCGAGAGGTCGAGTATCTCGTTTATCAGTTGTAAAAGGTGCTGGCCGCTGTGGAGAATGTCCTGAAGGCACTCTTCCTGCTGCGTTGTGACCGGGCCGGGGATGCGTTCGAGAAGAAGCTCGGAGAAGCCTATGACGGCGTTGAGCGGGGTACGGAGCTCGTGGCTCATGTTGGCCAGGAACTCGGACTTTAGCCTGTCTGCCTCCTGGATTTTTCGGTTGCTCAGCTCGAGCATCTGGACGGCGTTCTCAAGAGACTGCGTGCGGCTGGCGATCTTCTCCTCCAGCGTCTCGTTCAGTTCCTCCAGCTCGGTGGCGGTCGAGAGAAGCTGCTGGCTGTATACGTCCTTCTCTTTCATCAGGTCTTTGATGTGGCGAACCGACTCCCTGAACTGTCCAACGAGAATCTTGAGGATCGGCTCGCGAGGCTCGGGGATTTGAGGATCGAAGTTGCCGTTGGATACCTCCTGGAAGCCAGCCACCAGGTCGTAAACGGGACGCGTGACCCTCCTGGCGAGACGGAAGGCTACCACGCCGGCCATGGCCATCGTGAAAAAGACTACGAAAAGGCTCTGAAGCGTCCGTGTCCTTATGGAGCTAAGAAGCTCGCTGGTTGTAACAAAAAGCGTGACGCTGCCGAGGAGCTGTTGTTTGCGCTCCTTCTCGAAGCCGAAAAGTTGCTCGGCGTCCGCCATCCGCCAAGTCGTGACCGGGCCGGTAACGTACAGAAGCCTCTGTCCGCCGGCCTTCAGCCGGCCCTCCTCCTGTTTTGAACCTTGGGGGACGAACTGCTCTATGGCGGGCCGGATGGCCTTGTCGCCCGCGACGGCCGCGTACAGCAGCCGCTGGTTCTGGTCGCGGAAAACGACCGCGGCCACGTCCGGGTTGGCGCACACCGCCTCGGCGATCGGAGCCAGTTCGTGTTCGACTTCGCCAGTGAGGAGCCCCTGTTTGCTGTTCTGGGCCAGGTTGGCCTGTATCTGCCGCGCCAGTTCCCTTAGGTGTCGCTCTCCGCTCTGAAACTTGTTGAATATGAGGAGCGCCGGCAGGAGCAGCGAAGGGACTCCAGCGAGCAGGAGAAACCAGACGGCGATGCGGCGGAAGTAGCTCCGCTGCGTGCTCACGGCGTTCCCTCCCTCTGGCCGCCGTACTGCTTCAGCCTCTCCTCGTTGACGTTGAGCTTGACTCGCCGTTCGGCTTTGGCGTTGACGACCACCTCGCACGCTTCAGGGTACAGAAGGCCTCCAGCCATTTGGCCGGTGGCGTCCTGGCCCCCCGCCAGAGCGGCGGCCTGCCTGGCTATTTCGTCCACCGGGAGTGAAATGGAGACGGCGGCCCCCATGTTGAGGTAGAGGCTGGAGAAGGCGACCATCGGAACGCGGTCCTCGTATGACGCCGCGACGAGCGCCTTGATGCCCTCCTCCGTCAAGACCGCCTGGTCGGGAATCAAAATAATGCCGTCGTATCCATGCAGTCCCTTTTTCAGCCACTCTAAAAGCTGCTTCTCGTTCTCTACCGCCACTTCGTCGCACGTCATCCCATCCGGGCAACTGGCGCCGTAAAGCGAAGCCAGGAACCCCGAAGCTTCCGCGTTGTAAAAAAGGATCGTCCTTTTCATGTTGAACGCCGAGCGAAGAATGGAAAGCTGGCGCCTGGGCGAAGGGATCATGGCTACGCCTTCGAGCCTCGCCGGCGGATTTTCGTTAGCCGCGGGAGGGGAAAGGACCATCGTAAAAAAAAGAGGGATGTTGTCCCGGTGAGGAAGCGCCCGGTTCAATGCGTCCTGGCCTATCGTGAAAATGCACGAAGGGGAACCGGCGGACAGATCCCGAGCCGCGCCCGGATCCTCGTCGAGCGATTCGACCCTCGTCTTGTAACCGGGTAGCAGGCCGGCGAGTTTCGCCGCAAGGGCCTCGTACGGGCGGATTCTCATGCTGAGCAGGATGACGGCGGTCGGGCCATCTCCTCCGGGGATGCTTGACGGCGCGGCAACAGCGAGCGCCAGCGCGGCAAAAAGCAGGGCCATCCGGCGAATGGCTCGGGCGCGCTCAATCAAAAGCGCACCCCCACCCGAAAGAGAACGCTCCGGCCTGGAAGCAGGAGGTCGTTGTACTTGGTCGGCTCGTAAGTCGGAATGTACGCGTCTTTGTTGAACAGGTTGTGGACTGAAATTGAAAACTCGCACCCGTGCCAGAGCTCGCCGGTCCTAAACGTCGTGTCAACCATCACGAAGCTGGGGACGTCCTGCCTGTGGTAGGGCCGCCTGCTAGTATCATATGCGTATAGGTCCTGCGGGTCGCGAGGCCGGGCGCCTATGTAGGAAGCGGCCAGGTTCCAGTGGCCCTTCTCTCCAACAGGCACGTCCAGCATGGCCGATGCGAGCGTCTTGGGGACGTTGTAGAGATCAGAGGAAGTGTAACTCGCCGAGAGCTTGGCGGCCACCCTGTTTGGGAATGCCAGCCGCAATGCCGCCTCTGCGCCCCTGATTCTCGTGCCCGGGTAGTTGGCGTAGGGCGCGTTGTTTTCCGAGTAGATGGCGTCCCATGTCTCCTCCTGGTACAACACCAGCTCGCCTTCAGCATACGAGGAGAAGGTGTAGGAAAAGGCCGCGTCCAGGGTCTGTATGCCCTCCGGCTGAAGGGAGGGGTTGCCCGGCGGGAAGCTCCCCGTGAGGTCTACGGTGTAGAACTCGCGCGAACTCGGGGCCCTGAAGGCCTCGCCGTAAAGAACCTTGGCGACGAAACGGCCGCCCGGATGAAAGGCCGCGCCCAGGCGCGGGCTGAAGTGCCACCCGAAGAGGCTGTGGTGGTCGGCCCTGAGCCCGCCGGTCAGCGTCAGCCAATCCGTTGACTTCCACGTGTCCTGCAAATAGGCGGCCCAGGTAACGAGCGACACGGGATTGATGTAGAAGGGTCTCGTGACGGCGCCGGTGCGGACGTCGGTCCAGAGGTCCTGCACGTTCAAGATGGACTCGCGCTCGCCGGTGAGGCCGGCGACTATCTCTTGGCGGCTGGTCGTCTTGATGTTGACCTGTAACTCGCCTCCAACGCGCCTCGTGTGCTTTGTAACGTCTATCTGGTCGTCAACGTCCGCCGGCGTTGCATCCGCCGTGTCTTTTCCGTAGGCGAACTGGCGCCAGAAGTTCTTCCAGTCGTAATCCTGGCCGTAGAGGCGGGCCTTGATGGAGGCCTTGGAAGAGAATGCGTGGGCGTACTCGCCGTTGACGAAGGTGTCGTCGTACCAGTAACCTTCATCGCGCCATCGCCAGACCGGAGTATCCGTGTCGGCGAAAAAAGTGTGGAAATAGTGGACCATCTCCGCCCTGAGCGTAAAGTCACCGTGGGTGAACGTGATCCCTCCGGAAGTTTGCCTCTTGGGGTTCCAGTCCTGGAGCTGAACCTGGTTTCTGACGTTGACTCCGACGCCGTCGCCATCCGTCTGGAAGGCCCGGACCCAGGCATAGACGCCCGACTTGCCGAAGGAGCCCCCTCCTTCCGCCCACGCTTCCTTGGTGTCCCAGTTTCCAGCCTGTGCCGCCGCACTGAAGCTCATCTTCTTCGGCGGGGACTTGGTGATCACCTGGATCACCCCGGCGTAAGCGTTGGTGCCGTACAGAGCGGACCCCGGCCCCCTGATCACCTCGACTCGCTCCACGTTCGTCAGCGGAAAGTACTCGTCAATCGAGGCGTGTTCATAAACGACGTCGCGCCACGGCACGCCGTCTACCAGAAGAAGAATTTTGTCGTTGTAGCGGTTCCTTATCCCCCGAAACCAGACCGACTCCCTGGAGTTAGTCTGGAAGGTGACGTAAACGGAGGAGAGCGTCTTGAGGAGGTCGGAGAGCGTGCGGGCCCCCATGTTCTTGATCTCCTCGGCCGTGAAGACGCTGACGACGGCCGGCGCCGTGCGCGCCGCTTCCGGAATCTTGCTCGGCGCGGTCACCAGTTCGTCCTTCGCGAAGAAGAGCTTGAGAACCTGGACTTCCTGGCTTTCCTGGGCGCGCGCAAGCAATGGGAGAAGGGCTGAAGCCAGGCATCCGAAGGCCAGCGCAACCCGAAACCAAGGCGCTCTCTTCATCTTGGCCCCCTCGGTTTCCATAGAAACCGCAACGTCTGGTGCCCGCCAGCCCGTTCCGCCCTTGGCTTCCGCGTTGCCGCGAAGCTCGGATCAGATAGAACGCCCCGTGCAACCGGTCAGCCGAACTACCGTTCTCAGGCGGACAGTCCGGATAATAAACCCCTTGCACCTAATCTATGCCGCGGTCCCCGTGCTGTCAAGCCCAGCCCGCAGCTATCACGCAGATATCCTTCCGCGCCTTTGAAAAGTGGCCGGGGTGCGTTATAGTCACCTTGCCGGCCTCGGGCCGGAGGAGGCTCGCGATGGCAATGGCTTCAAGCGCAGGCGCTTTGGCCAGGCGCGTCAGAGAGATAGCACGGAAGAAAAACGCCGTGATCCTCGCCCACAACTACCAGGCCGGCGAGATTCAGGACGTGGCCGATTTTGTCGGAGATTCGCTCGGCCTCTCCCAGGAGGCGGCGAAGTCGGACGCGGAGATCATCGTCTTCTGCGGCGTCCATTTCATGGCGGAGACCGCTTCGATTCTAGCCCCAGAGAAGAAGGTGCTAATTCCCGACCTCGAGGCCGGCTGCTCCCTGAGTGACACCTTGAGCGAGGGGCAGCTTCGTTCCTGGAAGGCGAAGTACCCCGAAGCCGTCGTCGTGACTTACGTCAACACGAGCGCCGCGGTTAAGGCGCTATCCGACTACTGTTGCACTTCATCGAACGCGGTGAAAGTGGTTCGGTCAATTCCGGACGACAAGGAAATCCTTTTCGGCCCCGACATGTTCCTCGGAGCCTACGTGTCCAGGGTGACCGGGCGGAAGAACCTCCGTCTCTGGGCGGGCGAATGCCACGTCCACGCCGCCGTCAGGCCGGAGGACATCGAAAGGACGAGGAGTGCCCACCCCAAAGCCGATTTTCTGATCCACCCGGAGTGCGGTTGCGTGACTTCGTGCATGGTGTACGCCCAGGACAAGGAGGTCAGGCCGGAAAAGACGCACATCCTCTCCACGGAGGGGATGGTCCGCTACGTGCAGGCCTCGCCCAACACCGAATTCGTGGTGGCCACGGAAACGGGAATCATCCACCGCATGAAGAAGTTCGCCCCTGGCAAAAGCTTCATTCCGGTGAGCGACGAGATGGAGTGCAAGTACATGAAGAGGATAACCCCGGAGAAGCTCTTGCGCTCCCTGGAGGATGAGGTCTTTGAAGTGAAAGTGCCCGAGGAGACGGCGCGGAAGGCGAGACTCCCCTTGGAGCGAATGGTCAGCATAACGTAAGGCAATCGCGCCAAAAAGGCGCGCCACTTTGTGCGGCTAGGCTAGCCGTGCCATTCCGGCCCGCCGTGCCGTTGTGCCCGAATGCCCAGCAAATCAAAGCGCTTTGCGGCCTCCAGCTCCATGGAAATAAACTGGCATTCATTTCGCTTATCCAAATCCGGAGGCTTTAAAGCCCCCTGCTCGCGGAGGGGCCGCGAGTTGAAGACAATGCAAAGGAGGAAGTAATGTTCAAAAAGATGGCAGTAGCGGCTTTTGTCCTGATTGTCGCCGGCACGGCGGCGATGGCACAATCCAACGACACTCCGTGGACTTTCCAGTTCCAGGCCGGCTACAACACCAGCTCCAAGTGGATGGACAGCGGGTGGCTCACCAGCGCGGGCCTCGCCTACGACTTCGGAAACCAGTGGGCGCTGCGCACGGACCTCTCCTATTTTGAGGGCAAGGTCAAGGACGTCGGGGCCAAAGATCACCTCTGGACGCTGATGGTGGCTCCGCAGTACACGTACAAGATCAACGACGCCAACGACCTCTACTTCTTCGCCGGCCTTGGCGTGGCCAAGCGCGACTCGCTGAGCTTCATGGCGGATCCTTTCACGCCGGTGAGCGTCGGAAGCGAAACGAAGTGGGCCGGTGAAGCCGGATTCGGATACCGCCACTACTTCAACAAGAACATCGGCCTCTCCCTCCAGGCGACCTACAACCACTTCGCCTTCGCGGACAAGATTGACAACGGCGACGTCCGCCTCGGCATCGTGGCCAAGTTTTAGCGATCTCTAATAAAGGATCGTTCCGGCGGGCGCGGCCTCATGGCCGCGCCCCTTTCCTTTTCCCGCCGCAAAGCTTATCCCTTTCACCACCAAGCGAATACAGGAGATTGACAAGAAGGCAATCCGGCGGTATATAATGGAACTGGAGTGGATCGGAGTGGCCGCACATTGAGTAGCGCGTCCCCGGCAATCGCCTCATTACCCGGAAATGTCTCGAGCGTTTTCATGCGCCGCAGGGTCGCGGTTTTGTGCATAGCCTGCCTTGTCATATCGGCCTGTCTCATCGGAATTCCGGCCAGCGCAAGAATCTCCCCCCGCCAAGCGGCCGTTCTGCCACCGCCTGGGAATTTTGGCTCTCCCGGCCGCAAGGAATGCGCCAGTCCCAGCCTCCAGCTTTCCCCCACATCTTTTGACCTGGACGACGACGATGGGGACTCCGACCTCTCGCAAGAGGCGGCGCCAGTTTCCTGCCATGAGGAGACGGCCGGCGATTCCGCGTCGCGCCCAGTTTTGCAGGTTGACCAAGACCCAGGCCTTGCTCTTCGCCATCCGGCCCGCGGATGGACACTTCGGAAACGAATCCTGAAAAAGTCCCGCTTCCAAAGGTCCCGCTAATATCAGGCGTCCGGCACGCGGCCTCCCAAGGGCGGACTCTGTGAAGCGCCCTTGAACCTAATAAGGGGTGGTTCGTGCCAGGCATTGGGAGCGGAGTTGTTTTTGCCTTCTCTTTCAGGAGGAGGGTGCAGAGATGAATACAGAATCAAAAAACCGAACCAATCTCCTTGAGCGGCCAAGCCTGACGGCCATGCTTTTTGTTGTGATGTGCGCCATTGTCGCGGCATGGACGGCCTCCCCAACATGGGCGCAGGTGGTCAAACGCTCCAAGCAGAACATGAACAATCTGGTCTTCGTTCGGCCGGAACTTAGAGTCACTCAAACGCTGACCGACGCCGAAGCGATAACGAAGCAGATCAAGAGCGCGGATCTCTCCGACATGGACAGGTTCCGCTCCGAGAACGGCCCAGAATGGCACTTTCTCATGGACGAGCGGACGGGACGGGTGAACCTGGCCGAAGGCGGCGCGATCCCATTCATTCCTGGCCCGGCCAACGACCTGAGGTGGGAGGACTTCACCAACACTCCATGCCATAGCGCGAGATGCTTCCCGGTGGCGAAGCTCGAAGGGCTGGCCAGGGATTTCCTCCTAAAGTACGAAAACGTATTCAAGGTTCCACAGGACGAGTTGGTTCTCGATCCGGTGGGCTCCGTCGCTGTTGGAGATTCGGTCTATTTTCTCCGGTTCCAGTGGGTTTATGGCGGCGTTCCCGTCGAGGGAGCCTCCATCTATTTCGCGATCAACAACGGCAACCTCATTCAAGTCGGCGCCTTGAAAATGGGCCCGATCAGCGTTGATCCCCTCCCCACGCTGACGCCCGATACCGCCTGGCAGATACTCGGCGACTACGTTGGCGGTCTGAGTCCCAAAGACGAGGTCGTCAACAAGGGAAACCTCGTCATAATGCCAATTACGCCGCGCGGCATGGATCCGAACGTATTCAAAGCCGGCTTCGGCAAGATGATTGACTACGACCTCGTCTACAAGCTCGCCTTCAGGCGCCCGGGCGTGATGGGCACTTGGGAAGCGCTCGTGGACGCGCACACCGGCGAGATTATCAGGTTCGTTGACTCGAACGACTACGGCCACGTCCAGGGCGGCGTTTATAAAACCGACAAGCCGCAGACCGAAGTGACCATGCCTTTCCCCTATGCCGACTACGGCGCCACCTCATTCTGCGATGCCGCGGGGAACTTTACCGGAACGACCGGAACCTCCACGATGAACGGCCGCACGGGAAGCGCCGGAAACGTCGGCGGCGTCTATATCACCGACACGTGCGGCGCGATCAGTCAGGCGGCCGACGCCACCGGGTTGGTAGACTTCGGGAGCTCCACCGGGACCGACTGCACCACTCCTGGCCACGGCGGGGTCGGCAATACTCATGCCGCCAGGACGCAGTACTGGAACGTCTCCGAAATCAAAATGAAAGCTTATAGCTACCTTCCCAACAATAGTTGGCTGCAGGGTCATTTGCAAGATATCGTTAACCTGAACCAAACCTGCAACGCCTACTGGGACGGGACGAAACTCAATTTCTTCCACAGTGGAGGCGGCTGCAACAACACGGGCGAGCTCCCGGGCGTTTCGCTCCACGAGTGGGGCCACGGCATGGACGCCAACGACGGCTCGGGAACCGGCACCGATAACATACCGCTCGAGACGCGCGCCGACTGGACGGCGCTTCTTCAAACCCACCAGTCATGCACCGGCAATGGCTTCCTCGGAAGCAACTGCGCCGGGTACGGTGACGCTTGCACGAGCTGCACCGGCGTCCGTGACGCGGACTGGGCGAAGCACACAAACACGACGCCGTGGACCCCGGCAAACAACGGCTCTACCGGCCTCTATAGCTGCGCGTCCGGTTCCTACAACGGCCCCTGCGGCTGGGAAGACCACTGCGAATCGGGCATCGCGACCCAGGCACTGTGGGACTTCGCCACGAGAGATCTGACCGGAGCGCCAACCAGTCTTGACAGCGTCACCGCCTGGCAGGTGGCCGACCGTCTCTTCTACACAAGCATGCCCCAGGCCATTTCCATGTACACCTGCACGCCGCCTACCTCGACAGGATGCGGGGCGGGCAGCATTTATACTACCTACCGCGCGGTTGATGACACCGGCGACGGCGTCGCCAACGGTACCCCGCACGCGGCGGCGATCTTCGCGGCTTTGAACCGCCACGGCATCGCGTGCGGCGCCTCCACCGACGCGGCAAACCAGAACGAAACTTCGTGCCCCGCCCTGACCACGCCAACGCTGAGCGGAACGCCCAGCAATAACCAGGTTGCCCTGAACTGGACCACGGGCGGCGCGAACGCCACTCGCTATTTCGTCTTCCGCAACGAGACCGGCTGCAGCGCCGGCTTCACGAGGATCGCGACGGTCAACGCCCCGACGCTCGCCTACACCGACACCGCCTGTTACAATGGCGTCACCTATTACTACCGCGTTCAAGCGGCAACCGCGAGCGATTCCTGCACCAGTCCCATGAGCAGTTGCATAACCGAAGTTCCGACGGCTTGCACGGCGCCGGGCACTCCCGCCATCGGGACGGTGACGGTGCCGGGAAACAACCAGTTGACGGTCAGTTGGACCCCTGGCACTCCAGCCGGCACTACCTACAATGTTTACCGTTCGACCGGGGCATGCCCAGGAGGAACTTTCACGCAGGTCAAGACGGGGCAGGCTTCATCGCCATGGACCGACGCCACCGTGAACGGCGGCGTCGCCTATTCTTACAAAGTCACGGCTGTTGACAGCACGGGCGGCTGCGAATCCGCGCAGTCCGGGTGCGCCTCGGCTACGGCCACCGGTTCGTGCGTCTCGCCTCCGACCTTTGCTGGCATCACTTCCGTCACCAACCCAAAGAACACTACTTGCACGCTTAACCTGGCGTGGAGCGCAGGAACTTCAAACTGCTCGGGAACCGTCAGCTATAACGCGTACAGAAGCACGACCACGCCGTTCACGCCAGGCGCAGGCAACCGGATCGCGAGCGGCGTTACTGGGACAACCTACTCCGATACGAGCGGGCTTGTTTACAACACCGTATACTACTACATCGTCCGCGCCGTTGACAGCGCCAACAGCGCTGAGGACACGAATACTGTCACGATGAACGGTGCCCCGACGGGCGCCATTACCACGAGCACGCTCTTGACGGAAAACTGGGACGGCGTCACCGCGCCGGCGCTTCCTTCCGGTTGGGCTACGACGCAAGTCGTAAATACTGGCACTGCGGGCGCTTGGGCTACCAACGCGGGCACGGTTAATCCTACCGGCGGAGGCACTCACTCCGGCACCAACCTGGCCTACTTCAATTCTTACACTGCCACGAGCGGCAACGAAACGCGGTTATACAGAACCACTGGCGTCAACCTCTCTGGAGCCTCTTCCGCCACGCTGACCTTCTGGATGTATCACGATACCGGATACAGCACGTCGAACGACGAGATCCAGGTTCAGTACTCAACCAACGGCACGACATGGAACAATGCGGGCTCGCCGATTCTGCGTTACTCGGCAACGACCGGATGGGTATCGCACACCGTTGATCTCTCAGCAGCCGACGGAAACGCAACCGTGCAAATCGGCTTCCTGGGGATTAGTGCTTACGGCAACGACTGCCACATTGACGACGTGACTCTGACGGATACCGTGACATCAAGCTGCACCACAAGCTCCGGCTGCACGGCGCCAGGCCCGCCGACGCTCTCCTCCGCGACCGGCAACTGCAGCGGCGTGAACCTCTCCTGGGCCGCCGGCTCTGGAAGCACCAGCAGTTACAACGTCTACCGCTCCACCAATACGAGCTGTCCCGTGGGCACCCTCACCAAGATCGCCGGTCCGATCATCACAACCACCTATTCCGACACCACGGCGGTGGCCGGGACCACTTACACCTACGTCGTGCGCGGCGCGTGCGACGCGGCCGGCACCGTTGAATCGGCCAACAGCAACTGCCTGGCCGGAACCCGTTCTTCCGTTCCGGCCGCTCCCGCGGCCCCCGGCGTCGCCGACGTGAGTGCTTGCGCCCAAAGCGGCGTGACCATCACCTGGGGTTCGGTCACGGGAGCGACGACCTACGATCTCTACGTGGATGCGACGACGACGGTCACAAACGTGACGAGCCCCTACACCTACAACCCTGGCAACACCAGCTCTCACAGTTACCAGGTTCGCGCCAACAACACCTGCGGCTCCAGCGCCTGGTCCACCGCGACCGCCGGCAGTGACGCCAACAACAGCGTGGCCGTCCCGGCTGCGCCGGGCGTCGCCGACGTGAGCGCGTGCGCTCAGAGCGGCGTCACGATCACCTGGAGCGCGGTTACCGGCGCCACCGGCTACGACCTGCAGGTTGACGCCGGCACCATCACCACCGGCGTCACCAGCCCCTACACCTACAACCCCGGCAACACCAGCGCCCATACCTACGCGATCAGGGCCAAGAACGCCACATGCACCAGCGCCTTTTCAGTGACGACTTCAGGCACCGACGCGAACAGCGGCGTCGCCGCCCCGGCGGCACCAACCGTCGCCGACGCCGATCCCTGCGCCCAGAGCGGCGTCACGATAACCTGGAGCGCGGTTACCGGCGCCACCGGCTACGACCTGCAGGTTGACGCCGGCACCATCACCACCGGCGTCACCAGCCCCTACACCTACAACCCCGGCAACACCAGCGCCCATACCTACGCGATCAGGGCCAAGAACGCCACATGCACCAGCGCCTTTTCAGTGACGACTTCAGGCACCGACGCGGCCGGCGGCCTTGCGGCGCCACCGGCCCCAACCGTGACCGACATTGACCCCTGTGCGCAGAGCGGCGTGACGGTTTCTTGGAGCACGGTGACAGGAGCCACTGGATACGATCTGGAGGTCGACGGCACCACCGTCACATCTGGAGTGACAAGCCCCTACACCTACAACCCCGGCAACACCAACGCCCACACCTACGCGATCAGAGACAAGAGCGCCACCTGCACCAGCGCCTTCTCCTCTGCCACTTCCGCAACCGACGCGGCGCAGGCGCCGCCGTCTGTAGGGACCTTGACCATCACGAAGAGCGGCAACGACATGATCATCAGCTGGGTACAGCTCGCGAATCCGAGCCTCGTCGATTATTACGAGGTGATGCGCTCGTTGAGCGCCACCGGGCCGTTCGACACAAGCGTCGGGACGGCCACGGGCATCGTGCATGGTTTGACCCTCAATTTGGCTAGCGAGCCTGCCAACGCTTATTACGAAGTGCGCGCGGTCAAGGGAAGCTGCCCCGGCCCGCTCAACTGATTTAGCGAAAGGTACCTTCGCATCGAGGCGGGCTTCGGCCCGCCTCTTTTTTTGGGGCTCGTTCCGAGAATCTGCTCAGCGCCGAGGCGTACTCGATGTACGTCGCAGGCGCAGGCCGACAAGCCCTGCCGTTTGAAGTGCACATGTCCACAAGGGGAGCCTTTTCTTAGGGTGGAGCGACAACGATGGGAAGCTTCCGGGAGACACCCCGGGGTTCGTTCTCATACCATCTTGACGTCAACGGTAGAGTAATGTAATCTACGGCGGGAGGGTG
>JBBINO010000046.1:0-8009 GCA_037443845.1 Acidobacteriota bacterium
ACTCGGCGCGCTTCGCGAAAGGACGATTCGTCCGCGAGATGAAGGAGTTCATCGAGGCCAGGTTCGAGGAATTCCATGGCCGCGGTTGAAATTTTCTTTCTCTGCCTCTTCGGCCTGGCATCGTGCGCCAGCATCGCCGCCGATAACGTAGGCTTGGGCGGCCTGACGCTATTCTTTCTGCCGCGCCTTTTCACGGGCCGCTGGCGGCCGTCTGTGCCCGCGGTCGTGCTGGTGGCGTTTTTTGCGTGGAACGTGGTCTCCGCTATGGGCAGCCCATTTCGCGCGAACGCCCTTCACGGCATCGCAAACTACTGGTCGTGGTCAGCTGTTCTCACGGCATCGGCTCTGCCTGCCGCCGTGCGGCGCCGTTCGAACATTTTTATGGCGTTCATGTCCGTTTCCGCCATGGCCAGCGCGGTCATGGCGGCGCTGGAGTTCTTCACCGGCGCGGACTGGCCGGAGAAGCTTCCTTTCGGTGCCGCGCAAGCCGGCGCCACGCCGGCGCAGGCATTCTTCAGCCACCACCTCACCTACGGCGGGGCGATCACGATCGCTGGTTTCTTCCTCGCCGGCATGGCGTTATACGGTTCGGAAAGGAAGGCGGTAAAGACGCTTCTCTGGTTCGCCGCCGCGGCCTGCGGCTTCGGCCTTCTGGCGAGCGAAGCTAGAACTTATTGGGTCGCGGCGCCGTTCGCTGGGGCGGTTCTCCTCTGGGGGAAGGGGTGGAAAAAAGTCGCGACCGCCGGCGGGATCATGGTAGTCGCTGGGACGCTCATTCTGGCGCTCGGGCCGGCCGCGTTGCGCCAGAGGGCGCTGGCTAGCTTTGACACGTCCAACGCGAGCGTCGCCGAAAGGATTTATCTCTGGGCTTCGGGCATCAAGATGGTCGAGGCGAGGCCCCTGCTGGGATGGGGCGCGGGAACCTACCAGGAAGCCTCGCCACCGTTCAAAGCGCCCTACGCCTCAAGGATACACCAGCCAGACGGGACGACAGGGTTTCAAACCACCTGTCACGCCCACAACCAATATCTGATGGTAGCGATTCAAACGGGCCTCGTCGGCCTCTGCCTTTACGCCGCCTTCATCGTCTTGTCTTTCAGGGCGGTTTGGCGCAATCCCGACAAGGGCATCAAATTCGGCGTGGCCGCCGCGCTGACGGCTTTTCTCTTGGGCGGACTTTTCGAATACAATGGCGGTGACGCCGAGGTAGCCACCTTGATCTTCTTCCTGCTCGGCCTGGCGATGGCTGGCCGGGCGGAGGATGCGCCGGACACGGCCCCTTCCTGAAGTCATGGAGACTTTCAAGGGCGAGGCTTACGTCATCGCCCGGGCGCCGCTCACCGAGTCGTCTCTGATAGTGACCCTCTTCACCAGAAACTGGGGCGTGATGAAGGCGGTGGCGAAGGGGGCTAAGCGCCCCAAGTCGCCGTTGCGCGGGACCCTGGAGACCTTCAGCCGCGTGGAGGCCGTCGTCGCGAGGAAGGAGCAGGCCCCGCTCGGACAGCTTCGCTCCTGCGATCTCGTTTCAGGCTCGCTGGAACTTTACGGAGACTGGAGGCGCTCGGCGGTCCTGGCCTCGATGCAAGAAGTCCTTCAACGCGGCTTGGTGGAAGGAAGCCAGGAGGAGGAGACCTTCCGGCTGATAGGCACGGTCCTTGAAAACCTGCGAGGCGGCCTGGAGCCGCGCCTGGCGTGGTTCTATTTCGGCGCGTGGTTCTTGAGGCTTCACGGCGTATTGCCTTCGCCCGACAGGTGCGTCGGCTGCGGAGCCGACCCGAGGCCTCTTCTTTATGAGGCTGGCCACTCTGGCTGGCTCTGCGCTTCATGCCGCGGGGAGGCGATGGGGCAGGGCCAGCCCGTCGGTCCAGAGGCCGAGCTGCTGGTGGGGCGGATGATGAAGTCGGCGCTCGGCAATCTCGATCCGGCGGATTCTAGAGGCAGGGCGGCTCAAGAGCTCGGTTCCATGATATATTTAGCCCTCGCGGCCTTCCTCGGGAGGCCGCTCGCCACGCGCGAAGCCCTGGAGAACGCTTATGGTGACGATGCAGGCTCTGATTGAAAAACTGAAGTCTTTCTGGGCGGCCGAGGGCTGCCTCATCGCCGAGCCCTACGACCTTGAAAAGGGAGCCGGGACGATGAACCCCGAGACCTTTTTCCGCGTTCTCGGCCCAAACCCTTACGCCAGCGCCTACGTCGAGCCGTGCAGGCGGCCCAGGGACGGCAGGTACGGCGAGAACCCCCAGCGCGTCGAAAAACACCACCAGTTTCAGGTGATCGTGAAACCGAGCTCCGACGGCATCCAGGAGACCTATCTGCGCAGCCTCGAAGCGTTCGGGATCAATCTCAAGGAACACGACCTCAAGTTCGAGGAGGATAACTGGGAAGCGCCGACGCTTGGCGCGTGGGGCGTCGGCTGGCAGGTGATGCTCGACGGCACGGAGATCACCCAGTTCACCTACTTCCAGCAGGCCGGAGGGGTCGAACTGAAGCCAATAACGGTTGAAATCACCTACGGCATCGAGCGGCTCAGCATGTTTTTGAACAACATCGGGAACGTCTACGACATTCCGTGGAACGATCGGCTCACTTACGGCGACATGCGTAGGGAGGCGGAGCGCCAGTTCTCCGTCTACGACTTCGAGGAGGCGCGAACCGACCTGATGGCCCGCTGGTTTGACGAATACGAGCAGGAGAGCGTCAGGCTTCTGGAGAAGGAGCTTCACCTTCCCGCCTACGACTTCTGCCTCAAGGCCAGCCACGCCTTCAACATCCTGGACGCGCGCGGCGCGATCTCGGTGGCCGCGCGGGCGGACTACATCAAGCGGGTCCGCCGCCTGGCCTGTGCCGCGGCGCAAGTTTATATGAAGAGATTCGCGCCGGAGGAAGGCGTGGTGGCCAATGGCTGACTTCCTTCTGGAAATCGGGACGGAAGAAATTCCGGCGGGAATGGTTTACCGTCTCGCCGCAAACCTTGGCCACAACGTCTCGGAGGCGCTAAAAAAAGAGGGCGTCGCGAGCACCTCGATGGATGCTGGCGACGGGCCGATGTTTGACTTCCCCAATCATGGCCCAGACTGGCGCCTGATGAACGGGATGAAACTCATCGCCGCCCCGCGCCGCATCGGCTTCGTGATTGAAGGGCTCCCAGACAGGCAGGCGGACCGCGAAGAGACCGTCGCCGGCCCGAACCTCTCCATCGCCAAGGATGCTCAGGGCAATTGGACAAAAGCCGCCCAGGGCTTCGCTAAAAAGCAGGGCGTGGACCTCCAGGCGCTTCGCGAGGTGGAGGGCCCCAAGGGGCCGTGCGCCGGATTCACCCGCGCCGTCGCGGGCAAGAGCACTGCTAGGCTTCTTAGCGAGGTCGTCCCCGCCGCCGCCGAGGCGCTCTATCTCCCAAAGGCGATGCGGTGGGGCACCGGCGAACACGTTTTCGTCCGCCCCGTCCGATGGGTCGTCGCGCTTTTAGGCGATCAGGTCGTGCCCTTTGAAATCAAGGGCGTCGCCTCCGGCCGCGCAAGCCGCGGCCACAGGATTCACGGTGCGGGCAATATTGATATTCATTCTCCCGGCGAGTACTTCGACAAGCTTCGCGACAATATGGTTATCGCCGATCCGAAAGAGCGCGAGGGGAAAATCAAGAAGGAACTTGACGCGCTCGCGGCGAGCGTCAAAGGCGCTTGGGACGTCCATCTCAGGGATCAAGGAGAGGATATTTTCTCGGGCGGCTTGCTCGAGACGCTCGTTTTTACCAGTGAATTTCCGGCGGCCTTTCTCGGGGACATCCCGGAGATATACACCAATCTTCCCGAGCCGATTTTCGCCACCTGCTTGAAGGAGCATCAGAAATCGTTCGCCGTTTACGCGATCAATGAACCGGGCGACCAGCTCGCGGCAATTCCATTAACGAAGAGCGGCGCCGCGCTGCGCCCCAACTTCCTCGCTGTCATGGACGGGCCTGGCGACGAGAAGGGGCTCATCAAGAGAGGCAACGAGAACGTGACCGTCTCGCGCCTCTCGGACGCGAAGTTCTTCTACGACCACGACGTGAAGGTTCCCCTGGAGCGCCGGCTTGAGGAGCTCAAGGGAATCGTCTACCACCCGAAGCTCGGCACCTACTACGACAAGGCGTTGCGCCTCGAAGCGCTCGCCCGGAAGCTGGCGCCCTTCTTCGGCGAAGACCCCGGCCTGGCCGGCGAGGCCGCCCGCCTTTGCAAGGCCGACCTGGCTTCGCTCCTGGTCCAGGAAAAAGAGTTTACCTCGCTGCAAGGCATCGCGGGCGGGCTCTACGCCAAGGCGCAGGGGAAAGACACGGCGGTGGCGCGCGCCATGGAAGAACACTACGGCGAGCCAATGCCTTACTTGGACGCAAAGAATAAGTGGCGCTTCCTCAGCATCATCGTCGCGCTGGCCGACAAGCTGGACACGCTGATTCAGTTCTTCAAGATTGGGCTTGTTCCGACCGGATCGAAGGATCCGTTCGGCCTTCGCCGCGCCGCCTCAGAAACGGCGAAGCTTCTCGCCGAGCCAGGCTACGCAAGCGGTCTGCGCTCATCGCCCGGCGGCTTTCGCTTTGATCTCGGAAAGTTCCTCCGCGAGGAGGCTCCCGCCTGCAACGAAGCGCTCTCGTCATTCCTTCTCGATCGCGCGCGGTTCCAATGGGAGGGCGAGACGGTTTATCCGTCGGAAGGAGAAACGCTCCGCGCCACGCCCGGCACCGGCAAGGAGAAACCCTTTGTGCCGCCTTCTCGCCTTTCCTATGACGAAGTGAACGCCGTTCTGTCGCAGGGGCTCGCGGACGTGCTGGACACGCGCCTTCGACTCGAGGCGCTCCATCAGGTCCGCAACGAATTCCCGGAGGATTTCGATCACCTCTCCGTCGCCCACAAGCGGGCGAAGAACCTCACGAAGGAACAACCTCTCTTCGACCTCGATCCTAGCCGCTTCCTTCCGGCATCGGAGAAGGAGGGGGCCGGAGAGCGCGCCCTCTACGCGGCGCTCCTCGCCGCAGAAGGTGAGACGGAGCCGATGGTTAAAGCTCGCGACTACCTGGGCTTTCTCAGGCGGTTGGCGGCCATGCGCCCCGCGGTGGACAAGTTTTTCGACGACGTGCTGGTCATGTGCGATCCAGATGGCAAGAACCCGGCCAAGGCGGCGCTCCAGCAGAACCGCTTGGCCCTTCTCCAGCGTCTCGTGGCGCTCTTCGAGAAGGCGGCCGACCTCTCGGAGATCGTTCCGGCTCAATCCAAATAAGCTCGGAAACGCGGCCCGGCTCTCCCGGAAGGCGTGCCACGGCGCGCCCGGCCGCCGCGTCTCGTCTCGAATCAGTTCCGCGAGGTTACGGTTTCGGCGCCTGCTGGGGTACTTTCACGCTGTGAGGAGCCTGTGGAGGCGCCTGTTGCTGGTGGCCTTGGCCTCCGCCTCCGTGAGACTCCTCGCCGTGGTGGCCAGGGACCGGTTTCCCCTTGTCCTCGAACCATGGACCTTTGTAGCCCTTTTTGTGGCCGTGCTGTCCTGCCATATCTGGCCTCCCGCGCCTTCACGAAGCGCCATGGCGCTATAGACAATCTAATGACTTTGCCTTTCGGCGGCAACCGCGCGGGCCGCCGGAAGAGATGGTTCGTGTTGCCTCGCGGGCGTCGAGGCATTACATTTGTCCACGTAAGGGCGGCCTCTTTACACGCGCGCCCTGAAGGAGACGGCCAATGGGAAGAAAGATAAGCGGCGCTGGCGTGGCCATTTTGCTGATCCTGCTTCTCGTGCTGGCGGTGCGCTACGCCCTATCGTCGCTCGAAACCGCCCCGGCGCAGGCGCGGCCGGCCAACATCGAAAAAGTCAGGAAAGAAATGAAACAGATTCAGGCGAAAGAGGAGAGCCAACTGAAGCAGACGGACGACGCGATAGACGGCAACAAGGATTCGGGATCGAAGTAGAGAGGAGGATGCCATGCCGACTTTCGTTCTCATGACGAGGATGTCTTCCGGCGGCCTGCACGACGCCGGCCAGAGGAAAAGCATGGGAGACAGGTGGCTCCACAAGGTCAAGGAATCGTGCCCTCAGGTCAGGTGGCTGAGCCACTATGCCATTCTTGGCCCATACGATTTTATGGACATCTACGAGGCCCCCGACGTGGAGACGGCCCATAAAGTGTCGTTGATATCGAGAGCTTCGGGCGCCCTCTGCGCGGAGAGCTGGCAGGCGATGCCCTACGACGACTTCCTCAAGATACTTGGCCAGGTGGGACAGTAGCCGCCTTGCGCCCCTGGAAGACGGCGACGACGAGCAGGGCGACGGCCGCCGCTTCGACCGCGGCGAAGAGGAACGAGACCATCATGTACCCCGCCCTTCCGTACTGAAAAAATCCCGCCCCCGTTCTCGGCAGGACCACGCCGTAAAAGAGGCGCGCCGCAATCCAGTTGGCCGCCATCAGCGCCAGGCCTCCCGCCGCCATCGCCGCCGCCCGGGGCGCCTTCTTCCATTCCAGAAGGCAGTACAACAGTCCTAGCATCCAGACGGACCAGAGGGGAAGGCCCTGAATCACCGTTGAAAGGATGGCTCCGCCGCCGTTTCTGATCATCGCGCTTTTCCCTCCCCAGGCGTCCGATGCCGCCCGGCTCTCAAGCCAGCTCCGTCCGCTGGCCCTCTACCAGGCTTTCGACCCGTTTGACGCCCGCCTCCAGGAGCCGAGCCTTCAGGTGCGCCTGGGCCGGTGGCTCTCCGTGCACCAGAAAGACCGCCCGGAGCCGCTTCAGGTCGAGCGTCTTCACCCAGGCGACGATCTCCTTCCAATCGGCGTGGGCGGAAAACGAGTTCAGTATTTTCACCCGCGCCTTGACCGAGTACGGCTCGCCGAAAATCTTGACCTGTGGCAGCTTGTCGGCCAGCGCACGCCCCAGGGTATGCTCGGCCATGAAGCCCACGACGAGAATCGTGTTCCTGGGGTCCGAAACGCCGTGAAGCAGGTGGTGGAGAATTCTTCCTCCTTCACACATTCCAGAGGAAGCGATCACGATGCAAGGCATCGCCAGGTCGTTCAGCTTCTTCGATTCGTCGGCGGAGGTGACGTAGTGAAGGGAGTCGAAGGCGAACGGGCTCTCGCCGGCGAATGGAAAGTCGCGCGCCGTCTCGGCGTCGTAGCACTCGGGGTGGGCCCGGAAGATCGCGGTGGCCGACACGGCCATCGGGCTGTCAACGTAAACCGGCAGCGAGGGAATCCTCCCGGCGTCGTGGAGCTGGTGCAGAAAATAGATCAGCTCCTGGGTCCGTTCGACCGCGAAGGAGGGGATTATCACCCTTCCGCCCCTGGCGGCGGTTCCCCTGATGGCTTCGGCAAGGTCGTCCAGCGCCGTCTCCATCTGGTCGTGGAGCCTGTCGCCGTAGGTGCTCTCGCAGATTAGATAATCAACCGGAGGCAGCGTCTCGGGGTCCCTTATGATCGGCATCTTCCTTCTGCCGAGGTCCCCGGTGAAGCCGACGGCCAGGTTCCCCCCATCGCCCCGCAACTCGAACCTTGCCATGGCCGAGCCAAGAATGTGCCCGGCGTCGTGAAGCGTCATCGTGACTCCGTTGGGCAATTGGCGGGGCCTTTGGTAGTCAACGGCCACGTAATGACCGAGCGCGGCGTTGACGTCCCGATCGTCGAAAAGCGGAGCCACGATCTTCCGCCAGGGCTGCGGCCGCTTGCGTTGCTGCTTGGCGAGGAAGCCCGAATCGTGGGCTTGGATGTGGGCCGAATCCATCATCACCAGAGCCGCCAGGTCCCGCGTGGCCGGAGTGCTGACGATGTCCCCGGCGAACCCTTTCTTGACCAGAAGCGGGTAGTTTCCGCAATGGTCCAGGTGGCCGTGGCTGTTGACGGCCACGGTGATGGAGGCCGGATCGAACGGGAACGACGCGTTCTTGCGGTACGCCTCCTCGCGGCGGCCCTGAAAGACCCCGCAGTCAAGGAGTATCCTCGCTCCGCCCGCCTCAAGAAGGTGCTTGCTGCCCGTTACTTCGCCCGCCGCCCCGTA
>JBBINO010000046.1:8109-20440 GCA_037443845.1 Acidobacteriota bacterium
CTCCGCCCGCCTCAAGAAGGTGCTTGCTGCCCGTTACTTCGCCCGCCGCCCCGTACGCAGTGATAGCCGCCATTTGACCTCCAGAAGGCAAGCATAGCGCCGACGAACGATATTGGCAAACCAATGAGGTAAGAAGTCAGACGATAGACGTCAGACGATGGACGGCTGACGGACGCGCAAGTTGGAGCACGGTCATCGCCCATCGTTGGCCGGCGGTCGAAAAACGACGGGGGACGCGGGAATCTCGTCCTTATCCCTCATCTCTCATCCATCATCTCTTTTGGTGCTAAAGCATCATGATTCCCCCGCTGACGGGAATGTACTGGCCCGTAACGAAGCGGGAGGCGTCCGAGGCAAGAAACAGGACGGCGCCTGCGATGTCGTCCGGAAGCCCGTTTCGCCTCAGCGGCGTCGCGCGCGCGGCGGCCTCCTTCGCTTCGGAGGGCAGGAAGGATGTGGCGTCGGTCAGCGTCAATCCAGGCGCCACGACGTTGACGCGCACGCCCTGGGGACCCAGTTCCAGAGCCAGGGACTTGGCGAAGCCGTCGAGCGCCGACTTGGCCGTGCTGTGAGCGCAGAAGCCCTGCCCGGGATGCCGGGAGAGGCCGCTGCTTATCGCGATCACGCTGCCCGATTTTCTTCCGATCATGCCCGGAACCACGGCCTTGCAGCAATTGAAGGCTGCCTTCATCTCGCCGGTGAGCTTTGCTTCGAATGCCACCCACGGGTATTCGAGGAAGGGCTTCACGGGAAATCCGATGGACGCGTTGCTTACCAGAACGTCCAACGGCCCCAGAGCCTCCTCGGCCCTCTCTGCCATCGCCTCGACCTGGCGCAGGTCGCGGACGTCGGCCTTGATTGCGACGGCCTTGCCGCCGGACGAGGTTATCGCGGCGACCACCTCGTCCGCCGCCTTCTCGCTTTGAAAATAATTGACCGCCACCCGCGCGCCATTCGCCGCTAGCGTCTTCGCGATGGCGGCCCCGATGCCTCGGCTAGCCCCGGTCACTAGCGCCACTTTGCCTTTAAGCTCCATGTTCTCCTCCTTTTTTGCGATGTGCGGCCGTTCAAGCCAACGCGCTTTCACCGGCCGGTCCTGTCAATCCGGCGGCCTACCTTTTGTCAGCCGTTTCGCATTTATCCTCGTTAGACGCGCCGAGCTTCTCGTCGGCTTCGCGAAGCCTTCTGGCAAGAACCTGGATTATGCCCTCGGCAATCTCGACCTGCTCGTGGAGAACCTCGTAGAAGGCGTCGCTGGAAATTTGAAGCATCTCGGTTTCGGCCACCGCCACGGCGGACGCGCTCCGCCGCTGCGCTTCGAGGACGGCCATCTCGCCGAACGCCTCCTTGGGGCCGAGCCTGGCTATGGCCCTTTGGCCGACGCGGATTTCCACCGCCCCGCGCATGATCACGTAAACGGCGTCTCCCACGTCGCCTTCCTTGAACAGGACCTCGCCCGGAGGAGACCTCCTGATTTCCGCGACGCGCGCCAGCGGCGCAAGGTCCTCGCCGGAAAGGCGTTCGAAAATAGGGACGCTTTTGAGGAACAGTATCTTTTCCACGGTGCTGTACATCCGAGCCTCCGTGCCTGAAGCCAGAGCGGCCGCCATCCTGGCTACCGCCTGGTCCTTGTCATCAGCGAGCTTGGCCGCCCTCGTCTTTTCTTGGGCGCCGCCGAATGCGGCGATGGCGATCAGCGCCCCCTCTCGCGCCAGCGGCTCCGCGTCGTTGAGCCTCGCGATGGCCAGCGCCAGCACGCCGCTCTCGCCGTGCACCCCGGCCGCGTGAAAAGCGACGAGCGCCGAGTAAGGGTTATCGTCCTGGCACATGTCCCTTAAAAAGGAGACGGGGGCTTTGCCCGGAGGAACCATGCTCCTGGCCCGAGCATCAATCAGGCTCGCGGAAGGGTCTTCGAAGAAGGGGATCGCCTTGGCCTTCAGTGGAGGCTCCATGAGGTTGTCCAGAAGCTCGAGGGCGAACGAGCGCTGGGACTGGAGCTGAAGGTTCCTCAGAACGATCCCGACCTCCGGTCTCGGGTACCGGGATTCCATGAGCCTTAAGATTCTGCGCTCGGCCCTTCTGAGCCTCAGCTTCACGAAATCCTCGAGAAGCTCCGTGTGATACCTCTCCTTCGCAGTCCGCCACGATGCCATAAGAGAATATGCGTCGGCGAGTTCCGCGTCGAGGCGCGCCTCGATCTCCGCGAGAGGAAGCGGCTTCAGCCCCAACAAGGCTCTAAGGTACCCCATCGCGGCGTAACACCGGAGCCTGATCTGGCCTTCCATGGCAGGCGCCACCTGCCTAAGCGCTTCAAACGACCGCTGGTCGTGGATGTCCCTCGCTATTCTGGGCACGAGAAGCCTTGCCCCTCTCGGCGCGCGGGCGTCGCGGAGAACCGTCATCAGCGGGCCGAGCGCCGGGACGCCCATCGCGCCAAGCGCCCTGGAAGCGCGCCGCCTGTGCGAATCACCGGCGAGCTCTTCAAGCAGGACGGGAATTAGCCTCGGGTCGGCCGAAGCAGCAGCCGCCTTGAACGCCGCGGCGCGGACGCCGCGGTCTGGGTCCTTGAGGAGATTCTTCAGAGGGCGGTAGGCGGAGGAGCCCAGCTTTCGCATTATCTCGGCAGCCTCCATTCTGGCCGCTGGGTCGGCGCTGGCCATCAGCGATTTGAGCCGGGAGGCGCCGAGTATGGCGCCGTCAACTCCGGCCTTAGCGATGAGCCCCGCGGTGGCTGCAACCCTGGCGCTCTTGCGTCCGTCGTCAAGAAACGCGGCGACGAGGTCAACGGCGTCATCCTTCTTCAACGAGCAGATGGCTTCAATCGCAGCGGAGCGAACGTCGGGGTCTTCGTCCTTCAAGGCCGGCACGATGCTTCCAGCGCAATCGGAGTCGCCAAGCTCGGCTGCGCGCAGAATCGCCTGGCGCCTCACGCGGCTTGCCGGGTGGCGGCAGAGGCCTTCGAGCGCTCCGCGCAGGTCTTCGGTCCTCTCCATGAAGAGGCGGTCCATGGCGTGAAGAACGACCGCCTGGTCGGGCGAATCGAGCGCGCGAAGAAGAACCTTCCTGCTCTCCGAGTCGAGCACGAACTCCTGGTCGAGATCGAATGCCCCCGCAAGCCCGGAGACGGAGGCCTCCAGCGAGCGAAGATAGAGGCGCCTCACCCTGGGAAGAAGCGAAAGCCAGAGAAGAGCGACCGGAAGCGTAACGAAGGCCATCTGCCTGACCGGAACCTTTAAAGCGGCGAGGGCGACGAGCGCGAGGCCTCCCAGCCCGTACGAAAGCGGCTTCACGGCCACTTCCAGCAGAGCGCGAGCCTTGACCTTGACCGCCGGGGCGAAAGGGACGTAGAGCACCTGCATCGCGGTCTCGTGAATAGTGAACTGCAACCCGTTGTCGCTGAACTTCATCACGCAGGCGGCCGTAAGGCCGCCCGCGATCAGCAGCGCCGCCGCCGATCCAGCGAAACAGAGCGGCATCACGAGAAGCGCGGCGAGCACGCCGAACCTTTTCAATAACGCGGGCGTGACGAAGAGCTGGACGAGAAGCCCGGCCACCCCGGCCCCGGCGTAGAAAAGGCTGAAGAAGCTGGCGAGAGCGTCCTCGCGGAAGTTCTGGCGGGCTATCATCTTGAACTGGTAGTCGCCGATCGTCAGGGCCAGGAAGATCAAGAGCAGCATCAGGCAGAGCGACGCTATGTACGGCTGCCTCAAGAGCCCGGCGGCCGACTCGTCCCCACCTTGGGGATACCTTTGGGGCTGCGGCGCGCGCTCGTAACGTCCAAGGGCCGCCGCGAGGGCCGCCATGACGGCCATGATGCCCGCCATCACGAGGAGGAGCTGTTCCGTCCCCAGCGCCTTCACCGCGACTCCAGCCATGAGGCCGACGATGATGAACCCGGCGATCCTCGCGGAGCCGATCGTTCCAAACAGCCTCTTGGCGGACCTCGGGTCGTGCAGGTCGTTGGCAAGCGTCCAGAACTGCATGATCAGAAGGAATGAAATCACGTCGGCCCAGACGTAAAAGACGGGGTATATCCACGACAGGCCGGCGCGCACCGCCAGCCAGACGGCGGCGTAGCTTACGATGCCGGCGCCCAGTGCCGCCTGAATCTGGATCTGCCGAGAGGCGCGTTCGCTGACGGCGCCGTAGAAGAGCGCCACGAGCGCCGAGACCACGCCGAAGAGGACGAACATCCACGGCAGCGCGGCAACGGAGTACCGGCTCAAGAACAGCGTGTCCCTCACCGTCCTGCCGAGAATGAAAATCGCGCTGGCGCAAAAAAGGTAGAGGAAAAGCAGCGCCGTCCTGCGTCCCTCGCCAGGCCTTATTCCCAATAGGCCCGGCAGGACGCCCCCGGCCGTCTCGCCGATCGCCGCTTGAGCGCCAGGTTCCGCCATCGTGGCTTCCACCTTCTCTCGCGCGTCAGCCCGCGCGCCGGCCATTGCAGCTCACGCCAAAAGAATATCCGTCATGCCTCCCAGCCGTCAAGCTGGATGGCCAACGAACTCCGGCGGCGGCGCAACGATGCACGGGCAGAAGCCCGGCCCGAAGGGCCAACAAAGCGTTCCGTCTGGCTTCGCCAGCGGAAGGCGAAATAGATACTCCGAAGGGCCAACAAAGCGTTCCGTCTGGCTTCGCCAGCGGAAGGCGAAATAGATACTCCGAAGGGCCAACAAAGCGTTCCGTCTGGCTTCGCTGGGGTGGCGTGGACAAAATAGCGCGCCCCTGCGAAAATGCAATGCTCTTGCGCCTTCGCGGCCCTCGCACCACGCGAACTACGGGCGGTTCAAGCCAGCGACGAGCCCACAAGACACGAGACACAAGACACCAAACATGTCTTTTCCTCCGCGCCTGGGGGGCAATCATAAATTTTGAATGGTGGTGCTTTTTATCTATCGGCGATTCCGGCTTCAATTCAAAACTCAAAATTTGCAATTCAAAATTGGGCCGCGCCTCGGAGCCTCTGTGGTTCCATCCTTCTTTCCTTTGTGGCTTTGGCCTGTTACCAGTACACGGCTTTGGCGGCGTGTACTTGCCAGCGGGCGTGCTCGCAGAGACCGGAGACGATCTCGCCGGGCAGCGCTGAAAAGCTCGTCGCTATCGTGTTCAGGTGGTCCACGCGCTCGTTGCCTCCCATGGCTTCGAAGATCGCCTTGGCTGGTTGGAGGCTTCGGCCAACGTCCTCCAGCAACTTCTCCTTCGCCGCCTCGTCGGAGGAGACGGGCAAGGGCGGAGCCTTCTTACCCGTGCTCTCCTCGAAATCTTGCGCCAGACCGCAAAGCCGCCATTGGGGGATCGCCGACACGAAGTGGCCCCAGCCCTGGCTCAGCCGCACCATCAACACGCGCCGCTGGGGCCCGCGCTTTTGCCTGGCCAGGTACGTTGCCATGTCGTTCTTTGCCGCGACCGCGGGATCGCGCAGCGCTTCTATCAGCCACGTCTTCTGCTGTTCGCCGAAGGCTATGTGGCGCATGTCGCGGTCCTCCTTGTCGTTCATGAGGACCGTGACGCGCTCGATGACCGGGGCGCTGACCGCGCCCATGAAGAGCCCTTCCAGCCTGTTCGTAAGGCCGCCCGGGGTCCAGAGGGTCTCTCTCGTGCCGGCGTCGCTCATGATCACGTCCCAGCAGCCGAATTCGCTTCGCGAATTCAAGAGCGTCTGAACGCCGAGGTCCTCGAGCACGCCGCCGTCGGTCAGGGCGAAGACCTTCGTGGCGCGAAGCTCCTCGGTCGCTCCCCAGCCATCTGGCACGCCGCCTTCTCCGCGTCCTAGGTACACGGGCGGAAGGCCTACAGGAAATGCGGCCGAGGCCGAGGCGGCCAGCGAAACCTTGTAATTCGCGAGGGGAATCCACTCGCTCATCGCAGTGCTTCCTCGCGGGACAAGACCAACGACCTTGAAGCCCTCCCTGGCGAATTTGCCCGTTTGCCCATGGTTCATCACCGTGGTGTTCATGACGAGCCGCGGGTGAAGGGGCAGATCCTGGAGAATCATCCCGTGAAAAAAGATGTCGTCGAAGGTCCGCGCAAGCGCGTCGGTTCTGGTGTAGCCTGGAAACAAGGTCCGAAGGAGCCGTGGCCTGATGGTTCGAGCGATAAAACCCCTCGTGAGCTCTTGCTGCATCTTCTGGATGAAAGCTTCAAGCGATTCCCCCCGCGAGAGCGCGGCCATCCATGCCGCCCCGAAAATGGAGCCGCCGGATACGGACGAGACGACATCAACAGGGCCCAAGAGCCCCGTTTCCGAAAGGCCGCGCAGCGTCCCGGCGTGGAATGCCGCCGCTTTCGAGCCGCCACCTGATAGCGCCAGGCCAAGAGACATCGCGTCACCTTCTCGGCAAGATTCTCGCGACGGTTCCTACTTGTTCGCCCCGACCACGACTCCGAGCATCCTCCCGACGTCTTGGGCGGTCCAGACCGCGCTCTGGTTCAATATTACGTTGTACCTGCCTCCGGTTGGAGCCAACCCCTTGCCGCTGACGCGGCGGTGCGTGAATGCCGCAAGCTCCTTGCCCGATGCCTTGTCTATCAACGAACCGCTCAACGTCACGCCTGAGTGGCCGGCGCCGAATCCAATCCAGAACCTTTTCGCCCGGCTGCCAGGGTCTATTGATACGCACATCCAACGCAGTACGACCACTCGCGCTCCTTGCGGAATCTGGTCGCCGTTGCCTAAAATCTTGGGCAGCCTTTCGCCGTAACCTTCACGGACCGCTTTCTGGCACCAATCGTTAATTAGCTTTGCCGCGTCTTCCGCGGCGGCCTTGCCCTTATCGCTGCCGTTGATAACGGCATGGGACATGTCCACGGGCTCGATTTGAATGTCATCGTAGAGACCGCCCCAAGGGCCTTTCTGCACGAATGTCATCTCGTCAATCATGTTGTCGTTCCAATCGGCGACTTTGCCGGAAAAAACGAGCGGTCCTCCAGCGAACGCAGCCACAGTCAATGTTATAAGCAGAACACCCCACAGCTTTCTCATCGTCATCTCCTCGCCTTTTGTCATGGTCCAAGTTAACCGCCATGGGCGCCATACATTTTGCGGAACCAAGGTGCGCGCCTTGGCCGTCGCATGGCCCTTGTCCTAAAAGCCCATTTCATCAGGATCGAGGTCGCGCGCCGGAGGCTTTTTTCCGGCGCGGTTTTTCAGGTATGCGACGACATGGCGGGCTATAAGGTCGCTCTCGACGTTAACGAGGCTCCCTGGAGAGAGCTCCCCGAGCGTGGTGCTCTTGAGGGTGTGCGGGATGACTGCGATTTCCACCATTCGGCCCTCCACGCGGGCGACCGTCAGGCTGACGCCCGATATGGCAATGGAGCCCTTGGGCGCAACTGCCTCCAGCATCTCCTCCGGCAGCCTGATCGAGAGAGCCGCGCCTTCCCCGGCGCGTCCCAGGCTCGCGACTTCGGCGACGGCCTCCACGTGGCCCTGGACGAGGTGACCGCCGATCTTTTCGCCGAGCTTCAGCGCCTGTTCCAGGTTGACCTTGTCGCCGCGCTTCATCCCTTTGAGCGTAGTTTTCGACAGCGTCTCGCCGGAGGCAAAGGCGGCGAAGCCGCCGCCAGCCAGCGTCTCGACGGTGAGGCAGGCCCCGTCAACGCTGATGCTGTCCCCTACGGCCGCTTGCGCCGCGACCTTCGGGCAGCGGACCTCAAGGCGAAGGCCTCCGGCCCGTTTGGCCGCAGAGCCGACGATTCCGACTTCCTGGATCATCCCGGCAAACATCGTCCCTCCAGCTCTTTTCTCAAGACGAGGTCGCTTCCGGCGGTCTCTATTGAGGCGCCTTCCATGGAAAGCTCGGCGTCGCCGATGCCCGGCTTTTCGGCGAAGCCCCGCCCTCTTCCTCCGAAGCGCATGGCAACGTGGATGGAGAGCCGGTCCACGAACCCGCTTTGCAGGAACGCCCCGGCAAGCGGCCCTACGGCCTCGACGTAGAGGCTGAGTATCTGCCTGGTCCGCAGAAGACCCATCAGCGCCCCGAGGTCAATGCCTCCGTTGCCGTCCGGCGGCAGGTCGAGACATTCGACCATCGGCATGTCGGGGAAGGGGAGCGATGCAACGCCCGACGGCCTTATTATCCAGCACGGGCCATCCTCTTCGGCCCTTTTGAAGACGTGCCTTTCCGGGACGACGGTCCCGAGCCTGTCGAGGATTATCCTCACGAGCTTCTTGCCGCGGCCTTCGAGCCGGACGGTCAAAGAGGGGTCATCTTGAAGAACCGTTCCCGCCGAGACCAGTATCGCGTCGGCCTGGTAACGGTCCTCGTGGACGGCTCGCCGTGCTTCGGCGCCCGTTATGTATCTGCCGTGGGCCGCGGCGTACTTCCCGTCGAGGGTTTGCGCCCATTTGAGGTGGACGTGAGGCCGCCCTTTCGCGTAGAAATGGTGGTACGCCGGATCGAGCGCCACCGCTTCGGCTTCAAGGATGCCGCAGCGCACGTCGAAGCCGGCCTCCTTCAGTTTCGCGATGCCGCGCCCTTTGACCGCCGGGTTGGGGTCCTCGACCGCCGCGAAAACGCGGCGCAGCCCGGAGGCCAATATGGCCTCGGTACACGGCGGCGTTCTTCCGAAGGTGCAGCAGGGTTCGAGCGTCACGTAGAGGTCTGCGCCCTTCGGGTTTCCTGCCTGGCGCAGCGCCTCTATCTCAGCGTGAGGGTTGCCCGGACCCTTGTGGAAGCCGCGCCCGATCACGCGCCCATCGCGCGCGACGACCGCCCCCACGCACGGGTTGGGATGGGTTCTTCCGCGCCCGGGCTCGCCGGCGCATATCGCGTCGCGCATGAAGTTCAGGTGGACTCGCTCGTCATCCATCGCCATTCAAAAGCCCCTCGGCGTAATCGCGGGGATCGAAAGGAATCAGGTCGTCAACCTTCTCTCCGACTCCGGCGTATCGAATCGGTATGTTCAGCGAGGAGGCGGCGGACAGGGCGATGCCGCCCTTGGCCGTGCCGTCGAGCTTGGTAAGAATCATGTCGGTGACCTTCACCACCGAGACGAAGGTTCTTGCCTGGCTGAGCCCGTTCTGTCCGGTGGTCGCGTCCAGCACGAGCGTTACCTGGTGCGGCGCCCCTGGCAGCGCCTTCCCCGCCACCCTGTATATCTTGCCGAGTTCCTCCATGAGGTTGTGCTTGACGTGAAGCCTCCCGGCCGTATCTATGAGGGCGAAGTCGAGCTTTCTCGCCGCGGCCGCCTTGACGGCGTCGTAGGCGACGGCGGCGGGATCGGCCCCCTCTTGCTGCCTGACGATCGCGGTGTTGGCACGCTGGGCCCATATTTCCAACTGATCCGATGCCGCCGCGCGGAAAGTGTCCGCGGCCGCGAGCAGACCGGTCTGGCCAAGCGCCGCGCGCCGGGCGGCCAGCTTGCCGATCGTGGTGGTCTTCCCGACCCCGTTCACGCCGACGACCAGCGTCACCCAAGGCTTGGGTGGCGGCCCCTCCGGGGCGGGCGGAGGCGGCCACAGGCGCCCGATGCGTTCCAAGAGCGCCTGCCTGAGAGCAACGCCGTTCTCCCTCGCTTCGGAAGGAAGCTTGTCCAGAAGAAGCCTGGCCGTTTCGGCGCCGACGTCCGCGCGGATGAGCGCCTCCTCGAGGGCATCAAGCTCCTCGGCCGTCGCGGGCTTAACGCTGTTGAAGACGCCGTGCAGTTGCGACGAGATTGCTTGCCTTGTTCTTCTGAGTCCTTCGCGGAGCTTTGAAATCATCACGGCGCCCCGATTTTGGCAAGAATCCCCTTGGCCTTTTGCCCCGCGTCGCTTTCAGGGGATATCCTCAGGACCTGCATGAGCGCCTGCTTGCTCTCCGGGTAGAGCTTCTCGTGAAAAAGCGCTTCGCCGTAGTTGCAGTAAAGCTCGGCGCCGTCAGTCTGGAGAGCCGGGTAGTCGTTCTGGATGAGGTCAATGGCGCGCTTGAAGAGGAGCGCCGCCTGTCCCCAGTCCTCCTTGTGGGCGGATATCTGGCCTAGCTTGCCGTATGCGCGGTAGTAGGCCGGGTTCTCCTCGGTGACCTTTTGAAATACCGCTTCGGCGTCGAGCCATTTCTGCTGGCGCAGGTAGATGATGCCCATGTTGTAGTAGGACTCGTACCTGCTGACCATGCCCGGGGCGTTCACGACGTCCCTGAACTGGGCCAGAGCCTTTTCGTCCTGGCCGAGCTGCATGTAGGTTGCGCCCAGGGCGTTCTGGACGGCAAGCTTGTTGTCCGAAGTCCCCGGCCCCTGCTGAAGGCTCCGCTCCAGCCAGACCAGCGCCTCGTCGTACCTCTTGTCGCCCAATAGGAAGAGCCCCTTCGTGTAGCTGTATTTCGAATTGGGCTGCAAAATGATGGCCAGGTCAATGTAGTGGTGCGCCGCGGGCATCTCGCCCTTCCCGGCGTACTCGAGCGCCAGGTTGTACGCCACTTCGCTATTTTTGATGTTTTCGTCGCCCGCCGCCGGCTGAAAGTCAGTGGGCGCGTCCTTGACCTGCGCCGGCTTTGGGCTTTGGCCGCCGGCGGAGCCCTGGGGCTTCTTCTGGCCGGCGCACGAGGCAAGCAACAGTGCAACGCTCAACGCGGCTGCAACCGAAACTCTTTTCATCCCGTCACCTCATAAGCAGCGATTGGTTTCGTGATGCCCTTCACCTTCACTTTGCCAAGCTTCTCGAATTTGTACCGCTCCTTGCATGCCAGGTAGGTCGCCTCGCCGACGGCTATCTGGCCGGGCGCGGCCACTTCGGACTGGAACCTCGACGCGAGATTCACGGTGTTTCCCAGCACGGAGTATTCCATGCGCCGGACGCTTCCGATGTCGCCGGCGACTACGTGGCCGGAGTTGATGCCGATCCTGAAATTGAGCGGGGGCCTGCCCGGCAGCGTCCCCTGGTTGAATTCCTTGAGAGCCTCTTTCATTTCGAGGGCGCAGCTTACCGCGCGGGTGGCGTGGTCCTCCGCCTCGAGCGGCGCCCCGAAGACGGCCATGATGGCGTCTCCGATGAATTTGTCCAGCGTCCCGTCGTGCTTGAAGATGACCTCGGCCATTCGCGAAAAATAGTCGTTGAGCAGCATCGCCACTTCGCGGGGGGCCATGTCCTCCGAGAGCGTGCTGAACCCCACTATATCGGCGAAGAGGATGGAGACGTTCATCTCGCGCACTTCGAGGCTGAAGGCGCCCGAGCTTTCGCCCGAGGAGAGAATCTGGGCCACGACGGCCGGCGAGTGGTAGCGTTCGAGCCTGAGCTTCGCGACGCGCTCCTCCTGCAGCTTCGCCCTTAGCTCGGCCTGCTTGATGGCGACCGCGCCGAAGCCGGCCAGCGCGGAGAGCAGGTCGAGGTCGAAATCGGCGTAAGCCTTCACCTTGAGGGGCGTGTCCACGTATATCAGCCCCAGCACTTTCTCCTCCAGCTTGAGGGGAACGCAAAGAGCGGACCGGATGCCGAGCATCCTGATTGACATTCCAGCTTGGAACCGCTCGTCCATCTGGGCGTCCTGCGTCAGGATGGCGACGCCCTCGTCAAAAGCCTTGCGGGCGATCGTCTGGCTGATCTGGATTGTCTCGCTGGCCGAATCGCCACCCTGCCTGACGACCCTCGGCTCCAAAGACCCCGGCGTCCCGGCCAGGAGGAGGACGCCCCGCTGCGCCTGGACGTGCTCCATCACGACGTCCATGATCTTCTCAAGCACCTCGTCAAGGTCCTTGGCCGAGATCAGCGTCCGCGACATGTCCGCCAGGACGGCGAGGATTTTGCTGTTGCGCGCGAGGCGGCCGACCTGCTCGGCGTCCTCGCCAGGGGACGTCTTGGAAAGCCTCGCCGCTTCCAGCTCCGAGCGGATGTCGTCAACTGAGCGAATGATCGTTCCGGACGGAACCGGCATCTCGCTTTGAGACGGGGCGATCCGCACCTTTTCGCTCAGTTCCTCCTCGAACCTCAGCTCGAAAAGCCCGAGGGTGACGACGTCGCCGGCGCCGAGGAGGCGCTCCTTGACCCTTGAGCCGTTGACGGAGACCCCGTTTCTCGCCCCGAGATCTCTTACGATCCATCCGTTTGGGGATCGCTCGAATTCGGCGTGCCTCCTTGAAACCGTGTGGTCATCCAGCACCAGGTCGTTGCCTGCCTGGCGGCCGACCGTGGCTCGTTCCCGGTCCAGCGTCAAGAACCGGTTTTCTCCATTTGCCGAGTAAACGAGCCGGAACATGTGCGTCTCCCCAGCAAAGTATACCACCAATATCTTGCCAGCGGGCCTTTTTCTTCTTGCGGCGCGAGGGGCGTGCTGGTAGTATTGTCGGGCGCTTCTCCGGGACCGTAAGTCCGGCGAAGACGAGGCGGAGGTTGCTGCATTGAACAAGGAATCCGCGG
>JBBINO010000047.1:0-19795 GCA_037443845.1 Acidobacteriota bacterium
CAGCCAAAGGACGGAACGGTGCAATGCGGAAAGCGTACCTTGAACACGGATACGCGCAGGCCAGTATCGCGCTGCATTTGGGCCTTCACCCTGCCAGCGTATGCCGCATTCTCAGGGATTCAGAGTTACCACAAGCGGGGAAACAAAATGAGCGATGTTAACATACAAGACCTGACCCCATTTACCAGTCGTAGTACTGGCCGGGGAATCTCAGGTTGGTGGTGGTGGTCCCCACGGTGAGCGCGTAGATTCCTCCGAAGGGGGTGTGCTCGGCGCGCCAGACCAATTTTCCAGACGAGTTCGTCATTGCTATCGGCGTACCGAGGTGATCGGCGTGGTAGAAGTAGAGCGCGTCGGCAAGGGTCCGCCTGAAGGCTTCGTGGGCGTAGCCACTCGTACTGGCGGCGACTGGATCGTCAAGGGGCTTGGCCGTTTGGCTCGGCGGGGGAACCGCCAGGCGCCCTTTTGCCATTTCTCCCTCCTCGTCCGCAAGGAAATCATAACGTTGCGAAGCCCGTTGTCAAGGCCATCGAGAAATCATTTATCCGAATGGTTTACGGCAGGCTGCGGAGAGCCTCTCGCAGGCGACGTTGAGGGGTTTTCAGCAGTTCGTTAGAGCAACTGCAGGCGCCACAGGTCGTGGAGATGGATAACTCCTTGAATCCGCCCTTTTTCGTCAGGCACCAGAAGCGAAGTGATTTTCTTCTCTTCCATCAGTCTGAGGGCTTCCGCCGCGAGGGCGCCGGCGGGTATCGTGAGTGGATGATCGCTCGCACAATCGGCGGCTTTCCTCTCAAGCAGAGCCCCGCCGTGCTTTTCAAGGAGGCGGCGCATGTCCCCGTCGGTGATGATCCCCAGGATGGTTCCATCCTCCTCGGCCACCACCGCCAACCCGAGCTTCTTCGCGGATATCTCGAAAATTACGTCCCGCATGAGCGTTCGGGGCGCGACGCGCGGAACAGCGCCGGCAGCGTGCATCAATTCACCCACGCGCATGAATCGTTTGCCGAGTTTGCCGCCGGGGTGAAGCTGCGCGAAGTCCTCGGGCTGAAACCTTTTTCGTTCCATCAATTCGGCGGCAAGCGCGTCACCCAGGGCGAGCTGGGCCGTGGTGGAGGCCATCGGGGCCAGGTTAAGAGGACATCCTTCCTCGTCAACCGGAACCGTGACGTGGATGTCCGCCAGTGACGCGAGCGTGGAAGCCGCAGAGTTCGTCGCGGCGACGACGACCGCGCCTATCCTTTTAAGAAACGGGACGAGGCGCACCAGCTCCTCCGTCTCGCCGCTGTTTGAAAGCGCAAGGACCACGTCCTCCGGCTTCACCATGCCAAGGTCGCCGTGAAAGGCCTCGGCCGGATGGAGAAAGAACGAAGGGCTGCCGGTGCTGGCCAGCGTGGCTGAAATTTTGTGGCCGACCAAACCGCTCTTGCCCATGCCCGTGACGACGATCCGGCCCGAGCAGGCGGCCATCTTGTCAACCGCCGCGCCGAACTCGGCGGACAGGCTGTCGCGGAGCCTGGCGAGAACCCTGGCCTCCGTTTCTAGGACTCGGCGCGCCGTCTCGTGGCTCATTCACTCCTCCCTGGCAAGGCGGTGAAACGCCGCAAGGCGCTTGCAGAGGCCTGGAAAGTCTCGCAGAGGAAGCGCGTTCGGACCGTCCGACAGGGCGCGGCCGGGCTCTTCGTGAACCTCCATGAAGAAGCCATCCGCCCCCGCGGCGGCGGCGGCCCTTGCTAGCACCGCGATGAATTCTCGCTGACCGGACGAGGCGCCGGCGCCTCCGCCCGGGAGTTGGACGGAATGGGTAGCGTCGAAAATGACGGGAAAGCCGAAGCCGCGCATGATCTCAATCGAGCGCATGTCCACCACCAGGTTGTTGTAGCCGAAACTGGCCCCGCGCTCGGTCAACAGAACCTTCTTGCATCCGCTCGAAACCAGCTTGTCCACGGCATAGGCCATGTCCCACGGCGACAGGAACTGCCCCTTCTTAACGTTGACGGCCTTGCCCGTTTGGGCGCAGGCCACCAGCAGGTCCGTTTGCCGGCAGAGAAAGGCTGGAACCTGCAGGACGTCGGCCACCTTGGCGCACTCCTCCGCTTGTCCTGGCTCGTGAACGTCCGTGAGCACGCCGAGGCCGGATTCCTTTTTCACCTTGCCCAGTATTTCGAGCCCCTTCTGGAGCCCCGGCCCTCGGTAGCTTTTCAGGGATGTCCTGTTGGCCTTGTCGAACGATGCCTTGAAGAGAAGGTTGAGTTTCAAGTCCCTCGCCCACGAGGCAAGCTGGAGGGCGAGGGCGAGGGCGTGAGCCTCCGACTCGATCACGCAGGGGCCTGATATGAACAGCGGAAACTCCCCGCCGGCGGCGGCGCCCTTGCCCAATCCGAAAGAGGCCACCTTCGCCAAGCTCATCCCTTGCCCTCTCGTTCAAGGCGGTGCTGGTGCGACGCCTTCACGAAGTCCCTGAACAGCGGATGCGGCGCCAGCGGCCTGGACTTGAACTCTGGATGGAACTGGCAGCCGAGAAACCACGGATGGTTTTTCAGCTCGACCACCTCGACGAATTTGCCGTCGGGGGAGATGCCGGTGAAGTTGAGCCCCGCTTCGCTTAGCTTGGCCATGTACCCCGCCTTATTGAATTCGTAGCGGTGGCGGTGGCGCTCGTCTATCCGGGAAACCCCGTAGGCTTTGAAGGCCAGCGACTTTTCCGTCAAATCGCAGGGGCACCGCCCGAGCCGCATGTTCCCGCCGTAGGTATCATCTCCAAGGAGGTCCCGCAGCTTGAAGAATATGGGGTGCGGCGTCTTGGCGTCGAACTCGGTCGAGTTCGCGTTTAAAAGCCCCGCCACCGACCTTGCGAACTCGATGCAGGCGAGCTGCATGCCGAGACATATTCCGAAATATGGAATCTTGTTCTGGCGCGCGTAAGCGGCCGCCCTTATCTTGCCTTCGACGCCGCGCTCTCCGAAGCCTCCAGGCACCAGGATGCCGTCAACGCCCGAGAGCGGGCCGGCGGGCCCCTCGTGCTCAATGTCCTCGGCCTCCACCCACTTCAGGTTGACCCCGAGCTTCGAGGCCACGCCGCCGTGAATCAGCGCCTCGCGCAGGCTCTTGTAGGAATCCTCGTACTGGGTGTACTTCCCGACCACGCCGATCGTTACCGTGTCCTCGGGGTGCTTGAGCGTCTCCAGGAACTCTTCCCACTTTTCGAGGCGCCTCTCGTTCATGGGCAGCCCAAGATACTTGAGGAGGATGTAGTCAAGGCCCTCCTGGGCGAAGTAGAGCGGCACTTCGTAGACGTGTTCCACGTCTCGCGCCGTTATGACCGCCTCCTCGCTGACGTTGCAAAAGAGCCCTATCTTCGCCTTCATCTCGCGCGGTATGGCGTACTCCGTCCTGCACAACAGAACGTCGGGCTGGATTCCGATGGACCTCAGCTCCTTGACGCTGTGCTGCGTGGGCTTTGTCTTCAGCTCGTGGCTCGCCCTGATGAACGGTATCAGCGTCAGGTGAATGAAGACCGCGTTGGCCCTTCCAAGCTCGAGCTGCAACTGCCTCAAGGCTTCCAAAAACGGCAACGACTCGATGTCGCCTACCGTGCCTCCCACCTCGATGATCGCGATGTCGAATTCCTTCGCGTTCGACTTGATGGCTTCCTTGATTTCGTTGGTCACGTGCGGGACGACTTGAACGGTCCCCCCCAAGAAATCGCCCCTGCGCTCCTTGTCTATCACTTGGAGATATATTCTTCCGGCGGTGTAGTTGTTGCTTCGGGATGAGACCTGGGAGGTGAAGCGTTCGTAATGGCCGAGGTCGAGGTCCGTCTCGGCGCCATCGTCGGTGACGAACACCTCTCCATGCTGGAAGGGGCTCATCGTCCCAGGGTCAACGTTGATGTAGGGGTCCATTTTCTGTATGGAAACCTTGAAGCCGCGAGATTCCAAAAGCCTCCCTATTGACGCGGCGGCGATTCCCTTCCCCAAGGACGAAACAACACCCCCCGTAATAAAAATGTACTTGGCCATATCAACCACCTCCATTTCCGGCCGCCAATGTCCCGGGTGACTGATTATAGCACTAGTGCCTTCCGGGAAACAGGCGGAGGCTGCACCGTGCCCGCGGACTATGGAGACTGAGGACGACAGATGGTGGACGGCAGACGATGGCGATTCCCATTTTGCCGTCCTCCGTGGACAAGATCGCGCAGAACCGATGGCGACTTTCCCGTGCGGGGCCAGTGGTTGGGCGAACCACGGCTATTGCAGGTGGCGCGTACCATTGCCTGGCCATGTAACGGCTCATAGAAGCCGCTTTTCGTAAAATCAATGAACGCCCATAGCTCGTAGCGCGGATTCCGCGCGAGCAATGTCTTCCGGCACGTCCACGGCCACATTGGGCCAGCCGGCAATCACCGCGCGTATTTCGACGCCACGCTCAAGAACCCGCAGCTGTTCGAGCGATTCGGCCTTCTCAAGGCGGCCCCGCGGCCACCCGGTAAAGATAGCCAAGAACTCTTTGCGGAAGCAGTAAACACCGGCATGACGGTAAACGGGCGCATCGTCAAGCGCGCAACCTCGCAGATGAGGGATCGGGCTTCTGCTGAAATAGAGGCACCGGTTTTGATCGTCAAGAACGGCTTTGACGACGTTTGGGTTGGCGTACTCCTTTTCGGATGAGATCGGGGCCACGAGCGTTCCCATCTGGACCGGTGAATTCTCGGCCATCATCGAGACGAGCGCCGAGACCGCCTCTGGGTCCAGCGCGGGCTCGTCGCCCTGCAGGTTTACCACCAAATCGCATTCGGCGTCGCGAATCGCGGCGAACACCCTGTCGGAGCCGGTCGGACAGCTCGGCGGCGTCATCACGGATTCCCCGCCCGCTACCCTTACGGCGCTGACTATCCGCTGGTCGTCCGTGGCCACCACGACCCTGCTGACTCCATGAATCATGGCGGCGCGCTCCAACACCCAAACGATCATAGGCTTTCCAAGAATCGGAGCAAGCGGCTTCCCCGGGAACCTCGTCGAGCCGAACCTCGCCGGGATGACGGCGACGATTTTCATTACCTTCCCTCCGAAAAGAGTATAGAAGCTTGGAGCAATCTGGTAAAGTATCCGCCTAATCGGAAAGCGCCATTCTTGCCGGAAGCCCCCTCCTCCTCCAGAGGCTCAGAGCGGCGCCGCAGAGGACGGCGGCGGTCCCGGCCGCCGCTCTCCACCCGTAGCTTTCGTGGAGAAAGAGCGCCCCCAATAGAACAGCCACCAGAGTGTTCAGAACCGGCATGAACTGCGCCCTCGTGACCATCGTCGCCTGGAGAAGACGGTACCATAGAACGAAAGCCAGAGATGTGCCAACCAGCGCCAGGTAGAAGAGGCTGAAGACGGCCTTCGGCGTCCAGTTGAGCGCGAGCGGGTTTCCGTCAATCAGCAGCCCGGCGGCGAGCAGCGGCAACCCGCCGATCGTCATCTGCGACAACGAGACGACCAGCGGGTCAAGATGGCCGCCCCTGCTCTTCAATAGGACGCCCGACAGGGCACCGCCCAAGGCCGACAAGAGAACGGCCAGGCTTCCCCACGCGGCCATCGGCCCTTGAAGGTGTAGCTGGTCGGCGAAGATCACTACGACCCCGGCCAGAGCAAGAAGCGCCCCGGAAAGTCTCCTCGCGGAAAGAGGTTCCGAGGGAATCAACCAATGGGCGAATAGAAGCCCAACCAGCGGATAGGTTGTGTAGTAAACGGCGGTTAGACCGGAAGAGAGATATTTTTCTCCCCAAAAGACGAGTCCGTATCCGCACGTGAAGGTGAGAAACCCAGTCGCGGAGAGAAGCCACCAATCCGATAGCTTGGAAGGCATCCTAGCACCGCGGAGAGCCGCTAGGGCATAGAGCGGCACCAGAGCTATGACGAACCTGATACCTGCGAACGTGAACGGCGGAAGATCTTCAAGCCCCACCTTGATGAAGAGCCACGTCGAACCCCAGACAAGGATCAGTACGATCCAGATTGTCCTGGTTCCACCCGTTTTCATCAGTTCTGTTCCTTCCCCAGATCGAACTGCAAGGAACTGGCTTTGCTCCCAAGCCGCCTCCTCACGGCTTCGCATTATACTCCCCATCGCCACAAGGCCTTCGTTCTTCCGGAATCGGGCGGAGCGCCGCGCTCTTGACGGATGGCTGGCGGAGGGGCAAAATGTCCACCTATGGAACCGGGCGCGGTGTGGATGGGTCCACCAAATTCTCCGCGCGGCCGGCCCTTGCTCTTAGAAGGAGAGAAGGTCCATGAAGAGGATGGGTGCATTGAGCCTGTTGATGCTCGTGGCGGGTCTGGCGCTGGCCTGCGCCAAGCCGGCGCAGATCAAGATCAATCCAGCAAAAGTGCTGCTTTTTGACACCGGGGGAACGAAGGCCCTTACCGTTACCGTCCTCGATCAAAAGGGCGGACAGATTGAGAACCCGAAGCTGAAGTTCTCTACCTCCAACCCGCAGGTGGCCGACGTTGACTCCATGGGCAAGATTACCGCCAACGGTTCCGGAGACGCGATAGTCACCGCCTCAATTGGGACATTGAGCGCCACGGTGCCCGTCAGCGTTAGAATCGCCTCGTCCTTGAAACTCGAATTCACGGACAAGGCCCAAATCGAGACCGGCGTCTCAGGGCCTATGAACTCCCAGGTGCCGCTTTTGGTGAGCGGTTCGGACGACGCCGGAAAGCCCGCCGACCTATCGGTGGCGACATTTCTGTCTAGCGACCCGAAGGTGGCTTCCATAGACCAACACGGCGTGCTGACGATATTCTCCAGCGGAACCACTGAGGTCTCGGTCTCGCTGGGCAAGACCCGCGCCGCGCTTTCCGTTCCCGTCAAGATTCTCGTCCCGATGGCAATCAAGCTCGACTCCCCTGCCATGTCGGTCAAGTCTGGCGAGTCCGCGCGGATTCCATACTCGGTGATCTCCGACGCCGGGACCACGCTGAACATCCTGCCAGCCTTCACCGTCTCTGACGCGGGCGTCGCCAAGGTGGACGGCAACGGGGTCGTGACCGGCCTTTCAAGAGGGAACGCCACGATCTCCATAAAGGCCGGGGAAGCTTCCAACGTGGTCCAGGTAAGCGTGCGCTGAAAATGAAAATAGGCATCAACGGAATGGGGCGGATCGGCAGGGGCCTTTTCAAGGTACTGTCGAACCACCCATCCCTGGAAGTGGCCGCGGTCAACGACGTCGCCGAGGCAGCCGCCGTCGTCCACCTTCTGCGCCACGACTCCTATTACGGAGGATGGGAATCTCGGGTTGACCATGTAGGCGGCGCTCTGAGCGTCAACGGGCGCGAGATCCCCTACTACAGCGAACATTCGCCGGCCCAGATCCCGTGGAGGAAAAGCGGGGTTGATCTGGTGGTGGACGCCACCGGAAAGTTCAAGGACCGCGCCGCCCTTTCCGGCCACGGGCGCAAAGTGATTCTGACCGCAGCGAGCAGGCAGGTTGACCGCCAAGTGGTTTTCGGCGTGAACCACGAGGCCATTGAAGCCGGCGATAACTTTATCAGCGCGACGTCCTGCACCACCCACTGCGTCGCTCCGCCGCTATGGGCGCTCCATCGGGCCTTCGCCGCCAGGACCGTCCTCTTCAATACGGTCCACTGCTACAACGTGAGCCAGACGCTTGTGGACGCACCCAAAAGCGACCCCAGGCGCGCCAGGGCCGGAGCGCTGAACATGATACCGACCACGACGAGCGCCTCCGTGGCGCTCGAAGAGGTCCTCCCAGAGCTTGCCGGCAAAATACGCGGCATGGCAATCCGGGTGCCGGCCCCCGCCGTGTCGCTCACCGAAATCACCATCGAGGCGTGCAAGCCGCCCGCTGGTGCCGACGCAGTCAATTCGCTTCTTAGCGGGGAGGCGGAAGGCAGACTGAAGGGCATTCTCGCCGTCTGCAACGAGGAACTAGTCTCGCAGGACTTCCGCGGCACGCCCTTTTCATCCGTGGTGGACGCCCCGCTCACCTGTGTCAGCGGAGACCTCATCAGGATAATCGCCTGGTACGACAACGAGCGGGGGTATATAATGCGCCTCGTGGACCTTCTGGATTATTTGGAACATCAATAGAGGAGTCCGGCGTGGCAGAGTACTTGAGCATCAGGGATGTCGAGCTTCAGGGCAAAAGAACCTTACTCAGGCTCGACCTGAATGTTCCGCTCGACGGCATGCAAATCAGGGACGACACCCGGATCAAGTCCGCGATCCCGACGATCAACTTTCTTCTCGACCGAGGCGCCAGAGTCGTCGCCTGCTCCCACCTGGGGCGTCCCAAAGGGCAGACCGTTCCGTCCATGTCGCTCGCCCCCGTCTTCGGGGCGCTCGTGCGCCTCCTGCCGGGACGAGCCATTTATCTTTCGGCCGACTCGGCGGGCCAGGACGCCACAGCTCGCTCGGCGGCTCTAAAGCCAGGGGAACTCCTGCTTTTGGAAAACGTCCGTTTCGAGCCCGGCGAGACAAAAGGCGACAAGGAACTCGCCGCGAGACTGAAACAACTGGCGCCGGACCTTTACGTCAACGAGGCTTTCGGCGCCGCCCACCGGCCCCACGCCTCTGTTTTCGCCCTGCCTTCAATGTACGAGAAGGTCGTCATGGGATTTTTGCTCGAAAGGGAGCTGTCGTACCTCTCCGGAAGGTTGGAATCACCGGAAAGGCCCTACCTCGCGTTGTTGGGAGGGGCAAAGGTTTCCGACAAGGTCCCAGTGCTGAAGGCCCTCGCGAAAAAGGTGGATGCGCTCTGCATCGGGGGAGCGATGGCTTACACCTTTCTCGCCGCAAAGGGCGTCCCGACCGGATCATCACTGGTCGAAAAAGAACAGATCCAAGTCGCAAAGTCAATCCTCGAGGAGGCGGCCTCTTCGGGCATCCATTTGGCGCTCCCGGCGGACCACGTGGTAGCCCGGTCCATGGATGACGAAGCCGGCGCCCGCCCGGTGCCGTCCCAGGCCATACCGGACGGGATGATGGGGTTCGACATAGGCCCCGTAACGGCGCAGACTTACGGCGCGGCCGTTTCGAGGGCGAAGACCGTGCTCTGGAATGGCCCAATGGGCGTTTTCGAGCGGCCCGCGTTCTCGGCTGGAACCCTAGCGGTGGCTAGAGCGCTCGCCGACGCTAGTGGCCTGACCGTTGTCGGCGGAGGTGACAGCGTTGCCGCCGTAATGGCCGCCGGAGTGCAGGAGAGGATATCGCATATCTCGACAGGCGGTGGGGCTTCTCTTGAGCTTCTGGCTGGAATGGAACTTCCTGGCCTAAAGGTGCTTACGCGGAAGTGACGGAGCGAGCGTAGAAGAGGTGAGCTCGGAGTTTAGCGCCAAGCGCATGGCGGCTAGGCCTCGATAACAGCGCAAGCCGCGCTGGCCCGACTCAGGGCCTTCGCTCTCATCAGACAAAAAAGGGCGGGCCATCGGGCCCGCCCGCGGTTAAACCTCAGAAAACCCTACTCGACCTGAACGTAGTCCCCGGGGTGGATGTCCTCGCTGCTCAAAAGCAACTTCACGCAGGCGGTGTTTGGCTCGGTGGTCAGAACAACGGCCTCTCCGAGGAATTTGCGGTAGCCGGCGGCGCCCTGAGCGGCTTTGGAGGCATCGCCGGATGGAATTCTGGTATCCGAAGAGGTGGCGGTGGACCCTGACGTCTCCGCGACGCCGGTTGTGCCGGAAGGAAGCCGCGTGTCCGCCGCCGTCGCCGCGCTTGATTTTTTGTCGCGGAAAAGGTCCTTTTCGCCAACGTCTATCTTCTGCTGCCTGAAGAGGTCGTTGGTGGTGTCCAGAAGCGTCGTGTCGGCATACCTGTAAATCCACAACTTGTCGCCGGGGGCCAGTTTCTGATTGGCTCCCAGGTCTATGTAAGCAATGTTGAAACGCCCGACGCTTTCCAGCCTGTCCTCGGCCCAGACGACCCGGCCGGTTGGCTTTCCGGATTCTGGCAGGTAAATGGGAAGCTCCTCGGACGCCTTAATATCCCATGGAATTGGAATCGGCTTGTATGGAATCAGCCCGAAGCCGTATCTGATTTCGTCGCAAGACATCGTTATCTGGGCTATGGAGGAATGCTCCTGGGAAGAGACGACCTTCACGCGCCCCATCCTCTGGATGATCGTTCCCAGCGCCTTGCCGGTCACAGGATTGGATACGGTCTGGCCCTTCTGGATGATTGTGAACTCGCTGCCGTTCTCTATGCCCTCGGCCGTGCCGCCGTTTAGATAAACCACGTCACCCTGCGCGAGCGACTCGCGCGCCCGGTCGGTGCTGGTGACTATATGCAGCGTTGGAAAATGGTACCCCTGGACGATAAAGCCCGAGCAGTAGACGTCGTGGGCGTTGACGGGCGGCATCGGAGCTTCTTCCTCGATCTGCATCCCGCTTCCTTTGGAAGTCCCCTCCTCCTGCACCGGGACCTCTTCGCCAGCCATCCCTACGACCTTTGGAGTCTTTATGAATAGCGGATCGTCGGGGTATATCCAGTGGGCATCCTTTATGTAGGGGTTCGCGTCCCAAATCTGCGGCCACAGGAGCCACGTGCCGAGCTTCTGTTGGGCGATGCCGGAAAGCGTGTCTCCTTGCTTGATCTTGTACACCTCCGCGTCTTTCGGTACCTCAGGCGGGGTGTATGGGGTCCAGTGGCCGTCGGCGACTTTTGTAAGCTTCTTGGGTGGCACCGGTGACCCCTTGTACTCCCTGGCCTTTTTAGAGACATCCGGCGGCACCTGCGCGGCCGCTTGGTCCTTGGGCTTTTCCGGGGTCTTTTCCTGAGCCCAGATCACGGGCCACGACGCCAGAACGACTAGGGCGGGAAGAACCACCAACCAGTTCCCTCTTCGCGTTTTCATCGCTCTCTCCCCTCTCACGCGAGACTCCGTCTCAACAAGGAGTTTATAGAACGAAAAACCAAAAGTCAAGCTCCAGCCTTTGCCCAGCACGCGCGCCTTCATTTCTTGGCCCGCAGCGACGCCTGCAATTCCTTGACGCGCGGATCTTTCGGATTGATTCTCTGCGCCGCTTCGGCGTAAGTCGCGCACCTTGCCAATAGGCCCGCATTGAGGTAAAAACCCGCTAGATCAATAAGATACGAAATTTCCCACGGATCCAGTTGCACCGCCTGCAAGAAGGCTTTCTCGGCCGCGTGCCTGCCCCGGGCCTCAGGCACCGATGCCATCGCCCGCCCAAGGAGGTGGTAGCAACCGGCGTAGCCCGGGTCGTAAAAAAGGGCCAGCTTTAGGTACTGGGTGCATTCGTAAAACTGCTCCTGATCGAACAGCTCTTGCGCGTATCTGAAAAGCCGGGCAGCCTCCTTTTGTTGCACCTCCCGCGCTTCCTGGCGCCCGGTCTTCGCCTGTTCCAGGCGCCTTGCCTCGCTCCCGCCAGCTCCCATGGCAGCCTGCTCTAGCCGCGCGGACTCCAAAAACGAACCCTGTATCAACAAGCAAGCCTCGGCGCACTTTGCCTGCAAATAAGTAATGTCCTTCGAGTACTTTTTATACACTTCCGGATGGAGGTTCTTCCTGTCCAGCCTTCCCATCAGGGCGTCGTGCGCCTGGCTCACGCTGCCGATCATCGCCCCCTCCCTGAGTCCAAGAATCTTCCACGGATTCATGCCAGGGGTTTGAAAAGCCGAAACCAGGTTCTCGATTGCCGAGGACTGCACGGTTATGCTCTGATTCTCCTTCTCGATGGAGTCTGCAAGAAAAGCGAGCCTCGGCGGCTGGCCGGCATCTGGCGATGACTCAATCACCCCCATGAGCAATAGGAGGTACAGCGCCTTGAGCATCTGCCCCTCCGGCATGGCCCCGGCGTTGATCAGGTCCGAGACCCTCGCCGGCTTTTCGCAGAGATAGAGCACGTAACCCTGCTGAGGAGAGAGCGCTATGCCGCCAAGGTCGCAGTTTTCCCGCCGGCTTATTGTGATCGAGGGGGATTTTAGGATGGATAGTTCCGCCTCACCCATTTTCTCCGCGAGGCCGGGCAACAAGAGCTGAACCGGCACGCGAACCAGCTCCTTGCAGTAGAAGCCCCTCTGCTCTCGGGGCTTGAGAAGCTCGCCTGGATGGATGCCACCAAGACAGGAGACGAGCGCCTCCCTTTTCACCGCCACGAGCTTTGGGTCGTGAATTGGCAATCCCCGCTCCAAAACGATCAAATCTTCCAGGATGTTTTCCCTTGTCGCGGGCGGCGAGAAACCGGCCTCCTCAAGGCGTCTCCTCCACAAGTCCCTGAAAGAAGCGTGGACGAATGACTCGACGCAGCCATTTCCCATGAGCAGGCCGACCTCAACGCCCGCCGAATTAAAAGTGGTGTACCGGCGCGACGGGTCCCATATGGACGACGCCAGCAACTCCCCTATAAATAACTGCTGGGAAATGGATGGCACGAAAAAAGGCGCCAGATTCAATTCCAGGTCAGGCGCCGCCAAAGGCCGCGCCATCTGCTTCACGACGCCAAGAGTTGCCAATTCGGCGGCCTGCGCCTCTCCTAGATTTCCATCGGCCGAGAAAACCACGGCCGGGATAATGCCGTGTTCTTCAATATGCATCTTGAGAAAATCGAGTACGGGCATCCCGGCGGGATTTCCGTCCAAAAGGAGCAGGTCCGGCGGTGGGGCCTTGAGGAGCAGGGCCGCCTGCTCAACGCTTCCGGTGGTCTCCAACTTCCACTCGGGGGGCGCGAAGGAGGCGCACATGTTCTCCACCCGCGTGTCTCCCGAGAAGATCACAAGCCGCTTCATCCAACCACGCCCCACTTCGAGAGAGCCGCCGCTAGTTCAGGCGCCGACTTCGCCGCGTCCTCGAGCCTGATGCCGGCGACGGCCGCGTCGGCGGCCTGCCTTACGGCGCGCGCCCCGGCCCTGGTGCCTTTGGGATGGCCGTGAATCCCTCCTCCGAACTGCATGATGACCTCATTGCCAAAGAGGGCGACGACGGCAGCCACGTGGCCCGGGTGAAGCCCGCCCGAGGCTATCGGCATGGCCTCTTTCAAGCCGAACCATTCCTGCCCGTCCGCTCCTGGCCCCGGTTCGGAGACGGAGGTCAGCGCCCTGGCGCTCCTGGCCACTTCGGCGGCCTTCCCCTCCATCTTGCCTACGGCGGTCCCCACGTGGAGCTGGTCAATCCCCGCGAGCCTTGCCGAACGGGCGATTACCGCCATCGCTATGCCGTGGGCGGGATTGCGCGTGAAGGCCGCGTGCATCGCCCTGTGGCCGTGGATGATCAACCCGAGCCCGGCGTTTCTCAGGCTTTGCACGCCCGACCACCCGGCCGTGATCAGGTCCACCATCGCGAACTTCCCCCCCAGGTGGGCGACTAGTCCAGCCCTTCTCAGCATAGTCTCCGTCGGGGCGGTCACATTCGGGATGTACCCCTTGGCCTCGCCAGTTTCGTCCTCCGCCCGCTTCGCGCCGTCGAGACACGCCCGCAGCCTCTCCTCAAACGGGCAGAAGGATTGTGAGGTCAAGTTCTCGTCGTCCTTGACCACGTCGCACCCTCCGGCCATCGCCTCGTACATTACCATCGCCTGTTCTCTCGGCGGCAGGCCGATCTTCGGCTTGACTATGGTCCCAACGATGGGGCGCTCCTTGATCCCCATCTTTTCTCGGATGCCTCGAAGCCCGACTGCTGGGCCTTCAAACGTTTTCACGACATCTTCCGGAAACCTGACGGCTTCCAAGCGGAGGGCCGCGACCTCCTTCATGCCGAAGATATTGCCGGCAACGGAGGAGTAAATCTGCGCCATGTTGCCATCCTCGAACAAGACCGCCGGGTAAGCTACCTCCACCTTGTTGCCCTCGATGGATAGCACTCGTGCCCTCAGTCTTTGCCTGAGTTCTGGAGTCAGCGCTCCGACGTCGGTCCAAGTTCCTATCGAGGACTCGGCCGCCGTTGCGTTCGCGGCCTCTTCAATCGTCACGCCTTCCGCCTCCAGGTGAAACCGGCAGCAGAGGTCATCGGAATGAATGGCTCCCCCAAGATCAAGATAGGCCAAGCTCTTCAGGCTCATGTCGGCTCTCCTTATTCAAGAATAGCACGAAACCGGTCACGCCTAAACCGCCGCCGTTACGGTTGACAGGATATCTTTCAGCAGCCCTTTCTCGGTGACGAAAGCCGTGACGTACTTCAAGTGGACCTTGTCGAAGGCGGGGTTGCGAACGACCACTCCGGCGGGAGCGTCCGGCCATACCTCGGCGGGGTCGCGCTCCTCCACCTTCTCGTCGAGGTATTCTCGAACCACCTTCAGTGTGTGGGTCGCGCAATAGGTGGGCACGTCATACCTGGCGGCCACGAGGCAGAAGATGCCGGTGCCGACCTTGTTGATCAAGTATCCCGATCTGAGAACGGCGTCGGCCCCGAATATGAAAAGGTCCGCCCCGTCGAGCGCGTACTTCGCGGCGGAATCCACCATGTGGATGACCTCCACCCCCTTTGAAGCCAGTTCCCGGGCCGTTATACGCCCCTGGTATCTGGGCCTGGTCTCGGTGTTCAGCACCCGGAACCGCTTGCCCGCGCGGTGCGCCTCCAGCAACACGCCGACGGCGGAACTCGAATGGCAGTGCGTGAAAACGGTCATTCCGTCAAGAATCAGTTCGGCTCCGGCCGAGGCGATCTTCTTCTCATCGGCCGCTATCTCGGATAAGAGAGCCTCAGCCGCCTCGGTTGCACGGCCGGCCTCGACCGGGCTGGAGAGAAAACGCGAGAGAAGGTTCCTGAGCATCGGCTCGTTGGGCCTGGCGGCGCAAAGTTCCTGGGCCAACTGCTTTCCATCGGCGGCCCCTTCAGCCAAATCGCCGGCCAGGGCCATCAGCGCGGCCTTGGCTATGGCGTTGGCGCCTTGGATTTCCAGCGCGCGGATCTTTCGAGCCGTCTCCTCGGTCCGCCGCCCGCTCATTCGATCGTGACCATTTTCTGGTGGGACTGCCAGTACTCCCAGGCGTAGCCCATGTCCGCGTCCTCCTCGGCGTGAATCCTGAACAGCGGTTCGCCGGCTTTGACGGCGTCGCCGTTCTTCTTCAAGAGGTACAACCCGGCACCCTGGTCCACGGGAGCGCCGGCGAGCTTGGCGCAGGAGGCTATCTGGTGGTTGTCCATGGCCGTGACGGTCCCGGAAGAGGGCGCGAGAGCTTCCTTGACCACGGATCCGGCCTCCTTGGGCGTTTTTTCTCCCTGCATCGCGATGATTGCCTTCATTTTTTCGAGCGCCTTGCCAGACGAGAGGATATCCTCCGCCACCTTGCGCCCCTCGCCACCCCTCAGCTTCGGGTCGAAGTCGAGTATCCGCCCGGCGAGCTTGATGCACTTCTCCCGAAAATCGGGAGGGGCGTCCGGCGAGCCGGATAACACCGCCATGACGTCCTGGACTTCGAGCACTGGACCTATGCCCCTTCCGATAGGCTGGCTTCCGTCGCTGACCATCACCTCGACGGTCATGCCCATCTTCTCGCCGACGAACTCGAAAAGCTTCCTGAGGCTCACGGCCCTCGACATGGTAGTAACTTTGGCGGTCGGCCCCACCGGGATGTCAATCATGACGTGCGTAGAGCCCGCGGCTTTTTTCTTTGAAAGGATGGAGGCGATCATCTGGCCTACGGCGTCTATGTTCAACGGCCGCTCGACCGAGATTATGATGTCGTCCGCCGGAGAAAGGGCCAACGATCCGCCCCACGCCAGGCATCCGCTCTCCTTCTCGACGACTGCCCGCATCTGTTCGAGGCTGAGGTCAACGTTCGCCAGGACTTCCATGGTGTCCGCCGTCCCTGCCGGAGAGGTTATCGAGCGCGAGGAGGTCTTGGGGATCGTCAAGCCGTATGATGCGATGATGGGCACCACCACCATCGTCGTCCGGTTGCCCGGTATGCCGCCGATGCAGTGCTTGTCAACGACCATCTCCTTGCCCCAATGAATGAGCTGGCCCTGTTCCACCATCGCCTGGGAAAGGAAGTATATTTCCTGCCGGTCCATGAACCCCTGGGCGCAGCCTATGACAAAGGCGGTCAATTCAACCTTGGAGTACCGGTTCGCCACGATGTCTTTGAGAATTTCCCGATAGTCCTCCTGCCCGAGAATCTCGCCGTGGATTTTTCCCCTCACGTGATCGACCGAGCGCACCGGGTCTAGGTGGCGCACTTCGACTTCAGCGCCAGGCTTCGCGCCGAGATTTCTGAAGGCGTATTCGCACAGCCCGACTTCCCCTTTCGCGAGGAACGATTCGTCTATCACGTTCAGCACTCCGATGACCGAGCGCCCGTTGCAGCGCACCTCCACCTTGCTCAAGGCGGCGAATCCCTGCGCCCTGCATAAGGGGCAGTCTTTTCTCAAGAAGATGACGTTTTCCTTGTAAGTATCAATCCTGACGGGCCTTACGCGCATGGTTTCCTCCCCTTTTATTTTACTCTTCGGCGGCGCTGATGGCCAGCGGCGCGCCTTTGCGTCATGGCGCCCGGCCATCCTTCAGGCACGAAGTGGGCCTCGAACGAGGTGGAGTCGACACGGACGAGCCTGACGGCCAGCGTCTCGCCCACGTGCAGCTTCGCCCCGGAATAGAGTCCCCTGGCGGTGAGGCCGTCCCGGTCAACCCTTATCCTGTCGTCGTCTATCATGTTGAATGGACAGAGTCCCTCCACCAGGTGGTCAACCAGCTCGACACGAATTCCCGCGCGGCCGAAGCCTAGAACGATCGCCTCGAATGTTTCTCCTAGCCGGCGGGCGAGAAAGGCCAACTGGTACCACCTCTCCACTTCTCGTTCGGCCTCGTCGGCCTGCCTTTCCATGGCCGAGCAGTGCAAAGCCACTGCCTCGCCAGCCATGGTTGCGGAAGGCCGCTCAAAGCCCAGAAGAGCGGCCAGCGACCTGTGAACGGCGAGGTCCGGGTAGCGTCTGATGGGGCTCGTAAAGTGGCAGTAGCTTTCGAGCGCTAGGCCGTAATGGCCGCTGTTTTTCAGGCTGTAGCGCGCCTGCATCATCCCTCGGAGAAGCAGGTAGGCCACCAGTTTTTCCGCCTTGTGGCCCTTCGCTTTTTCCAGGATTTTCTGCAGGGTGAACGGATCGGCCATATCTCCCCTGCCGGCCTCGCCCAGTCCCAGGGCGCACAGAAGCGGCCTTATAGGCTCCAGCCTCTTCGGGTCTGGCGGCTCGTGAACGCGGTAGAGGCAGGCGGCATGGCCGGCCTCCAGCGTCAACGCAACCGCCGTGTTGCAAAGCAGCATGCACTCCTCGACAAGCCGGTGCGAAGCGAGCCTCCCGGAGGGCATTATCTCCTCGACCCGTCCGCTTGTCCCGAAACGGAGACCGGCTTCCGGAAGGTCCAGGTCCAAAGAGCCCCGCTTGTCCCGTTCATTCCCAAGAATCTCCGCGAGCGCGCCGAGGCCGCGCAAGAGGGTGCCCACTTCTCCGCCAACCTCGCGCCCTCCGTCCAGGATTGCCTGCGCCTGATCGTAGGTAAGCCTGGCCTGGGAGCGAATGACTCCCTTGAAAAAATGCGAGGATTGGAGGCGTCCTTTGGCGTCAACCTCCATCTCGGCGGTAAAGGTCAGCCTCTCTTTTCCAGGCACAAGAGAACAGAGGTTCGAGGAGAGCCTCTCGGGAAGCATCGGGTAGGCGGAACCGGGAAGGTAGGTGCTGTTGCCCCTGCGCAGCGCCTCCTGGTCCATGGCTCCGCCCGGCATCACGTAGTGGGAGACATCGGCGATGTGGACCCAGAGCCTGAAGCCGTTCCCTTCCCGCCTTAAGGAAAGGGCGTCATCGAAATCCTTGGCGTCGCTCGGATCAATCGTAATGGCCGCCAGCCCGCGGAAATCCCTTCTGCCGGCGATCTCGGCTTCCGCCGCATTATCTGGAAATCTTCCGGCTTCGGCCACGGCGGCTTCCGGGAACTCTTTCGTCAGGCCGAATCGAGCTTCGGCCGCCCGGATAGGGACGGAGGGATCACCGAAGTCGCCCAGCACTTCGGCCGATTCGGCCGAGGGCTGCCCCTCTTCCGGAGATAAGAACGCGACGACGACTTTGCCCTCGCCTCCGGCGTCGCGTGGCAAGGCGACCGGCGTCCTGTCAAAACCGAACGGGAAGAGGAACCCTCCCTGAACGATTCCGGCCACCGGCCGTTTGGAGCGCTCAATAATTCCGACGACTTCCCCCTCTGGGCCCCTCTCGCCTAACGTTTCTGCCATTCTGCGCGCCCGGACCCGGTCGCGGTCCATGGCGCCAGCCGTCGCGTGAGGAGGGATGAAGAGGTCTTTGTCGGTCTCCGCCGCGCCGTCAATACTGACAAACCCGTAGCCGTAGCGCGAGGCGTGAAAGAGGCCCGTGATTTCCCTTGGCGCGGCCGCAGCCTTGTACCGCCCCCTCGAAACGGTTATCAGGCCTTGGTCCAGAAGCTGGCGGAGCGCCGGCTCCAGCGCTCGCCTCTCGCGAGGAGAAAGGCCCAGTTCCGCGGCCAGCCTGCTTCGCGTCGCGCCCTCGCCTTGTTTGAAGCCGGACAGACATTCTACGAGGCGCTCTTTGAGCGTCACCCCGAAAAACCTCCAAGCCGCCAGCGGCGCGGCTGGCACGCCACCGGTTCGACGTGCTCCCCGTTGAAAATCCGTTCCGGATTCTCGACGGCGAGGCGGCGCGCCGATTCCCGCCCGTAGCGGTTGGCCAGAACCCTCACGGCCTCCCTAAACATAGGAGGGCGCCTCAAAAGCCGGTGAGCGTCCGAGGCGACGGCCGCGACCCATCCCAATTCCAAAAGCCTGAAGGCGGTGCGCTGCACGCTCCCGCCGAATCCTCCGGTTATCGAGTGGGTCGTGAGCTGAAATAGCGTTCCCTCCCTCGCCAGCTCGGCCAGGCGCATGGGTTCGTCCTGAGCGAAGGCATACCTCTCCGGATGCGCGACCACCGGTTCGACGCCGGAGAGCCTCAGCTTGTAGAAGACTCCCTCCGCCCCCGCCGGTAGGATGGCCAGCGGAAGCTCTACCAGGAGATACCTGCCCCCGGCTCCCAGGGTCAGAATCTCCTCCTTCGCGATCGCTTCAGCCAGATCGTGGCGGTAGTAAACCTCTGCACCTAAAGAAAGTTCCACGCCCGAATTCTTCGACCGCTCCATGAGCTCCGCGAAGCGCCGCTTGAGATCGGGTGGCTTGTTGGGATAGGTGTCCTGGCGGATGTGCGGAGTGGCTATGGCGCGGGTGATTTTCTCCTCGCGCGCCCTCTTGAGCCACGCCTCCGCCTCTTGAAAGCTCTCCACCCCGTCATCTACGCCAGGAAGAAGATGGCAGTGAACGTCGGTGTACATTCCTGGAAGAACCACCTTTCAGCCCGCCATGAAGGCGCGGGGGCCATTATAACGCTTCGCGCGCCATGAAGGGAGAAGGAGCGGCCAATCTCGCATCGCGAAAATTGCCACGGTGAACCATTCTTTCCTTGGCCTCCGGCCTCACTTTGCGAAGAGCCCGCCCGCGCCTTTTGACCAACCCGGCCTGATGGAGGATAATAACGGCTTTGCGGGAGGGAGGATATTGATGGGCAAGTTGATCTATCTGGACAACGGCGCCACGTCGTTTCCGAAGCCTGAGGAAGTTTACAGCTTCACGGACTCGTTCTACCGCCGTTACGGCGTCAATCCCGGCCGCTCCGGCTACGACCTCTGCATCGAGTCGGGCGACATCCTGGAAAATACGAGAAAGCTTCTCTGCGACTTCTTCGGCGGCTCCGACCCGAGCAGGCTGGTCTTTGGCCTCAACTCAACCGACGGCCTGAACCTCGCCATCTACGGCCTTCTGAAGCCCGGCGACCACGCGATCACCA
>JBBINO010000048.1:0-19760 GCA_037443845.1 Acidobacteriota bacterium
TCGTTGAAGAGTCCCCGGGAAACGTCCACCTTCCCCCACGCGCCGTCCTTGTATCGGAGAAGCCCCTGGCCGTACGTCGCTAGCCAGAGCGTCCCGTCCGCCTCCTCGTGAATGGCGAAGACTTCGGGCTGTTTCTCTCCAGGACAAAGGACCTGGAGAGCCTTGCCATCCCGCAGGGAATGAAGACCTGCGTAGGTGCCAGCCCATACCGTTCCGCTTCTAGCGATCGCCAAACTGACGACGGTATGGGACGCGAGGCCATCGCGTTCGGTGTAGGCCGTGATCTTCCCGTTTTTCAAAGAGGCGGCGCCGCGGCCAGTTGCCAGCCACATCGTGCCATCGGGAGCGCGCGCGATGGCGTAGACCATGTTGCTAGGCAGCCCCTCGCGGTCGGTCAGCACGCTAAACTTGCCGTTCTTCTCAATGCAGACGCCATGACCGGTGCCCACCCATAATGCGCCGGAGTCACCTTGCGCCAGGGCGTAAATCGTGTTGTCGCAAAGCCCCTCTCGTGTCGTTAGAACGGAGCACGAACCGTTTTGAAGGCAGTCGAGGCCACCGCCATAGGTGCCCGCCCACACCCGGCCGTCAGATGTTTCCAAAACGCAGGAGACCATGTTATCGGAAAGCCCTTCAGACGCACCGTAAGGAGCAAAGACGCCTTGCCGGAGTTCGTTGATGCCTCCGCCGTTGGTGCCGATCCATAGGTCACCTTGCCGGTCCTCGAAAAGCGACAGGACGACATCGTTGGATAACCCCTGGGCCTTCGAGTAGCGATTGAAAAGGGTACCGTTTTTTCGGAAGACGCCTCCTCCGTAGGAACCGGCCCAAATAGAGCCATCGTGGCTTTCGAGAAGGCTGTATATATTCAATTCAGGAAGCCCGTCACGAGGGCCGAACCTTGTCAGCGTGCTATTGTCAAGGCGCAAGAGGCCGTCCCCCTCCGTGCCGGCCCACAAAGAGCCCTGGCGGTCACAAAGGAGCGCGTAGATTCTATGGGTGATTGAGCCGTGCCTTGGAGAGAAGCGCCGCGCCGAACCGTTCTCAAGACGATATAGGCCACCCGCGTAAGTCCCAAACCAAAGAACCCCAAGGCGGTCGTAGCAGATGGCAGTGGGAGACCCCTCGGTCTTGAAAACCAGTGGTTTGGAGGTGGAGGGCGCGGTGGCTGGAGGGATCCAGATCAGATCGTTCTGCAACGCGGGCCCGATCCATAGCCCTCCGAGCTTGTCCCTGAAAAGGCATCTTACGCTCTTGAAGGACGCTTCTGGGGGAAGAGAGACGCGCGAAAAAGCGCCATTGGCCAAGTGGATGAGCCCACTGCCTTCGGTGCCGATCCAGAGCCCGCCGTTTCCATCTGCCTCAAGGGCGGTCACGTTATTCGTTGAGAAAGCCGGCGTGTTGCTGCTGTCGAAAACAGAGAAAGAAACGCCGTCAAAGCGGGCAAGCCCCTCCTGCGTCGCAAACCAAAGGTAGCCGTCCGGCGTTTGGGCCATCGCCTGGACGGAGTTTTGCGGCAAACCCTGATCGGAGGTCCACACCCTGTGGACGTACTGGGAGGGAAGCGGGGCGGGAGAAAAGCTGAAAAGGATAGTTGTCGAGAGCCAAGCCGCCGTTGCGGCCACAAGGCGTAGAAGAGACGAAGAGTGATATGAGGCTATCGCGCGTTCCACTCCGCTTAATAAGCTATCATATCTGGGTTATACTTCAAACACCGGCTGAGCCCGGGGTTGCGAGAGGGGGCGTTGATGACGCGAAGCGGCCGCCAGGAAGAGATCGAAGCGTTGGTGCAAAGGTACCGCGCCAGGCTGGAGGAACAACTGAAGCGACAGGGCCGCGCCGAAGTGCTCTCCGATTCGGGTTACGCCGTCTCCGCGCTCTATACGCCGCTAGACATCGAGGATGATTACGCCGGCAAGCTGGGCCTCCCCGGGGAGGCGCCCTTCACGCGGGGCGTCCAGCCTTCGATGTACAGGGGCAGGCCGTGGACGATGCGCCAGTACGCCGGCTTTGGGACGGCCGAGGAGTCGAACGCCCGCTACCGCTACCTTCTCGATCAGGGCCAGACGGGGCTCTCCGTCGCCTTCGATTTGCCGACGCAGATGGGGCTCGATTCCGACGACCCGTTAGCCGAGGGGGAGGTGGGCAAGGTCGGCGTCGCCATAGACACGCTTCAAGACATGGAGGTTCTCTTCAGGGGCATTCCTCTGGACAAAGTCTCCACCTCGATGACGATCAACGCGACGGCCTTCATCCTCCTGGCCTTCTACGTCGCGGTGGCCGAGAAGCAGGGCGTCGCGCCGGAGCGGCTTTCGGGGACGGTCCAGAACGACATCCTGAAGGAGTACGTGGCGAGGGGAACCTACGTCTTTCCCCCGAAGCCGTCGCTCAAGATCATCACCGACCTCTTCGCCTACGCGTCGTCCAGCCTGCCGAGGTTCAACACGATCTCGATCTCCGGCTACCACATCCGGGAGGCGGGAAGCACGGCGGCGCAGGAGATCGCCTTCACGCTTCAGGACGGCGTCACCTACGTCGAGGCGGCGGTGAAGAGCGGGCTGGACGTGAACCTCTTCGGCGAGCGGCTCTCCTTCTTCTTCAACGCCCACAACAGCTTCCTGGAGGAGGTGGCCAAGTTCAGGGCCGCGCGGAGGCTCTGGGGCAGGATCATGAAGGAGCGCTTCGGCGCGACCAACCCGAAGGCCTGCATGCTGAGGTTCCACACGCAGACGGCCGGCTCGTCGCTCACGGCGCAGCAGCCCGAGGTCAACGTCGTCCGGGTGACGCTCCAGGCGCTCGCGGCTGTGCTCGGCGGCACGCAGTCGCTTCACACCAACTCGCGCGACGAGGCGCTGGGCCTTCCGACGAAGGAGAGCGCGACGCTGGCGCTGAGGACCCAGCAGGTGATCGCCTTCGAGAGCGGCGTCTGCGACACGATAGACCCGCTTGGCGGGTCGTACGCGGTTGAGGCGATGACTGACGAGCTGGAGCGGCGCGCCGAGAAGCTCATGGCCGAGATCGAGAAGCGGGGCGGCATGATCCAGGCCATAGAGCAGGGATGGGTCCAGGAGCAGATCCAGGAGGCGGCCTACAGGTACCAGCAGGGCGTCGAGAAGGGCGAGCGCGTCATCGTTGGGGTGAACCGCTTTGGCGGCGAGGGCGGCGGCAAAGTGCCGGTCTTGAAGGTCGAGCCAGCGCTCGAAAGGGAGCAGGTCCGGAGGCTGAAGTCGTTGAAGGCGAACAGGGACAACGCGCTCGTCGAGAAGCTGCTTTCCTTTGTCGAGAAGGCCGCGCGCGAGGGCGGGAACATCCTGCCCCCTACGCTTGACGCCGCGCGGGCTTACGCGTCGGTCGGAGAAATCACCGCGACGCTGAAGAAAGTCTACGGCGCCCACTCCGCGGCGTGAGCCGGCCGGGGCGTTTTCGCCGCCGGGTGATTTTTCTTAATGCCCCTTCTGTGGCATACTATGAGCGTTGGAGGACGGGATGGAGAGAATACTGTCGCTTGGAAGAGTTCGGGTGGGCTCACCGGTTCTTGACAGATGTCTGCTGGCGTTGTTTTTCTTTTTGGCGACGGCGCTCGGGGCATACGTCGAGATTCCGCTTCCGTTCACCCCTGTGCCTTTGACGCTGCAGACCTTTTTCGTCCTCATGGGCGCGGTGGCTCTCGGCGGCGGATGGAGCGCGTCGGTGCAGTCCGCCTATTTGGGCGCCGGCGCTATAGGCGCGGGCTTCTTCGCCGGCGGAGCGGCCGGCCTCGTTCACCTCTGGGGGCCGACGGCGGGATACCTCTGGGCTTTCGTGCCGGCCTCGCTACTCGCGGGTTTTCTTCACGGACGCTGCAAGACCAATGCGGGGCGCATCATGGTGCTTTCATCCGCCGCGATGTTGATCCTCGTCTGCGGCGCGGCGTGGCTAGCCTTTTCAATGGGGTTGACGGCGCGCGCGGCTTTAGTAATGGGAATAGCTCCATTCATTCCGGGAGAGGCTCTCAAGGTTGCCGCCGCCGCTTCCGCGTCGCCTTTCGTGGCGCGTCGCTGAGGCCTGAAATGTGGCGCCAGGGCAAGGCCGCGGCCGCCTTCATGGTTTTCGCCGGTTTTGGAGCGATGGCTTTGGAGCCAGGGAGCGTCGAATCACAGCGCATGCGCGCCACGGCTCTCGAGACGCTCGTTCAGGCCAAACAGGCCTCGATTCAAGCGGCTTGGAAGGAGATCGCCGGCCTGGAAGGACAGATAGCCCAGCTTCCCCAATCCGATACTTCCGACGGAGACTCGCGCACTTTCGACAAGGCCAGGGAGATGCTCCAGATGGCCGAGAGAAGGCGAGTCCTGGAAGACAGGCGCCTGGCGCTTTTGAGGGAAGTCACCAGCGGCTACGCCGAACTCGCCAGCGCGAGGCAGATGCTGGCCGACGTGCGTTCCCAGCTCAAGCAGAACCAGCAGGTGCTCGAGGGACACTGGGTGGCGACGATGATGCCCTCGGGGCTGAAGGGAGACTTTTACTTGAGCCAGAACGGCACGCTCGTTTCGGGCGAATACCGCCTGGAGAACGGCCAGACGGGGAATCTTCAAGGGACGCTCATTTCCGGCCACCTCGTCATGGACCGTATTGACTCGGCTCAGGGCAAGATAGGGCGGTACGAGGCGCAACTGATGAAGGACCAGAATTCCCTCCGGGGAACGTGGTACAGCTACGACGTGATGTCCGGGCAGCCTCTGACGGGCGCCTTTGCGATGGACAAGGTCCAGGAGGAGGGTGCTCAATGAAGATCGTCAGAAGGGTGCTTGAGAGCGTGGTCATCCTCGAAATCACCGGGGACGTCCGCCTCGGCGAATCGGCGGAAGTCTTCAGCCGAGAATTGAAGTCCCTGCTCGAAGAGCAAGAGGTGCTTGGGGTGATCCTGAACATGGAGAACATCAATTACATGGACTCGACAGGCCTCGGCGAGCTCGTCGGCTATCTTTCCCGGTTCAAGGACGAGGGAAAGCGGATGAGGCTCGTCAAGCCGAACCCGGTCGTCATGAAGCTTCTGGCGCTCACGAGGCTCGACCAGTTCTTCAAGGTCTGCCCGGACGAGGCCACCGCACTGGAAGACTTCGTCTCATAGCCTAGAGGCAAAGATGGTTGTGCTCAATCCCCTCAAGCGCGAGATGACGGCCAAGATCGTTTACTACGGCCCAGGCCTGTGCGGGAAGACGACCAACCTCCACTTTATCTACGACAACCTGGAAGAGGCGCAGAGGGGCAAGCTGCTCGCGCTCGCCACCGAGACCGACAGGACGCTGTTTTTCGATTTTCTGCCGGTGGACATGGGCGAAGTCCGCGGCTTCAGGGTCAGGATGCAGCTCTATACCGTCCCCGGCCAGGTGTTTTACGAAGAGACGCGCAAAAGGGTGCTGCGCGGCGCGGACGGCGTCGTCTTCGTCGCCGACAGCCAGCGCTCACTTCGCGAGGCCAACCTGGAGGCTTTCGCGGAGCTTAAGAAGAACTTGCGCGACAACGGAATAGACTCGGAAAAAATCCCCGTCGTCCTGCAGTACAACAAGCGTGACCTTCCCGGCGTGATATCGGTGGAGGAACTGGATGCCGCGCTGAATCCTGGAAACCTGCCTTTCTTCGAGGCGATCGCCCGCGAAGGGGTCGGCGTCGAGGACACGCTGCGGTCCGTGACGCGGCTCGTGTTGAAGAGCCTTATGAGCAAGGAAGCTTTCTCTCCAATGGAGGCGGAACCGATGGCGAAGAGCGCTAAGGCGGCCGGGTTTAACGCCGCGTCGCCCAACAGCACGGTCATGATGGACCAGGGAAAATTGCTGGCCGAGCTTGGAGTCGCCAGGAGCGCGGCCAAGGCGCCAGGGCCGCCAGCCGCCGACCTGAAAGCGAAGGAGGATGTCATCCTCGCCGAAGATCCCTTCTCGATGGGCGGTGACGACGAGGCGCTCCTGGTGGACGAGACGCCGCTGCGCCTCGAGCCCCTGGCGCCTTCGGAACCGGAGGACCTTTATGCCGGGCCGGTGCTCCTCGAACACGAGGAGAAGCAGCCCCTGGAAGATGCCTCGCAATTGGCCGAGGCGGTTTCGTTGGAACCGGGAAAAGAAGTTTCAATCCCCGTCGTCGTGGGGGGCAAAAGCTTCCTTTTGAAGATAAGGCTGGAGGGGCTATAGTGAGAGCCGCCTGGACGACCAAGCTCCTTCTGGCCACGGCGCTCTTGTTCGCCTTGGCCCTCTCCGCCGCGGCGATAGAGATAACGACCCCTTCGGGAAAGAAGCTTTCGCTGGAAGCTCGCGCCGAGGATGGCACGTCGTGGGTGTGCCTTGACGCGCTGGCCAAGGCGCTCGGTGCCGTCGCCGGGCGCGACCCGCTTTCGAGGTATCCTTCGCTAGTGCTCGGGTCGCACCGTGTCCTCTTCTCGACGGCCACCGCCATGACCTCGGTTGACGGGAAGCTCATCAACATCAAGCACCCCGCGCGGGAAAAAGACGGCTGCGTCTGGGTTTCGGTGGAGTTTCTCGAATCGGGTCTGCCCCTCATCCTCAACGGCCCGGTTTCGCTCTCCGGAGAAGGCGCGCAGGCCGCCCGGACTCCCGCGCCCTCATCCTCCGGCTCTGCTCCGAACGAAGCGGAGGAGGGCGGCATCGGCCTGGACGCCGCCGTGGCTTCCGACACCATCCGAATCACGCTGAGTGGCTTGATGGCGACGGCCGCCCAGGTCAAAAAAGAATCTGGCGCTCTTCTCGTGCAGCTTCCTAGGGGGCGAATCAAGGCGGAGAGCCGGGATTTGGGCGGCGGAATAGCGAAGCGGCTCGACGTCGAGAATCAGGGGCGCGCGCTCCGGCTGGAACTCGGCGATGGCTACAAGAGTTTCGAGACGCTGAACCTCAGAAATCCCGAGAGGCTCGTCATCCTGGTCAGGGGCGGAGGGCAGGTCGCGCCGCTCGTTCCTCCTCCCGAGCCGCAATCGGCGCAAACCTCCTTTCCCTCCCAAGGGGGAAGGCCGGCGAAAACGCCAGGGCGCTTCCTCGTGGTCATTGACCCCGGCCACGGCGGCGGGGATACGGGCGCGATAAGCAAGAGCGGCCTGCAAGAGAAGGACGTGGCGCTCGCCATTTCGCAAAAACTGGCGGCGGCGCTCGAAAAGGCTGGCGTCGAGACTCTGCTGACGCGCTCCACCGACACCTACGTTCCGCTGACGCAGCGGACGGCCATTGCCAACTACAACAGGGCCAGCGTGTTTCTCTCGATACATCTGAACGCCTCGCCGGCGCCGAGCGCGAAGGGCTCCGAAACCTATTTCATGAGCCGCGAGGCCACCGACCTTTGGAGCCGCCAGGTCGCCGAAAAGGAGAACGCCGCCCCGGTCGGCTACGAGAGCGGAAACACGCTCTCGATGGTTTTGTGGAACCTGGCCCAGGCCGAATACCTCGTCGAAAGCCAGGCCCTCGCGGCTTCGATCCAGGGCAGGCTGAACCAGTTGCTCGGAACACAAGAGCGCGGAGTCAGGCAGGCGCCGTTCGTCGTTCTTGAAGGGGCGCAAATGCCGGCGGTCCTCGTTGAAGTCGCGTTCCTCTCGAACCCGGACGAGGCAAGCCAGATCAACGACCCGGCTTTCCAGGACCAGGTCACCGGTCAGATCGTGCAATCAATCCTGGAATTCAAGGCTCAAGATGGCTCTCGGACGCAACCGCCGTCTCGTTGAATTGGCCGTGCTTTTCTGCGCCGCGCTCGCAGTGGTCTCGTGCGGCAAAGGGGCGCAGCAGGGCGTACCCGCCAAGCCGGGCGAGGCGCAGAAGGCTTCGCAGGAGGCGCAGGCCGCCACGGCTTCGGTGACGCTCCTTTACCCCGACGCGGCCACGGGCCTTCTTGCGGCCTGCCCGGTGCCGATGGCGCTTAAGGGCGTCCTCCAGGACGACATGACCCAGGTGGTCAAGCGCTACCTCGACGGGACGCCGTGCGACGGGGAGGTCCAGCCGTTCCTGCAGGGGACTTCGCTCAGAGGACTCTTCCTGCTTGATAACGGCGTGGTGGTTCTCGACCTGACGGGGCCGGCGGCTTCGGGTGGCGGGAGCGACACCGAAAACGCCAGGGTTTATGGCCTCGTTGACACGATTTGCTACAATTTCAAGGGGATTACCAGCGCCAGAATTCTGGTGGACGGACGCGAGGTTGAAACGCTCCTTGGCCACTTGGACCTGTCGAGGCCGCTGCCTCCCGAATGGGGGCTTGCGCCGGGCATTATGGCCGGCGAGCCGCCTGCCGCCCCGGCCGGCAACGGCGGGGAGGCGCCTCCAGCAAGTGGCGGCGCCGGAAGCCAAGCGCCGTGAAGGCCAGACCGGCATGAAAGCGACGACGGCCAACGCTCCCATCGGCGTCTTCGACTCTGGGGTCGGCGGACTGACGGTTGTTTCCGAGATTCGCCGCGCTCTTCCCAATCAGCCGATAGTCTATTTCGGCGACACGGCGCGGGTGCCTTACGGAAACAAGTCGGCGAGGATTGTCGAGCGGTATTCGCTTGAGATCGCGGGCTTCCTCGTTTCGAAGGGCGTCCGATTCCTCGTGGTCGCGTGCAACACCAGCAGCTCGCTCGCGCTCTCCGCGATTGAAAAAAGGCACGCCGGCTTGCCCATACTTGGGATGATCCAGCCGGGCGCGCTCGCGGCGGTCAAGGCGACGGCCAACAACAGGATTGGTATCATCGGCACCCGCGCGACGGTTCAGAGCGGCGCCTACGAAAAGGAGGTGCGGAAGCTCTCCTCGCGCGCAGAAGTCTTCTCTCAGGCTTGCCCTCTCTTCGTGCCGCTGGTAGAGGAGGGATGGGCGCTCGAGCCGCTCGCGGAGGAAGTCGCGTCGCGCTACCTGGCGCCGCTTCTGGAAAAGGGGATAGACACGCTGATCCTGGGATGCACCCACTATCCCGTCATGGCTCCGGTCATCGCCAAGGTGGCCGGCCCCTCTGTGAAGCTCATATCGTCGTCCGAAGCGGCGGCCTCCGAGCTTGCCTCGCGCCTTGGGAAACATAGCGAACTCGATGGCGCTTTCGAAAAGGGCGTGCTCCGCTGTTTCGTCACTGACGCTGGAACCTATTTCAAGGAAGTGGCCGAGCTGATTCTCGGCGAGCCAATCGCGTCGCTAGAGGCGGTTGATGAAGAAAGGCTGGTGACTGTTTGAGAAGCGATGGAAGAGAACCCGCACAGATGCGCCCGGTCGTAATTCGCCCCGGGTACCTGATCTATCCGGACGGTTCGTGCCTCGTCGAGTTCGGCAACACGAAGGTCGTTTGCAGCGCCTCGGTGGAGGACAAAGTTCCCCCGTTCATGCGCGGCACCGGCCAGGGCTGGATCACGGCCGAATACGGAATGCTTCCGGCCGCGACGCAGCAGCGCACCGCGCGCGAGGCGAGCAGGGGAAAGCAGAGCGGGCGGACGCAGGAGATTCAGAGGCTCATCGGGCGATCGCTGCGATGCGTCGCGGACCTCAACGGCTTTCCCGACAAGACGGTGTGGATTGACTGCGACGTTCTTCAGGCGGACGGCGGCACCAGGACGGCGGCAATCACCGGTTCCTACGTCGCGCTCGTGCTGGCCCTCAACAAGCTCAAGGGGTGCGGGGTGATCCAGTCGCTTCCAGTGCGCCACGGCGTCGCCGCCGTCAGCGTTGGAATGCTCAGGGGCGAGAAGTATCTCGACCTCAAGTACGACGAGGACTCGGTCGCGGACGTTGACATGAACATCGTGATGACCGACGACGGCAGGCTGATAGAGGTTCAGGGCACCGCCGAGCACGCGCCTTTCAGCAAGGGCGACCTGGACGATCTCATCGCGCTCGCTGCCAGGGGCATTGACGACCTTTTCAAGATTCAGAATCAAGCTCTCGCGGGAGCGGTAACGCCGTAGTCCGATATCGCGGAAGCCTCGGGCTCCGCCGATGGGAGCCGGCATGCAGCCGAAGGAGCAGCCGCCAGCGTCACGCCCGGGCGTCGGGAAGCAAGTCGTCATGGATCTGCGGCGCGGCGGGCTTAAAAGCGCGCTCAAGCGGGATCTCTCCGACATTTACGATTTCTACCTCACCGACGAGGAGAGGGCCGAGCTTTCAAAGATGGGACACCTCAAGAGGTGGCTCGTCCTCATTTGGCGGCTTCTAAAGGGACTCATCCTCAAACTGCCCCCGCTCAGGAGACTGATGCTTCTGGTGGCGCTCTTGTGCTGGCTTCAGGGAGGGCTTCAGCTCAGGCCGGCCCCAGGAGTGGCGGTGGACGTCAACTTGGTGCCCGCCAGCGTCGTTCTCCTTCTGATCATTCTCATGATGGAGCTCAAGGACAAGCTCCTGGCGAAGGACGAGCTTGAGCTTGGCCGCCGCGTCCAGATGGCCCTCATGCCCGAGTCATGTCCCGAGATCCCGGGATGGGACGTCTGGTTTTTCACCCGGCCCGCCAATGACGTGGGCAGCGACCTCGTGGATTGCATCGAGGTGGCTCAAGGCCGCTGGGGACTTGCCCTGGGGGACGTTTCAGGCAAAGGGCTGGGCGCCGCGCTGCTGATGGCCAAGCTCCAGTCAACGCTCAGGGCGATAGTGACGGACGGCGGGGACCTTGCCAGCCTGGGCTCGCGCGTCAACAAGATTCTGTGCCGCGACGGCCTGCCCGGGAAATTCGCGACGCTGGCCTATCTTGAGACCTGCGCCGAAACAGGGGATGTCCGCCTCCTCAACGCGGGCCACCTGCCGCCGCTGCTGCGCCAGGGCGGAAGGACGGCTACGCTGAAGGCCGTGGCGCCGCCACTTGGCATTTTTCCTGAAGCGGCTTATGTCGAACAGATGCTGAAGGTGGAGCCTGGCGGCATGGTCCTAGTCTATTCGGACGGCGTCACTGAGGCGCATGACGCGAGATGGGAATTTTTCGGGGACGAGAGGCTGGCGGCGCTCCTGCCGGCCGCCGAGAATATGCCGGCTAGAGAAGCGGGAGAAATGATAATCGGCGCCGTTGACGCATTCGTCGGTGACGAAAGGGCCTTTGACGACCTGTCGCTTATCATCCTCAAGCGGGTATCCGCCAAGAGCGTGGAGACTTAGCAAAAAGAGAAGGAGAAAAAATGGACGCCTGCACCAACCGCGCCGCACGTCCCTCCGAAACGCCGCAAGGCAAAGACCACTACTTTCGTTTTCACGCACCGCACATGCACTTGGGCTCGGTTTTCGGCGACGACTGGTTCGCGCTCAGGGCCGAGTCGTTCGCCCGCTTTTTTGGAACGCCGCTTTTCCTGGTGGCCCAGACGATCATAGTCGTCGTCTGGATAGCGATGAACCTAGCCGGTTTCTGGAAGTTCGACGTCTACCCATTCATCCTTTTGAACCTGGCCTTCAGCCTCCAGGCGGCCTACGCCGCCCCGCTGATTCTTCTGGCGCAGACGAGACAGGCTGACCGCGACAGGGCCCACGCCGACGCTGACGCGCGCCACCGGGAGGACCTCGCCAAGGCCAGCGAACAGCGGCAGGCGGATGCCGCGTGCCATGCCGAACAGATGCTGGAGCTTCTCCAGCGCAACACCGAACTCACCGAAGCAGTCCACGAGCTGAGCCGTCGGATCGAGAGGCTGACAGCCGAAATGAACTCCAAAGTCACCGGGCTCGCGCCCGTGCAATGACCGCGATTGCAAACGGGAGCAAGCCGGGAATAAGTGACATGCCCCTGCTATCCACGCGCGAAGGTTCGCCACTGGAACGAAGGGACAGAGAAGATTCACCACAGAAGACTATCGGGTCGTCCAAGGCAGCCCGCCTCCGTAGCCTCCGCGCCTTCTGTGGCTAACCCCTGCCTTCTTTCGTGACCTTCATGCCCCTCGTGGTAAATTGGGGCCACCGTCAATTGACGGCTTGGCTTGGGTGGGCTTTGGCCACGATGATGGTGACATCGTCGGCTTGAGAGGCGGCGCCCTGGTGGCGCGAGATGGCGGAAACGATCTCTTCCGCTATTTCTCGCGCGGGCCTTTGAGTCTGGCCGGACAGCACGGAGACAAGTTTTTGCTCGCCGAACTCGGCCTCGTCTTCATCCATTGCTTCGGTCACGCCATCCGTGAAGATCACCAGAAGGTCCCCTTCTTGCAGCTTCATGCTTCCGCTCTTGTACTCGGTGGCGGGGTCCACGCCGAGAACCATGCCGGTGGCGCGAAGCCTGATCAGAGAATAGTGTCCCTGGGTTGCCACGGCGGAACTAGCTCCCAGGCTTTTGTCGGCCCCGCCGTTGTTCCTAAGAATCATCGGCGGGTTGTGTCCGGCGTTGACGTAAGTCAGTAGCATGTCGCTTGAGTCGTAGACCGCGTAGAAGAAGGAGGCGAACCGGCTGGCTTCGGTCGCCCGGCAAAGGTGGCGGTTGATGTCTCCGGTGAGCCGCTCGGGGCTGTTCCAATGTTCCTCGGAGTGGATGCGCAGCATGGCTTGAAGGCTGGCCATGAGGAGCGATGCCGATATGCCCTTGCCCGAAACGTCTCCGAGCGCGATCCCGAGCCTGCCCGGCCCCAGGTTCAGAAAATCGAAGTAGTCCCCCCCGACGGCCGCGGCCGGCTTGCAAAGCCCCGCGTAGTCAAGGCCGTCCACCAAAGGAGCGTACTGCGGAAAGAGCTTTTCCTGCACGTTGCGGGCGACTTCCAGTTCTCCTCTCAAGCTTATCTGTTGCGCCTCCTCGGCAAGAAACTGGCCGTAGTCAACCGCGAATGCCATGTGTTGCGCCGCCGCCATCAGGAGTTCACGGTCTTCCCTGGAGTAGGGTTCCTCCGACTGCTTCTCCCCCAGAACGATGAAGCCCAGAAGCCTCTTGTTTGCTACGAGGGGGAGGATGAGGCTCGCGCTGAGATGACGCAGGAGACCGAGCTCTCCGCTGGCGGCCGCGTCCCCGGGACTGGCCTTGAGCAGGGCCGCCGTCCAAGAACTTTGGTTGCCAAGGTTCACGCTCAGGGCGGCCGGCTCGCCTTCGACGCTTTGGGACAGCTCCTTTACGGTTAGCGACCGTTCGTTAAAGAGAGCCGGGGGAGCCTCGGTGAAATATCCGCGCGGCGAGGCGTCCGTGTTGCCCAGGTGGCAAACGCACAAGAAGTCCCCGGAATGTTCGCTTGCGGCGATCCTCATGGATTCAGGGGCCAACGCGGTCCTGGGAAAGCGCGCCACGTCGCTGCCTTTGACGTACACGGCAACCTGGGCGGGGTGGAGGGAAGCCATCAGCTTGTCGGCCGCCATGCCTAGAAGCGTGCACGGGTCGGTCGCCAAATGGCGCGCCTCCCGGCTGAGTTCCGTCAGGATGCGCCTCCCGTCAACGCTCTCGCGGAAGAAGCGGCGCTCGATCAAGCCTCCCACGAAGGCGTTTAATCTCCTGAGCCCGATTACGGCGATCATGGTCGCCAGCGCGGCCGCGAGGGCGAATGGCGCGGAGGCCGTTCCGTTGAACAGCCAACCGAGCGCTGGGCCGGCGAGATAAAAAACAGCCAGGAACACCACCACGCCTTCGGCCGCTAGAAATCCTTTCGAGAGCAGCGTGAAGCGCAGGCTCCTCCTGGCCAGAAACCTTATGCCGAAAACGCGGTGGCGCACGACGGCGTATGCAAAAAAAAGAGGGAAAAGTGCCAGCCCGGTCCCCGACAGGAACCAGACCCACGCGGGCGGAGGAGGCATTGAAAGGACGGCGCCGGCGAAGTAGGGGACCATGGCGGGCATGATGCCCAGCGAGCCGGCCAGGAGAAGATTGAGCCGCCTGCGCTGGTCCTGGTTCTCCGCCGCCGGCAGGTTGGAAGCAAGCGAAATGAAACCGGCCAGAAAGAGCAGCAGGAAGATTATGTCCAGCGCCTTGTCCACTCCCCCGAAGGATTTCATCAGGTCGCCGAAGCGGCCGGGGGAAACTGCTTGCAGCCATGCCCAGTGGATGTTCCACAAGGCGAAGAGCGCTGGAAATGGGAAAAGAGCCTTCTTGAGCCACGGCCACTTCTTCTCGACCGGGCTTGGGGTTGGAAAGAGCAGGAAGAATCTCATGAAAACATAGGACCAGAAGGAGAAGAGCGTCGTGTACAGAACGAGCCCCGCGACTCGGAGCCCCGAGGGGAAGGAGGCGTACGTCCCACCGCTCCAACTCGCTCCCGCGAAGCAAAGGAGAAGAACGCTTGCGAGGAAGGCGGTGGGGTCTCTTCCTTTCGCCGCGCCCACAGCCAGGGCCAGGCCGATGCAAATCAGCGGAAGCAAAAGCGTGATTACCGCCCATTGAACCGAGAAGTGCCAGTGCCTTGCCGCCGGGGCCGGGCCAAGCACCGTCTTGATTTGGCTGGTGGCTCCTCCTTCCTTTCTAGCCACCTCAACCGTGAAGGAGCCGTTTCGGCCAAGTGACTTTAAGGCCAGCGTCGCCCCAAAGAGTCCGCCGGCCTCCACGCGACGGCCAAGGCCATCTGTCAGGGAGAGGATTCGGTCTCCATCACGCAGCCCGGCCTTGAATGCCGGCGTCTGGTTTCCCGCGCCGTCCGCCGGCTGAACGTTCGCGACGTCCAGCCGCCCGTCAACAAGCTTCGGCTCGAATCCAAACGAGAGGAGAGAAAAGGGGTTTACAAGGAGGCCGTAGCCTAGAAGGATTTGATAGACGATTGCCGCCAGGGCCAACAGGGAGATGAAGAACAATCGAGGCCCGATCGGCCCGCTCCCTCTTTCCATCCGGCTCTTCGCGGCGACGGGATTCACGGTGCGCATCCTCTTGTAGATGGCGGGAAGACCGCTGTCGCGCCGAAGGAAATCGCCGAATATACCGCGGACAGCCTACGGGGGCCGCTCAGCCGTCCATATTCAACCCCTCATAGAGAAGCTAACGGGGGGTGAGCGCCCGTTATTCCGGCTGTGAATCACCACCGAAATGGCGAGCCTTTACCGCGCGCTTACTATTCTAATGTCTCCCGACCCGGTGCCTACCTTGAGATCGGCCGAGCCATTCGCTGCTGCAAGCACCCAGTGAGTGCCTCTTTTCTCCGCCGCGGCCGGAAAGTCGCAGCGAACATCGCCCGAGTTGGTGTCGAGAACGCCGCCTGGCGCCACGCCCGCCGGCAACGTGAACTCCACCGAACCGGAGCCAGTGTCCGCCGACAGCTTGGAACCTTCGGCGAGGCTCGACCAGGAGGCGGTGACGTCTCCCGAGCCGGTGCCGAAGCCGGCTTCGCCAACAAGGTCTTTCGCGCTGACGTCCCCCGATCCTGTTTGAGCGCTGAAAAGGGCGGCGTGACCGCTGAAGGTGACGTCGCCAGAGCCGGTATCGAACGACGCCCTTTCGATTGGCCCGGAAACGGCCGCAACAACCTTGCCCGAACCGGTATCGCATTTAAGCTCTCTCGCGGCGCCATCGAAAAAGACGTCGCCGGACCCGGTTTCGCAGGAGACCCTGCGAGAGGACGCGTCGCCCTTGACCGTACAGTCACCAGAACCCGTTTCAAGCTCGATGTTCATTCCTGGCGGCATGGTGATGTCAATCTTTCCCTCGGACGAAACAAAGCCCACCATGAAATGGAGACCGGCCCTCGACCTGACAAGAATCGTCTCTCCCTCGTCCTTGAAGACCGGTTCGTACGCGGCCAGGTATTTTTTGGCCTCGGCTGGCCAGGTGGTCATTTTCAAATCCACGACGACATGAACCTGGCTGCCCGGAGTGATTGTGACCGTGACGTCCTGAAAACTCGCCTCCACCTTTAGTGTCCCGCCTGGTTTGGCCGGAAGGCTCTTATCGAAATGCGACGACAACGTATCGGCGGCCGCCGCCAGCGGCAGCGCCGCGAACATGCAAATCAGCAATAAGGCCCGCGCTTTCATCTCTGCCCCCTTCCTGGAAGCGGTGCAAGCCGGGCCGCCCAAGGCCCCGCGCCTTCCCGCCTGCCACCTTAGACGAACACCACCGCCGCGAGGTTTCACGCGCCCGCGCCAATCGGGCCGGGGGGCAGGTATCGGGGTCAGGTCGTTGAACTTGGTCTCGCAGTACGACTATACTTACGACCAGGGTTTGGGGCCCGACGGGATGGCGATGAAGGGAATGATCTCCTCCGTTACCGAGCGGTTCAGAGATGTGGGCCAGAACTTGCACGGGCCGTACGTGACGAGCTACGGCTACGACCCGCTCTATCAGCTTACGAGCGCGGCCTACCCGAGCTTCGACGCGGCGTTGAACGTGCCGTGGTCCGGCCAGACCCATTCGTGGAGCTACGACGCCATCGGCAACCGGCTCAGCTATACCAAAACGGGCGCGGGAACGCCCGACGTTGCAACCTATACCTACAACCTCAACAACAAAGGCCCGCAGCTTGCGGGAATCACCCACAGCAACGGCGAGCCCAGCCTGAGCTTCACGTACGACAACAATGGGAACACGCTCACGCAGGCCGTCACCGGCGGTGCAACCACGACCTACACCTGGGACCAGGACGACAAGATGACCGGCTTCACGACTTCAGACAACAGCCAGAGCGCGGCGTACATCTACGCCTACAACGGCGATAGGCTGCAAAGGACGATGAACGGGACGACGTGGAGCTACCTGTACTCTAAGGAAGACATCTTCAAGATAGACCAGGGCGGAGCGAACCCGATGTACCTCACCCAAGGCCCCGGCATTGACGACGTGCTCGCCGAGACGGCCGGAAGCAACACCAACTACGCCTACAAGAACATGCTGTCGTCCGTCATGCAACTTGCGACCAGCACAGGCAGCGTAGTCAGGAACTACAACTACTCGGCCTGGGGCGAAAGCACAAACTGGCCCAACCCAACGCTCGATCAGAACCCATACGGATACACGGGGAGAGAGTGGGAGAGCCCGAACAGCTACTACTACAGGGCGAGAGTGTATATGCCGGGCGTGGGGAGGTTTGTTTCAAGAGACCCGATTAAAGCGACGCCAATTTACTGTTACGTAAAAAGCGGCCCCGTCTATCATAAAGACCCAAGCGGACTGATATTTCCTGGCGAGGATATGCCACCAGATTCCTATCCAAACCGTGTTGCCCCAGGCTGCGCTAAGTGTCCGGGGGGCAGGTGGGTGGGGACATACATTGACGCAACCGGGATGTTTTTACGAGGCTCTTCTGCTGGCACAGGCACCCTTTATTGCGGCCCTTACAAGTGTCAAGTCGCTTGGACATGCTTCTTGCAAGGATATGGTAGCGGTGATATGCCTGTGTGGCCTGGCAGTAATATTGGGGTTGGCATTACGTATGGCGTGGGTCTAGGAGGAATCGCCATTTGGGGGGCCACAAGCGGCTCGGGGCTAGAATCCACAGGCATAGCCTTTGGTGCTGCTGCAGGGGGCGCTCGGGACGTACTAGGCGTTGAAGGCTCATTTGGAGCATCAAGTCTCTCTGCTGGTCTTTCCTTTGGAGTAGGCGGGAATCTCGGTGCGGGAGTTTGCCATATTTCCGTACCTGGTTGTTGGGGACCATGAGAGTGGTACGCTTTTCGGCGAAGCTTCTTCTCCTGGAAGAGCCATGACTTTTCAGAATGGTGGGGAGAGCCATGAGGTGCCCTAGCGCGTTACATATTCTCTTGGGTATTGGTTCTATCGCATTCCTGCTTGTGGAGAAATACGCCATCGAACATTTTTGGCCTCCAGCTTTCAAAATGACAGCGACGCTTTTTCGTATACGAATGTCTTTCCTGCCGGGTTTTTTTCAGCCAACGTCCGAGGTGAAAGGTGTTATGTGCACTGCACAAGGCCGCTCCCTCGGGCGTTACCGAATAGTGAACGGTGCCACAATTTTCTTCTTCAGGGAAATGATTTTGGACCGCACGCCTGGTGCACAGGCGAACCTTTTCCCTTTACATGGTACCATTTACATCCAGGGGCAAACCGCGTCGGTCTGTTTCAAGAGCCGCTTTGGGCCAATACTTTTATTCGTTTGCTGGCTTATGATGGCTCTTGATGCTGTTGGCTATGTGACATTGCTGGCCGTTTTTCTAGCATGTGCGTTCATTGCTTTTCCGCTCTTGGGACTGTGGATGTCCATGTCCGAAGCCAAAAGCATCGCTCAAGATATTCTCGCCCAAGAGGAGAATCGCGGCTAAATTCTGCGGAAGTCCAAATCTGAAACCAAGGGGGAGACCAAAGTCGGCAGCACGATGCTGATATCCAAATACGTTCCCGCCCCAAGCCTTCCCCCTTGGGATGCCGTTGAGGTAGTCTTCTTCGCCCCGCCAAGCGGCGGCGGTGGCCTTTGTCGCTGAGCTTGCAGTGCACGCAAGGGCTTCCTTCCTGAGGAGTCCTTCGATGAAGCCCTCAGGACAGGCTCAGGCAAAAGGCGTTCCGGGGGTACTTTCCCGACCGTTCCGGCCTGGTCCAGAAGTTGCCCTTCGCGAGAGTGGCGCTGGCCCAGGCTTCGTTCGCGCGGCTGCCAGGGCTCGAAGCTCCACGTCTTCGCTTCTTGCCGGGCATCCGTACGCTCCGAACCTCCCGTGACGCCTTTTGCATCTTGCCTCCGATAAGTGGCCACTTATCGGACGTGTCCCGCATAAGCCTGCCCCGCGAAAGCGGGGGGCCTCCCGCCGCTACGGGTTGTGTCAAGATTCTTTCGCACTTTTCCGTAACCCATGCAGTTCTTGAGCCTTGAGGCCAGCGGCGCCTCAGTTGGGAACGAAAAACACCCAGAATTGAGGAAAAGGCAGTAAATAGAGGTGGTTACGCCGTTTGCCGGCGATTCAACAAGCCATTTTAGCCCGATTTGGTGGCTTGTCGGCGTCCCGACAAGCCGAGAAATCGCGATGGCGTCACTTGCCGGCGTCCCGACAAGCCGAGAAATCGCGATGGCGTCACTTGCCGGCGTCCCGACAAGCCGAGAAATCGCGATAGCGTCACTTGTCGGCGCTCCGACAAGCCGAGAAATCGCGATGGCGTCACTTGTCGGCCTCCCGACAAGCCGGGAAATCGCGATGGCGTCACTTGTCGGCGTCCCGACAAGCCGGGAAATCGCGATGGAAGAGCTTGTTGGCTGACCGAAAAGCGGAGAAAACCGCCTTTTTGGGGGTAAAAACCGGCCCCCCCGCTGGCCCGCCCGGCCCCTCTCCTTACAAGGGGGTTCAGCGACTCCAAGTGTAGCGAGGAGGAGCGCCTAAGGGGGACGGAGTCCCCCTTGGGTATATCGGCCGAGTTACGGGCTTTGCCCGAACTCTAGGCCAACCTTGCCAGAGGAGTTCAGCGTAACGAAGCGAAGCGAAGTGGAGCGTCAAGAGGGGGGCGGAGCCTCCCTCTTGATAAATGGCTGAGTTACGGGCTCTGCCCGAACGTATCTTCTTTGTGCGAAGGGCTTCTTCGAAGAAGCGGTGGGTGGGCAGCGAGGCCGGAGCCGCAGGACTCCCCTCGAAACCATCCCTCTGCGGTGGGCTTTACCAGCCGAGAGTTGGAGCGGGAGGGGAAGCCCGTCGCGCCCAAAAAGTAGCAGGGGGCTCAGCGACTCCGAGTGTAGCGAGGAGGAGCGCCTAAGGGGGATATTGTCCCCCTTGGGTGTATTTGGCGGAGAGAGAGGGATTCGAACCCCCGTTCCCTTGCGGGAAACCGGTTTTCAAGACCGGCGCCTTCGGCCGCTCGGCCATCTCTCCGCGGTTAGAAAGATTAGCGGCCAAAGAGAAAAAGGTCAAGGGGGCGGAAGAAGGAGAGGCTTTGCGGGACTGTGGGCGTCTTTGGGATTGGGCGGCGCGCCGGTCGTTCTCTCAACGGTTCGCGAGGTCAATAAAACATGCGCCTCTGGAGGCTGTTGGTGGCGAAGAATGAGTGGGCGGCC
>JBBINO010000049.1:0-7986 GCA_037443845.1 Acidobacteriota bacterium
TCCCCACTCTCTTTGCCCCTCTTCTTTGTCTTTAACTATCAGTCGTCTTTCTCCGCGTCTCGGTGTCTCTGTGGTTCAAAAGATTTCACCACGGCACGGAGGCGCAGAGGGGTACTTAAGGGAAGAATCCTGATCTATGCCCACTCTCTTTGCCCCTCTTCTTTGTCTTTAACTATCAGTCGTCTTTCTCCGTGTCTCTGTGTCTCTGTGGTTCAAAAGATATCTGAATAAAAAAAGGCCGGCCTTGCGGCCGGCCTTATGAAAATGCGGGCGGGGGCGGTCCGAAGGACAACCAAAGCGGCCCGCCAAGGCTCTGCCTGCGGGGCGCGAAATAGAAAGCCCCGCCCCTCAAAAGCGAGTTACTTCCTCAGACCCGGCTTGCCGGGAAGAGGCTTGCCTGGAAAAGGCTTTGGCTCGGGTGCGATGCGCGTCACCTTGACCGCGCTGGACCAGTCCACGGTGCCGTCGGTCTTCGACGCCTTGATCTTGACGTAATAGACAGGCGCGAACACGCGGTAGCTGACGCTGTAGCTCTGGCCCGCGCCCTTGGCGGCGACGGGCTGGCCGAGCGGCCTGTAGGTGCCGTTGGCCGTGGGCGACCAGTAAGCCTGGTAAGAAGCGACGCGCGACTCGTCGCCGGAGGTCCAGGCAACGGTGGTCGGGTCGGCCGTCACGTTCGCGAACAAAGGCGAAGCCGTCGGGCCCACGGCTGGCGTTCCCAGGAATCGCGTTTCGCGGATTCCATCGCCAGGGACCGCGCCGTCAAACAGGAGAGAGAAAGCGACAAAAGTCGTTCCCGTGGGGACGAACACGGTTATCGTCCCAGGGTCGGATCCGGCTGTGCCCCAACTGAGATAACCGGTTCTGGAATTTGGGCCGCCTGCGGCAAGCGTCCAGCCGCCTATGGCGTTCGAGGGCTGAGTGCCGCTCGTGCTGTAATATACGGCCAGGCCCGTAATAATGTTGTTCGCGGGGGCGGAATCGTAAAAACCTTTGAGGGCCGACGCGCTCATGGCCGTCCAGTTTAGCGTGTAGTCGTAACCGCCAGTCACCGCCGCGATCGACCTGCTGGCAGCCGATGGAATGAGAATGGGCGATGGGGTATTGCCCGGGCCGTTGGAAATATCGTCAAAGTTGTACCTAGCAGCGGATGTGCTCCAGGCTGTGCTCATGATGAGGTACTGGCCTTTGTTGCTGTTGGAGATGCTGTAAAGAAAGGCTGTCCTTGTGCCAGTCGGTGGATACGTACCTGGACAGCCTGCAACGTTGGCATTTGCCCAGTTAGTCGAAACGTAGTAGCCCGTGCTATAAGAGGTGGCCATATTGGACTGAGCCAATGTTCCGCTGTTTGCGGAAGCGCCGTTACCAACCTGCCAGAAACCGCAAAGAACCGTCGTGCCAAGGCCCGCGCCACCGCCGACCGCCGGCTGCCAGCCGTTAGTGTTATTAACAACGGTAGATGTGCCGCATACGGCAAGAAGGGCGGTCGTCACAATGGCCCCGAAGGCCGAGATGGCAAGAACAAGAAGAACCCTTTTCATATTCATCGTCTCTCCTCCTTCGCTCAATAGTGGGCCGGCGTCCAGGACGTCGTCGAGCTGACAGTGATGACGTAGCCTTCGCCTGCCGTGATATTGAAGAGCGACGTCCGGCCGCCCGTGTAGCTTTGCCAAGCTCCCGTTGCATTGTTATATCTGTTGAGGCCATTGCAACCAGTGATCTGGCTGTAGAGGGCGTTGTCGTTCGTCGCCGTCGTGTGGTAGGGAACGGAGACATAGTTGGAGTAGCCTGCCGTCAAAGTCAAGGCGAGGCTCGGGTTGTGGGAGCCGACGACAATCCAATTACCTGAGCTGCTCACGGTCACGACGTATGCTTCGCCTGCCGTGATATTGAAGAGTGACGTTCTACCGCCAGTATAGCTCTGCCAGGCCCCTGTGGCGTTGTTGTAACGGTTGACGCCATTGCAAGTGGTAATGTCACTATACATAGAATTGTCGGTCGTGTAGCTATTGTAATAAGGCAGGGAGACATAGTTCGAGTACCCCGCCGTCAGCGGGATGCTGATCTTGAACCCCATGTTGCTGGCGATCGCGGCGCTGCCTATCGCTAGGACGGCCACCGCGGCCAGTACGAGCAAAACGTTTCTCTTCATGAGAACCTCCTTGTCATTGCGAGGCTGGCGCCAGCCAGCCGTGGCAATCTTACCGTGAAGCGACTCATCGCGGTTCCGGGGGGATTGCTTCGCCTGCCGCTGGCAGGCTCGCAATGACGCCCAGGAACGCTACACCCGACCTTTCCCGCCGCCCTCCTTTCTTCACCACGCTGCTTCCTTCGTGCGCTTTATTAACTCAAAACTCACAACTCAAAACCCAAAACTACCCCTTCGGCTCCAATCTAATCAAGCCGTTTCCAAAAGGACGCGCTGCAAGTCGCCAGGCGCGACCCGCGTGCTCAATTTGAGGATCTCTATTCCGACGACGCGGTCTTGGGCGTCGAAATCGAGCACGACTCCAGGTTCCGCCTCCTCCGACTCGACGATTTCAGAGTCATTCAGCCTAAGGTACAGGGAGTCATTTTCGCGGTCAATCTTGAGTTTCATGAGCTTCTCCTGCCAAGGCCGCGATCGAAAAACGCCGTCACGACTTTCGGCGGATTGACGCCGGGATTCACTATTACTCTCAAGAAGCGGCCCCCGTGGCCTTCGATACGCTTGAAGAAGTGGACCGTGCCATCTCCTTTGGGATCGCTGCCTTCAGGGCTTTTGAGGACTTCTTCAACCCAAGCCAATTCAATCTCTCTTTCGGCCATCACCGTGGCGGCGTGGCGGCTTAGTTGAAAAGAAACATCACCCATTATTCCGCCGGCCGTTCCCGGTGCTGGGTTCAACCCTATAATAGATTATACCGGGTTCGTCTGAAGCGTCAACCCATTTCGTGCCCTTGACCTTGTCGGCCAGCGAGCACTGGTCGAAGGTTGGGGAGGTGCAGCGGTAGACGACGTATTCGCCGTTCTTGTCGCCCTGCCACCTGACCTCGACGGAGTGGTCAACCTTGGAGAGGACCAGCGGCGGCGCGATGGCGGGAATGGCGCCCGTAGGGGAGGGGCTCTGCCCCCTCCCGGCGATCTGCGCGGCGGCGTCAATGGTGGCCGTAGGGGAGGGGCATTCATTTCGCGTCCCGCTGGCAAAGCCAGACGGGGCGCTCGGGTTGCCCTTCGGGCCGGGTCCCCTCCCGGCGGCCTGCGCCGGGCGGCCGCGGAGGGCCGCCCCTACGGAAGATGCGTTTCCCCCGGCAATCTGGTTCCAGGCGGGCATGACAAGCACCGCCACGACCGCCACGGCAGCCACGGCGGCAAAGCCGCCCCACGCTTCGCGGACGAGGCGCTTTCTTCTTATTTCTCTGGCCTTTACGCCCGAAACGATCCTTTCGGCCATGCCCGCTTTGGGCTTGATGTTTTCCGGGAGTTCTTCAGGCAACTCAGGCAACCACCCGTTCATGTTACCCCCTACATTCACCTATACCCGGCAAGAAGGCGGTTTGTTCAATTGTGTTAAGGGTAAAGGGTGAAGGGTGAAGGGAAAATGCGCCGAATGCGCCGGGCGGGGGGAGGGCGCAAGGGAGCGGGGGCAAGAAAAAAAGTGTCTGGTGTCTTGTGTTTGGTGTTTTGTAGGTCCGGCGTTGGTTTGGGCCGTCCGGAGGTTGCCTGGTGCGCGGGCAACGAAGGCGCAAGCGGGAAGCGGGAAGAAGTGAGACGTGAGACGGCAGAAGTAAGACGTCAGACGTGAGAAGTGAGACGTGAAGGATGCAAGACAGGGGCGGCGCGGTGGTGGACCATCCCGTGAAGAGTTAAGAGTGAAGAGGTTAAGCGTCGCCACGACTCATGCTTCACCCCTCACGCTTTTCCTCTCCAGAGGGCGATTGCGTCCCGGGCGTGGCGATTGCACAGGGTGGCGCCAAGCGCCGTTTATCGCCTCCACGCCGGGTCTTGGGCCGCCCACGAGTCCACCAGTGAAGGGTTGACCGCCCGCGCCTTTGCCAAAGCCTCCTGGGCGGCAATCGTCTTGCCAGACAATTGCCGCGCTCTTGCCAGGTTGTACCACGCCTTTACGTTTGAAGGGTCCTTCCGCGTGGCGCGCTCAAGCGCGGCACAGGCGGCGTCGTACCGAAGCCGTTCGAGGCGGAGCATGCCGAGGGTGAGCCAGTCGCCGGGCTCCAGCGACCCAGGGTCGAGCGCCGCCGCCTTTTCGTACCCTGCCAGCGCGCGCCCGTGGTCGTTGGCGTTTAGAGCCATGTCCGCTTGAATCAAATAGGCCCGGCCGACTTCCGGGTTCAACGAAATCGCCCTTTCGCACCATTCGGCCGCCTCGGCGTTTCGTCCGAGCGCTTGGAGAATCAAAGACTTCTGCAAATCGAGGTCTGGAAGCAGAGGGGCCAGAGCCATCGCCCGGTCAATGTAGCCAAGCGCGCCGTTGGCGTCGCCGCTCTTAAAGGCGCATCCGGCCAGATTGGCGAGCGTGCTCATGGGCTGTTGGCCGGTCGCAAGGGCTTCATCCAAGAGAGTTTTGGCCTCGGCGAGACGTCCGTGGTTCATGAGGTCGGTGGCCGCCATGTTGGCGGAGGCGGTGAGGCCGTAGAGCACTTCGGCGTTGGCCGGATCCAGCGCGCGCGCTTCGCGGAGGTAGCCGAGGGACTCGTCATACCTGCCATCGAATCTAGCCAGCGAGCCCTTCATGCTCAAGAGCCCGACCGCTCTGGCCTTTTCGGCGGCGGCTTTCGCCTCCGGGCCGTCATTGACGAGCGGGAGCTGTTCAGGATGGTAGTTTTCGATGCACCACTCCAAGTTCAGCGGGGTCGTGTTGGCGAGATGGCTCTTGGGAGCCGAAAACTCGATGTGCGGGTTGCCGTCGGTGTTCAATTCTCCGGCGCGCAGTGACGGGAGCTGGCCCGGGTCCATGACGAAAGTCTGGAGCAGCTGCTCCGGCGTGGCGATGCCTATCTCCTCCAGGCTCTGCTTGACCGCCGGGAAGGCCATGCGCTCCTTAAGTGCCGCAAGGGTAATGGCATGAGACTCGGTGCTTCCAAGAATGATCGTGTCCTGCCCCGTGTACCAGAGGCTCGTGTGGGGGAAGACCCTGCAAAAAGAGCGGAGGATCATCTGGAAATCGCCGGGACTCAACTGGTACATCGGGAGGTATTGGCAGAAAATGCCGCCGGGAGCGAGGCGCTTTCGGCCGTTTAAGAAATGGTTGTAGGTGTAAAGGCTCGCCGCGCCCCCGACGAGCGGTTCAAAGGGGTCGCTGGTGATAACGTCATAAGTGGCGTTGGTGAGAAGAAGGTGGTTCCTGCCGTCATTGAGAACCACTTTGAGCTTGGGATCGTCAAGAACGTGGTGGTTCTGCACGGCGAAATCCCGCGCGGTCACCAGAATCTTCTTCTCCAGCTCGACGCAAGTCAGCTCCTTGAGGGGATGGACCTTTGCCGCCCCAAGGGTTATCCCGCAACCCAGCCCGATGTTGACCACCCGCTCACCGCTCTTCGCGAACAGCATCGGCAGGTGGCCCATGAGCCTCTGCAGGCGCATATCCACGAAGTGCGTCGTCGCCTCCACCTTGCCGTCCACGAGGAACCGCCTGTCAACAGGCATGTCCACCACCGCGGCCGTTTCCGTCATGCCTTCGATGTACCTGACGAGGCGCTCGTCCCCAAGCACCTGGTTGAGAATGCTGGCCTTGTGGTCCGGCGTCATGTAGTCGGCTGGGCGGAAATAAACGCCGGCGGACAAGAGCTTCTTGTCCCACGAAGGCAGGCGGTAGGCCATGACGCCGCCGGCCAGCAAAAGGGCGCAGGCCGTCGCGTACCTGAGCGCGCGCGGGGCGCTTTTTGACGCCAGGGAAAGAAACGCGCCGAGCGCCAAAGCCGCCAGCGAAGCCGCCACCAGACTGCCCCTCAGGCCCAAGGCGGGGAGGAGCACGAACCCGGCGGCAAGCGAACCGGCGATCGCGCCTACCGTATTGAAGGCATACAGGAGGCCGACCCGCCCGGCAAGGCCTCGCGCGCCGGTGACCGCCATGCGCGCCGCCACGGGAAAGGTCATGCCAAACAGCAGAGAAACGGGCAGAAGGATGCCCGAGGAGATCAGAACCTTGCTGGCCATGTAGGAATGCCAGTCGAGGCCCCGCTCGATTAGCCCATCCAGAAACAGGCGGGGTAGCGTATTCATCTTTCCAATCGCGATGAGGGTGACAATGCCGGCCCCGCCCTCAATCAGCCCCAGCGCCCAAAGCAGCCCCGGTATCCTGTCAACAAACAGCCCAAGGATGACGCTGCCCAATGCCAGCCCGAGAAGAAAGACCGCGAGCATCGTTGAAAACGAGTAGACCGTGCTACCGAAGACCAGCAAAAGGCTTCTCGTCCAGAGCACTTCCAGCGCAAGAGCGAGGGCGCCCGAGACAAGGAAGGCGCCCAGCAGAAGCTTGGCTTCGCTCGAAAGCGTTTCTTTCGATGCGGATTCGTCCAAGACCAGTTCCGGCTCGATGAAAGCGCCCCAGCCAAGCCCCATCCCCAAAGCCGCCAGCAGGGCGTTGACAGTGGCGGCGGCCACCGTCGTGCCGAAGAGGCCGAATTGGGGAAGCATCCAGAACCCGGAGAGGATCGTTCCAGCCACCGCGCCCAGCGTGTTCAAGCCGTAGAGCGCCCCGAGGGTGCGCCCCGCGCGCTCCGGGCGCGCCATGAATCGGGCCAGCGCTGGAAGCGTTCCGCCCATGGCCGCCGTGGGGACCAGCAGGAGCAGGAAGGCGGCGCTGAACCGGAAAACGTCCAACGTGATCGGGTGCCCCGAGCGGTAGAGCCATTTGAGCAGAGGCACGAAACTGGAAAGGAGGATGGGAAACAGCAGGGCCGAAGCTCCCACCGCCCCTTCGAGAATGCCGTAAAGAAAGAGCGGCCTCCGGGATTTATCTGCTACTCGTCCCAGAAGCCAGGAGCCAAGGGCGAGGCCGCCCATGTATGCCGCCAGCACCGTAGCCGTCGCGTAGATGGTGTTTCCGAAGACGAGGGTCAGTTGCCTTACCCAAAGAACCTCGTAAACCAGCGCGGCCGCTCCTGAGAAAAAGAAGAGCGGCCAAACTAACCCCTTTGCCAGACGCATCGTCGCCATCCGCGCCTCCCTTTCAAGTATAACAGAGATGGACATCCTTCGCGTCATTCGTTGGCGTTCATCGCGAAGGGAGGCAAGGCAAGAAGGTGAGAAAGCGAGAAGGCGAGAAGAGGGACGGGCGGCTCGGGCGCGGCGGGGAGAACAATGCGGCGCGGCATTGAATCGCAATATGTCCACTTTGCGCCCATGTCTGCGCCGCGATGCCGCGTGACCCACTGCCAGGGGACGAGGTAATATATAATGGAGACGGAGAGGAAAGCTTGGAACGAGCCTCGTTGCGAAAAGGCGGCACGGCGCTGGCCATTCTGGCGGTGGCGGCCGTTTCTCTTCTAAGCCCAAAGGATGGCGGCCTCTGGCAGGGGCTCGCGTCTTCCTCTTCTCCGCTCGAACCGGGCTGGCTGGGGCTTCTTTTATGGCAGGGCTTTTACAATGCTTTCGGCATGGCCGGGGTTTATCTCATCAGGGCGGTCTTGGCGGCGCTGTTGGCCTTGGCCATCTTCAGGTTGCGCCCCAACTCAGAACCGAGCATCAAAGGCACCTTGGGGGCGCTGACACCTTCGGCCAATCCTGATCGCTTGCCGACTCAACCAGGGACGGGAACTAAGTCCTTAGAGAATCCTGCAAGCTTCCTGGGGCGGCTGGCGTGCGCGGCGTGTTTGGCGTTGCTTTTGCCCTGGGGCCCGAATGCGCTGTTCTTTGGCATGACGGCACTTGTCCTGGAGCTGTCCGAGCGGTCATTATTGCTGGCATTTCTAGCGGCTCTCGCCTGGCCCTTATTCGATGGCTCGTTCTTGGCAGGCGGCTTCATCTGCGTTTTGACGGCGCGGGCGC
>JBBINO010000049.1:8086-16161 GCA_037443845.1 Acidobacteriota bacterium
TTCGATGGCTCGTTCTTGGCAGGCGGCTTCATCTGCGTTTTGACGGCGCGGGCGCCTATAAAGAAAAGCTGGGCGATTGCCGTCGCCCCGCTTCTCAACCCGATTGGGGCGGCGGCGGTTGTTTCGGGGCAGGCGTTTCTGCCATTTGCCGCTTCCTGGTGCGGGTACGCGGGCTACGCGCCCCCGATGCCAAGCTCCCCTTCGTTTTATCTCGCGGCTTTGTGGGGCGTGGCTTGCGTGGCCGCTTCATTTAGGGATATTCGTCTTCTCTCGGCGTCCTCCTTGGCCGTCTTTCTCGGCATGGCTTTGCGGCCTCTTTCGAGTTTGCCAGCCTTTATTCGGCCGCGAATTTCCGCCAAGGAGCCGCGCGCCGGCATCTTTCTTCTCCTTCTGCCATTTGCCGCATGGCTTGTGGCCAGAGGCCCGGCCGAGTCCCTCCCCGCCCAGGCATCGAATCTGCTGAGCGGCATACCTCCGGGAGGCTGGACCCTGCAATCAGAGCCGGAGTGGAACAGCGAACTGGCTTTTCATCTGGGTTTCAAAAAGGTCGTTCCAAGGTTTGAAACCCCGCAAATCTGGGTAGCGCGCGACCGCTACCCGGGCGGCCTCGTCCCGCCATTCACGGGTTCTCCAAGGCCTGACGCCGACATCCTGCTTGTAAAGCCCCGGTACCCAAAGGATCCTTTTCCGCAAAGGCTCCTGCCAGGGTGGAGTCTGATCTCCGTTGGAACCAAGTACGCCCTATTTGCGAGGCAGACGCCTGCTTTGCGGGAGTGGATACGGGAGCATCGGCTCGCATTTTATGATCCTTACTCTATTCTTCCGGATGATGCTCCGTCTCGCAGGAAAGCGCTTGACGACGCGCTTCGCGTGCTGGATGACGATCCAGAATTCTTCCAGGCGCTGAGAGACGCCGGAAGGATGGAGAGCGATTTTCAGCTTGCCGCGGCCGCCACCAGTCATCTCAAGAAGGCCCTGAAAATTGAGCCTCGGAACGCGGAGCTTTGGAATGACTTGGGAGCGGCCATGCAAATAGGCGGCGACCAGAATGGCGCTTTTCAAGCATACGGCCGCTCGCTTGACCTCAACCCCTCCGAACTGCTCCCCAGGTTCAATCTGGCGAGCCTTCTCCTTCAGGCCGGCAGGCCGGAGGAGGCGGAGACCGTTTTGAGAGCGGTCATAGCGGCTAGACCGCGTGCCTACATAGCCTACCGGAGGCTTGCGCAGGTGCTCGTTAGCCAAGGCAGAGGCGACGAGGCGAGAAAAGTTCTGGACGAGATCCCGCCCGACATGAGATCGCCGGAGGATTCGGCCATACTCGGCGGGACGTATGGAAGTGGAATGACGCCATGATAGGTTCGCAGAGCGGGAGTTGGTCCTTGAACCGCCACAGCTGGCGCCAGACGGCATTCTTGCTGCTCTTCGCGTCCGCCTGCGCCCTTGCGGCGGTCGCCTTGAACCGGCACATTGACCCCGACCTCTTCTGGCAGCTTCGGGCCGGCAAAGACATCGTATTGGCGCACGGCATCGTTCTTCCAGATTCGTGGACCTACTTGTTTGAGGGCCGGCCGTGGGTCAACCAGCAGTGGCTGACGCAGTTGTTTTTTTACGGTTCCTATCGGGCGTGCGGCTATGCCGGGCTCGAGGTCTTAAAGGGACTTTTGGTCTCAGCCATGGTATTGTTGGTTATAGGCGCCCTGCGCAAATATCATCCAATCGTTCGCTACATCAGCGCCTCCGTCTTCATGGCTGGAGTTGGGCACTACTTGATATTCAGAACGCACCTAATGTCCATGCTCTGCATGGCAATGCTGATCTTCCTCCTCGAGAGGACCAGCGCTCGCGCCAGGCTTCCAGCCGTAATGGCTCTATTCGCGTTGTGGGCCGACTTGCACGGGCTCTTCGCCCTCGGGCTATGGGTGCTGGGAAGCTACGCCCTTGTCCGCTGGCTGCGGGCCGGGATGCGTTTCAACGCGGAGGCGATATGGGAATGGGCATCCGTGCCACTTGCTTGCGCGGCGACTCTGGTCAATCCGTTTGGATGGGGGGTTTGGAAAACGGCCATCGTCGCGGCGGGAGACCCGGCCACCGGAATGGTGACTGAGTGGTGGCCGATATGGCGCCATTCGTTCGGCCAGAACCTGGGGTTTTTCTTCGTCGTGAGCGTGCTTGGCATTCTGATGGCGCTATTTCCGAAGAAGATTCATTGGCCCAGTTTGATGGGGTTCGGCTTCATAGCCTTCATGGGGGTCTTGCACGTCAGGTTGACGGCCGATTGCATTCTGCCGGCAATTCCGCTTGTTGCCTCGCTCTCAGAGGCGGCCTTCAACCGGATAGGACATGATGCAGCGGAGAGATTCGCCAGTAGAATTTCGCCGTATTTGGCGGGCGCGCTTCTGGTCGCTTGTTCTTCGTCATTTGCGTTTGCCGTATCGCACCCGCTCGTCACGCCTGGAGATTTGCTTCGAGTGGACTATCCCGTGCGAGCCGTGGCTTGGATGAATCGCCATCACCTCTCCGGCAAGATTTTCGACGAGTACACTTGGGGCGGGTATATCGTCTGGGAGCTTCCCGGCTCCCGCGTCTTCATAGACCCGCGAACCGGCGTCCTTCTGTTTCCCCGAGGCTTCGTCCAAGAATGGAAGGACGCGGTAGAAACGCGCGAGGGCTGGCGCCAGACTTTGAAAAAGGGAAACCCTGATTATGTTCTACTCGTCATTGACAATTATCTCTCCTCGCAGTTAGCGGAAGAAAAGGATTGGAAGTTGCTTTTTAAGGATGGCATTTCAGTCCTGTACGGAAGGAGAGACGTGGCGAACATGCCCAAGGAGCCTGAAAAATGAGATTGAAAATGGCGTTGCTTGAAGTCACCATCGTTGCCTCTTTGGCCTTCTTGGGACTGGCCTGCAAGAAAAGCGGCGGGAACGCCCCGTCCACCTCGATCAATGCTCATCCTTCAGTCCTCCTCATCACGCTGGACACGACTCGCGCGGACAGGCTTGGATGCTACGGAAACAGAGATGGCCTGACGCCTTTTCTTGATGGATTCGCGAAGAAAAGCACCCTCTTTGCGCACTGCGAGTCAAACGTGCCATTGACACTCCCCTCGCATACCACGATCATGAGCGGCTGGCTGCCAATGCATCATGGAGTAAGAGTCAATGTGGAAATGGCTGTCCCGAAATCCATTCCGCTTCTGGCTCCAGCCTTCAAGGACGCAGGTTACAATACGGCCGCGTTCATAAGCGCTTCCGTCCTCCTGCGCCGTTACGGGCTTGACAGAGGTTTTGACGTCTATGACGAATCCTTCTATGACAGGGTCAAGAAAGGCCACCAGAAAGCCAACGCGGAAGAGACTCTGGGCAAGGCTCGGGCGTGGCTTTCAGGAGGAAAGGCTCCTTTCTTTTGCTGGATACATCTTTTCGATCCCCACGTGCCCTACGCCGCGCCAGAGCCTTACGGAAGCAAGTACAAAAGCGCTCCATACGACGGAGAGGTCGCGTACATGGATCACTCTCTCCAGGCTTTTTTCTCCGATTTATCGGGCACGATGAACGAGAAAAATCTTCTGGTCATATTCTGCGGTGATCACGGAGAGGCGCTGGGAGAGCATGGCGAAATGGACCACGGCATATTTCTATATGAATCGACCATGCACGTGCCGCTCCTTATACACGAGCCGGGACAGGTGGATGAAAGGAAGGTGAAGGGACTTGCGGCGCTCTTTGATCTGGCTCCCACGATAAGAGACCTAGCGGGCCTGCCCAAGGCTCAAAGCGACGGCATATCCCTTGTGCCGGCCCTCCGCGGCGCGCCCCTCGATGGGCGCAAGGTCTTGCTAGAAAGCATGGAGGGATTATTGACGTACGGGTGGGCCGCGCTTTACGGGGACACCGATGGGGACAGCAAGTACATTCTGGCTCCGCGCCCGGAATTTTATGACCTGCGCTCAGACCCCAAAGAAGCCACTAATATCGTCAAGGATTATCCTGGGGCGGCTCAGGCGTTCAAGGACTATGTGTTAGCGGAGCAAAAGGACATTCACACGGAGCCTCTGGCAAGGCCGTCAGAACTGACTACCGCGGAAGAGTTTCGCAAACTTGCTAGCTTAGGTTACATAGGGGAAACTTTTTCTCCATCATCGGTTTCTAATCGCGACCCAAAGGACTTTATCTCTGTAGAGCAACCTATTAACGATGCCAACATCCTGCTGGGGGAAGGGAAATACAGCGAGGCACTGGCTATCCTCGTCAAGGTGGTTCGAAAGGATCCGGAAAATCCATTCGTCCGTTTCTTGGTAGGGGAGGCCTACCATAATAGCGATCCGGTAAAAGCTATTGAGTCTTGGAAGAGTGCCATTAAAATTGACCCCCATTACCACATGGCATGGACGCTATGGGTCGCCACACTTTTGGATCAGGGCAAGAACGTCGAGGCTGCAATCGTCGCAAAGACAGGGCTGAGTTCCTGCGAGGACAGACTTGGTGTTCTGCACTTGGCTCTTGCCGAGAAAGCATTTCTTGACGCCGCACCCGAAGCTGAGATCCTAAAGGAAATTGATTCGGCGCTGCAACAAAACCCAGATTTAGCGAGGGCATACCTGCTTCAGGGTGAGGTTTTGCTTCGGGAAGGCCGCATGAAAGAGGCGGAAGCAAGCTTTCAAGAGGTCTGGAAGCACGCGACGCGCGAGGAAGTCAACGGGTGGGCTAAAGACCCGGCCTTTGCGCAGGTATTTGCCGCCCGGCCGAAATCGTGAGAATCGTCCTCTTCTTTTGATATACTCAGCCAAGGGAGGCCGCGATGGGACTTTTTGACGACGACGAGCCTGGCGAAAAATTCCAGCGGGAGAAGGGCGAGTACTGTGAAATCTGTGGGCGGGCGGAAAAGTGGATGGAGCTTTCCAAGTGCCCGATGTGCCACAAGTACGTCTGTGACCGGTGCGAGTACGACATGGGCGGAAAGGTCTTCTGCAGCGAGAACTGCGCGAACGAGTTCTACTGGGGAGAAGAAGATGGCCAGGAAGAATAGCCCAAGGGCAAGAAAGCCGGGAGCCACGGGACATGAAATGGAGCACCTCCACGAGGAGGAGCGCCCCTTCGATCTGGGCCTCGTCCAGCGGCCGAGGCGGCTTCGCGCGAGCGCGCTTATCCGCGGGATGGTGCGGGAGACGAGCCTCGACCCTGCGAAGTTCATCTATCCGATGTTTCTTTGCGAAGGGAGGAAGGTCAAGGAGGAGGTCCCTTCGATGCCGGGGATCTTCCGCCAGTCGGTTGACATGGCGCTTGGCGAGATGGGCGAAGTCAGGAAGCTGGGCATCCCGGCGGTGCTGCTGTTCGGCATCCCGGACCACAAGGACGCGATGGGGACCGGCGCATACGCCGGGGATGGAATCGTCCAGAAGGGGATTCGGGCGGCGAAGAAGGCCTTCGGAAACGACCTGCTGGTCGTCACGGACGTCTGCCTCTGCGAGTACACCGACCACGGCCACTGCGCGCCAGTAAGCAAGGAGGGCGTGGTTCTGAACGACGAGGGGGTCGCCATTCACTGCGCGACCGCGCTCTCGCACGCCGAGGCTGGAGCCGACATGGTCGCCCCGTCGGACATGATGGACGGCCGCGTCGGGGCGATCCGCGAAGTACTCGACGACGCGGGTTTCCAGAACGTTCCGGTCATGGCCTATTCGGCCAAGTACGCCTCGGCCTACTACGGCCCCTTCCGCGAGGCGGCCGACAGCGCGCCGCAGTTCGGCGACCGCAAGAGCTACCAGATGGACCCGGCCAACTCGGACGAGGCGCTGCGGGAAGTCCAGCTCGACATAGAGGAGGGGGCCGACATCGTCATGGTGAAGCCGGCGCTCGCCTACCTCGACGTGCTGAGAAGGGTGAAGGAGATGTCCCCAGTGCCCGTCGCCGCTTACAACGTCAGCGGCGAGTACGCGATGATAAAGGCGGCCGCGAAGATGGGGTGGGTGGACCACGACAGGATCATACTTGAAACGCTCACCTCGATCGCCCGCGCCGGGGCGGACATTATCATCACCTACCACGCCAAGGAAGCGGCGAAGCTGATGAGAAGATAGTCTTGCAGCAGAGGCCCCGCCAGGGGCGAGGCTTCAATGAAGGGAGTCAACATGGGACCGCAGGCTCACGAGTTTGTTGTTGATGAACAGGGGAAAAAGAAGGCCATTCTGCTTCCAATAAAGAAATACCAGAAGCTGATGAGGGATCTCCATGACCTTGCCGTGGTGGCGGAGCGCAAGCCCGAAAAGGCGGTAAGCCTTGAAGCCATGAAAAAGCGGCTTAAGCACGATGATGTTCTATAGGGTCGAGGTCAAGCCATCCGTCGAAAAGGACTTTGGCGGAATAGCTAAAGCTTCAGCCAGACGCATTTGGGACGGGATCGAAGCCCTTGGCGGGGAGCCGCTGCCAAGGGGCGTTGTGAAACTTTCGGGCGCCGAAAATCTTTATCGCATCAGGATTGGCGATTATCGAGTCATCTATGGCGTGGACCACGCGGCGCGCAAGGTTCTTATTCACTATGTCAGGCACAGGCGCGAAGCGTACAGGTCGTTTTAGGGAGGGGCGTTTTCTCATGGACAAAGCGATCTCTTTCTACGAGAAGGTCCGGTTGATTCATGATCTGAACGAAGCCCAGCAGAACCTCGATTGGGACATGCAGGTGATGATGCCTCATAAGGGGGCCGGGCAGAGAGCCAACCAGGCGGCGGCGCTGGCGGGACAGGTGCACGCGCTGGCGACCGATCCGGCGCTTGGCGAGGCGATCACCGCGATGGAATCAGATTCTTCGCTGGACGCGGCCGCGCGCGCCGACGTCCGCGAGGCCCGGCGATTCTTCGACCGCGAGGCCAAACTGCCGGCGAGGCTGGTGACCGAGCGGGCGCAGGCCGTGGCGCTGGCGCAGGGCGCCTGGGAAGAGGCGCGCCCGAAAAACGATTTCGCGTCGTTCCTCCCCTACCTGGAGAAGGTCGTCGCGCTGACGCGCGAAATGGCGGACCGGCTGAAGACGGCGAGCGCTTATGACGCGCTGTTGGACGAGTACGAGCCGGGGATGACCGAAGCCGAGCTGCGGCGTATATTCGCCGACCTCAAAGGCCGCCTTCTCCCGTTGCTTGACGCGCTGAGAGGCGCGCCGAAGCGCCCCGACGCTTCGATCCTTCACCGCCACTATCCGGCGGAGAGCCAGCGGGCCTTCTGTCGTCAAATCATCACCGAGATGGGCTTCGACCTCGAAGCGGGAAGGCTCGACGAGTCGGCGCACCCCTTCACGAACGGCACGATGAACGACGTCCGGCTGACGACGAGGTACATGGAGGATTTTCTTCCGGCCGCCCTCTTCGGCGCCATGCACGAGGCGGGACACGGCATCTACGAGCAGGGGCTCAACCCCCGGAAATTCCGCGACCCATCGGGTCAGGCCTGCTCGCTGGGCATTCACGAATCGCAATCCCGCTTCTGGGAGAATATCATCGGCCGCTCGCGCCCATTCTGGGAGTCGCGCTTTGCAAAGCTCCAGGCGGCCTTCCCGGCGGCGCTTGGCGGCGTGGACGTGAACCAGTTCTATGGGGCGATCAATACGGTCGAGCCGAGCCTGATTCGCGTCGAGGCGGACGAGGCCACTTACAACCTGCACATCCTCCTCAGGTTTGACATCGAGAGCGGCCTTCTGGCGGGAAAGGTGCAACCAAAGGAGCTTCCCGCTCTGTGGAACGCCAAGATGAAGGAGTACCTCGGCATCACTCCGCCGGACGACCGCGACGGAGTCCTGCAGGACATTCACTGGTCAGCGGGGCTAATCGGCTACTTCCCCACCTACGCCCTCGGCAACCTTTATGCCGCGCAGTTCAGGGAGGCGATGCTCAAGGATATTCCAGACCTCGCGGCGCGTTTGGCCAAGGGCGAACTGATGGCCGTCAAGAGCTGGCTCAACGAAAATATCCACCGCCACGGGCGCCTGCTGCTGTCTGACGAGCTTTGCCGCAAGGTCACCGGGAAGCCGCTCGGCGCCGAGCCGTTTATCTCCTACCTCAAGGAGAAGTACGCCGAGATTTACGGGAT
>JBBINO010000049.1:16261-19176 GCA_037443845.1 Acidobacteriota bacterium
GCGCCGAGCCGTTTATCTCCTACCTCAAGGAGAAGTACGCCGAGATTTACGGGATATGACGAGAGTTACTCCTTAATTAGGACGCCAATCAGGCACCATCACCATCGCGGAGAACGCCATCAGATTGCCAGCGTTCACTCCGGGCGGCCGCGGTCCGAAGGACAACCCGAGCGGCCCGCCAAGGCTTTGCCTGCGGGCCGCGAAATATAAAACGCCGCCTCCACTGAAGATTCGGCCCAAATGCGGGACGGTGGCGGAACCCCGCCCCCGTGAATGCGCATGATTCAGGCCGGTCCCAAAGCGCTACAGAACCGCCGTCATCGCCGCCGCCTCGCCATTCCTTACGGAGCTCAGCCGCGCCTCGACGAAGGGCAGAACGCGGCTTGAGTAGAAGAGCGCGGCCTCAACCTTGTTGTGGTAGAAGCGCGCCTCGTCGTTGTCTTTGATGAAGGCCCTGGCAGCATCGCCGCCGCCGGCCGGAATTCCCTTTTCCTTCATCAACGAGGCAAGCCTGTCGCTGGCGATGGCGGCCTGGCGAAGAAGCAGGTCGCCTCCCATGAGGTCGCCGAAGCTTTCGAGGATTGGAACGGCGTTCAAGAGGCTCATCAGCGCTACGTCGTCTCGTCCTGCGACGGCGGCGAGCGTTTCGGAGACCGTCTTGACGGCCAGGCCCAATTGCTTCGCCGCCTGGGCGAAGAGGGGATTCGAGCCAATCGTTTTCGCCGTCCCCGCGGCATCGCTCAATGAGCGGCGCACCACCTCCCCGCCTTGCATCTTGAACTTGCGCCCCACCAGGTCGAGCGCCTGAATCGCGTTAGTTCCTTCGTAGATGGAGGCGATCTTCACGTCCCTGAGGTACTGCTCAGCCGGGAACTCGGCCGTGTAGCCGTATCCGCCGAAGCACTGCATCGCCTGGCTCGCGACTTCGAAGCCCCGGTCTGAGCACCAGGCCTTGCAAATGGGCGTGAGAAGCTCGACGAAGCCCTGGTGGAAGTCGTGTTCCTTTTCCTTAGTGATGGCGGCCATGTCGAGGTGCCATCCCGTGTAGGAGACGAGCGCCCTCATCGCCTGGACCATCGCCGACTGCCAAAGGAGCGAGCGGCGCACGTCCGGGTGCTCGATGATCGGCACCTGCGGTGCCGAAGGGCCCCTGTCGAGGTAGCTCCGTCCCTGTAGCCGCTCCCTGGAGTAGGCCAGCGCCGCCTGGTGCGCGGCGGAGGCGATGGCCATGCCCTGAACGCCCACTTCGTATCTGGCGGTATTCATCATCTGGAACATCAGAAGGAGGCCGAGCCGTTCCTTCCCGAGCAGGAAACCCTGGCAGCCGCCGTTGGCGCCGAAGACGAGGCTGCACGTGGGCGAACCGTGGATGCCGAGCTTGTGCTCGATGTTGGCGCAGGCAACGTCGTTGGGCTGGCCCAAGCTCCCGTCCGCGTTGACGCGGAACTTGGGAACCACGAAGAGGGAGAGCCCCTTCGCGCCCGAAGGCGCCCCTTCCGTCCGCGCCAGGACCGCGTGGACGATGTTTTCGGTCAGGTCGTGGTCGCCGGAGGTGATGAAGATCTTCTCGCCGGAAATCATGTAGGAGCCGTCCTCCTGCTTGACGGCCCTCGTCTTGATGTCGCCGAGGTCGCTGCCGGCCTGCGGCTCCGTGAGGCACATCGTGCCTGTCCACTTGCCCGAGTACATCTTCTCGCAGTAGGTATTCTTGAGCGCGTCGGTGCCGAAGCTCTCGATGAGGTGGCAGGCGCCCCTCGTGAGAAGAACGGTGAGGCTCAGGGAGGTGTTGGCGCCCATAATGAATTCGCTTATGCCCGTGCCGGCGCATTCGGGCAGGCCCATGCCGCCGAATTCCTGGTGGGAGGTGGGGCTGATCCAGCCGTTTCCGGCGAGGTCGTCGTAGGCTTTCTGGAAGCCGGGCGCCATGGTGACCTTGCCATCCTTCCACGATGCGCCGGTCCTGTCCCCGGCTTCGTTGCAGGCGGAGACGCTTCCCTTGCAGACCTTGAGGGCTTCCTGGAGTATCACCTCGAATGCGTCACGGTCGAACTCCTTGAACGCATCGTGCTTCAAAATCGGGTCAAGGTCGAGCCATTGGAGAAGGTTGAACTTCACGTCGCGAAAGTCGGCCAGGTACTGGGGCATCTTTCCTCTCTCCTTTAAGCGTTTGCGCGAAACGCCCTGCGCGTGCGCGCGAATAGAACGGCCCAATTATAAACCAGCGAGCGCGCTTATTTCAAAGCGCCGCCGTCCGCCGCCGCTTCGCGGCGAGAAAGGAATTCTCACCACCAAGGTCACGAAGGCCACGAAGGGAAGGATTGAACCGCGGAGGCGCTGAGACACAGAGGGAAGAATATAGGTGCGTTACATGCGCGAAGGCCACGGAGGAAAAGAAGTGTTTGGTGTCTTGTGTCTAGTGTCTTGTAAGTACGGCGTTGATTTGAGCGGCCCGTAGTTCGCGTGGTGCGCGGGCAACGAAGGCGCAAGGCCGATGGACGCCGCCGCTTCGCGGCGGGCATCGGGGCCTTCCTCGCGCCTTCGGCGCTCTTCGAAGCCGCTTAGGCCGCGCATCGGAAAGCGAAGCCGTCTTTATATCCGAAGCCCACTTTCCTCCGCGCGTTCCGCCGCGTCTCCTCGCCCTTCGGGCTTTCGGAAGGCCCCTGATCTTGTCATTGGAGGCTGCCGCTAGGCAGCTAAAGCAATCTCTCTCCACCCCCCTTGGGGGGACGCCGGCGGCGTCGGAAGATCTGGTTAGGCAGTGAAGCGTTAAGAGTGAAGAGGTTAAGAGTCGCCACCACTGACGCTTCACCCTTTACGTTTTCTTCCCGGCGGCCAGCCCCCCTAGGCCTAACGGCGCCGGGACGGCCGCACTTCGTGCGGCGGGCAAGTTATCTTCACAGGTCAAGACGCCAAGA